>JAFGDP010000068.1 GCA_016932075.1 Chitinispirillaceae bacterium | reverse complement strand
CGTACCTAGACCTCGTGGCGCTCGGGACCGCGGCCGACATTGTCCCTTTGACCGGCGAGAACAGGATTTTTGCCCGTTTCGGGTTCAGGCAGATGGCAACAACCGCGAACAAGGGACTCGCGTCGCTTATCGAACTGCAGGGACTTTCCGGAAAAGCCATTACCACCCGCGATGTCGTGTTCCAGCTCGCGCCGTGCATCAATGCCGGCGGCAGGCTGGGCGATCCCCGTCGCGGCGTTGAGCTGCTGCTTGCCGATGATGCCAGAGCGGCGCTTTCCTACGCGCGCGAGCTGCGCACCGCGAACCATGAGCGGCGCACCATTGACCACAGCGTCTGGCTTGAGGCCTGCGCGTGGGTCGAGAACCACTGCAGGCCCGCTCACGATTTCGCGATCGTGGCGGGCAGCACCGCCTGGCATGCGGGCGTGATCGGCATCGTGGCGTCGAAACTGGTCGAGCGGTTCCACCGGCCGGCCATCCTTTTCAGCGTCGGCGACGACGGGATGGCGCGCGGATCGGGCAGGAGCATCGAAGCGGTGCATCTGCTCGATGCGCTTTCCGAGTGCGCTGACCTGCTGTCAAGCTTTGGCGGTCATAAGGCGGCGGCGGGCATGAACATCGAAAGCTCCTCCATCGACGCCCTCAGACGCCGTTTCAACGAGGCGGTGAAAAGGAGGGTGACGGCGGACGATCTGGTGAAGAACATCAGGGCCGACGCCGAGGTGTCGCTCTCGATGCTCGACGGTACCTTCGTTTCCCTTGTAAAATCCATGGAGCCGTTTGGACCGGGAAACATGCGGCCGGTGCTCTACTGCAGGAACCTCAGGCACAGCAGGACGCCCCGTGTCGTCGGCTCCAACCACCTCAAAATGGCACTCAGCGGCGACGGCCGGGTCATGGACGCCATCGCGTTTAATTTCGCACCCAGGCTCCAGGAGCTCTGCGGCGCTTCCACCGTGTCGCTCGCTTTTTCTCTTGACGAAAACGTCTGGAACGGCAGAACAACGCTCCAGATGAACATCAAAGGAATCGGTTTATGAAAATGTGGGACGGTCGTTTCAGAAAAACCCCAGACCGGCTGATGGAAGCCTTCAACAATTCTCTTGACGTCGACAAAAAACTCATAGCAGAGGACATCGCCGTAAGCATTGCCTGGACCCGCGCGCTCAAAAGGGCGCGCATCATTAGCGCGCAGGAGGCGGTGAAAATAGAGCGCGGGTTGCAGCATATCCTCGGCCGGGCGCGCAAGGGTACGCTTGCCTTTTCCCCCTCCGACGAGGACGTGCACATGGCCGTTGAGCGGCTGCTCACCGAAAAAATCGGGAAAGCCGGCGCGAGGCTGCATACCGGACGCTCCCGTAACGACCAAGTGGCGACCGACATGCGGCTGTTTACAAAAGCCTCTCTTGAGCGGATCGTCCGGGCACTCACCGCGCTGCAGAAAAGCCTGCTTGAGCGGGCGTTGCGCGACGGCACGGTCATTGTTCCGGTATATACGCACCTGCAGCAGGCTCAGCCGGTGCTGCTTTCCCACTACTGGCTTTCGTTTCTCTTTGCCCTGGAGCGTGATAAAAGACGGATCATCAACGCCCGCGCCGCAGCGGACGCCTGTCCGCTCGGCGCGGGCGCGGGCGCGGGAGCCGCGTTTGCCATTGACCGGACCGCGATCGCAAAGGAGCTCGGATTCTCCGGCGTTACGCACAACAGCATTGACGCCGTTGCATCACGCGACCACCTTCTTGAAACCCTTGCGGCAATCGCTTCGACCGGCATTACTCTTTCCCGTTATGCAGAGGACCTGATTATCTGGTCTTCAAAGGAGTTCGGGCTTGTCGAACTCGACGACGCATGGTCAACCGGCTCAAGCATGATGCCGCAGAAGAAAAACCCCGATTCGCTCGAGCTGATCCGCGGCAAATGCGGAAGGTTCATCGGCAACTACACGCGGCTCGCCGCGACCCTCAAAGGGGTCGGTCTCGCGTATTACAAAGACCTGCAGGAAGACAAGGAGCCGCTTTTTGACAGCATCGCGAACATTGACAGTGCTCTTGCCGTGTTTGCACGGGTTGTAAAAACGCTCTCAATCAACCGCAGGCGCGCGTCACAGCAGCTTGACCCGCTCCTGCTTGCAACCGACCTTGCCGATTACCTGGTGCGAAAGGGTGTGCCGTTCCGGGAAGCGCACAAGATCGTCGGGAATATCGTGGCGTATTGTATCAAAAAACAGCGCGACGTGTCCGCGCTCCCGCTTGCGTTTCTGCGCTCGTTCCACCCGCTGTTTTCAAAGGATGTTCGCGCTGTTTTTTCATGGGAACAGGCGCTTGCCAGAAGAGAGGTCATCGGCGGCACCGGCAGGCAGAGCGTGCGGCGTCAGATTGCACTGGCGAAAAAACTTGTTGCCGAAACGGAATAAGCTCTTGATGCGTTGCCCTTTTCCTGCCGGTCGCATAATGATATAATCAGTATTGTTCCGGGCGCTCGCGTTCGCACTGCAACCATGCAAACAGCGTCTCCGGAGAACCCAAGAACCCGTCAAACGCCGTTGCCATGATATGATGTATGTAATCGCAGCCGTCTTGTTCGCCAGCGTCCTGGCCGTTCTCTTTTTCGTCTACAACCGCTCGACAAGCACGTCGCGGCCGCTTGCCCTGAAGCGGGAAGGCGCGGGGTTGAACCTTGACTATACAGAAAAAGACAACACGATTCTTGAAAAGCTGAAATTTTACAACCTCTACGATGCCGCGACGCTTCAGGCGTCGGCCGCCAATGTCCTTCGCTCCAGGATCAGCTCGCCGGATATCTGGATATTCGATTACCACGCGCTCACCGGCCCGGAGCCAAGCGGCGTGCGGACCAGTCAGACCGTTATCTACCTATCCGACCCCCGCATGAAGGTTCCCAGATTCAGGCTGTTCCCGGCACGCGCCGATGTGGGAAAACGGACCGACGTGGTTTTCAAATACCGCCCCATCCCGTTTGCCGACGCGCCTCGTTTTTCAGCGCAGTACCGGCTGGTGGGGCCGGACGAGCACGATATAAGGGAGCTTTTCCAGCCGGGTCTCATCGCCTATTGTGAAAAACTCAAAGGCGTGTGTGTGGAGGGCTATGGAAACGAACTCATCATGTATTACCGTAAAATACTTGTCAAGCCGAAATGCCTTGCCCGCTTTTACCAGAACGCGCATTCGCTTTTTCAATTGGTCATTCACCATTCAAAGCGGATTGCCGCGGCACACCTGAACGTGCCATCGCCGTAAGCACGCACGCGGGGTTCAGGATATATTTTTCCATGTGGTCCGACCTTCAAACCGCCCCAATGCTTTCCATGGAGTCACCACATGATGAGAAGCTCCTTTCTGGTTTTCGGCGCCCCCCACATCGGCCAACAGGAGACCGACGAGGTGCTCGACACCATCCGGTCGGGCTGGCTCGGCACCGGTCCCAAAACGCACCGGTTTGAAAAGGAGTTTGCCGCGTATCTCGGCATCGAGCACTGCGTGGCCCTGAGCTCGTGCACTGCCGCCCTGCACCTCTCGATGCTCGCCGCAGGCATCGGTCCCGGCCATGAGGTCATTGTTCCCGCAATGACCTTCTGCGCTACCGCCAATGCCGTGATCCATGCCGGCGCAACCCCGGTGTTCGCCGATGTCCTGCCCCATGCCATGACGCTTGACCCGGCTGATGTGGCGCGCAGGATAACGCCGCGGACCCGCGCAATTCTGCCGGTCCATTTTCACGGCAGGCCCGCTGACATGAACGCACTCCGTGCTTTCGCGTCCAAACGCAACCTCCTGATCATTGACGACGCGGCCCATGCGGTCGAGGCCCAGTACAACGGTACACGCATGGGACATCAGGCCGACATCACCTGTTTCAGCTTTTACATAACGAAAAACATGACCACGGTCGAAGGCGGCATGGTCGCCACGAAAAACACTGCCTGGGCAGACCGTATCAAGGTGCTTGCCCTGCACGGCATGAGCCGGGACGCGTGGGCCCGCTTTTCCGATGCCGGCTACCGCCACTACCAGGTCGTTGACGCCGGGTACAAGTACAACATGACCGACCTCCAGGCATCGTTCGGCCTGCACCAGCTCAGGCGGCTCGAAGCCAACCTTGCGCGCCGGGAAACAATCTGGAATACCTATAACAGTGCCTTTAGCAACCTGCCCCTGCTCCTTCCCCCTGATCCTGAACCCGCTACCCGCCACAGCCGTCACCTGTACGCCGTGCGCGTCACTCCCCAAACCCCTCTTGACCGCGACAGCCTCATGCATGAGCTCTACAAGCGCAACATCGGCACCGGTGTCCACTACACGGCCCTGCACCTGCACCAGTATTACCAGGAACGATACGGTTTTAAACAGGGCGATTTCCCGAGAGCCGAAGCCATCGGCGCCACCACCCTGTCGTTGCCCCTGTCCGCGGGAATGAGCGACCAGGATGTGGAGGAGGTGATTGAGGCGGTGAGGGAGACTGTAAGCTGACCTGGAAGACCATAATAAAAACAGGTACGCGTTCCCTTGAAACCTGCATTCGTCCGCTTGTATAACAGTCACATGTCTGCGACAGCCCGATTCCCTAAATCTGCCCGTTTTCCCGTGATTTCAACGATTCGGAATTTTTGAAGGATATGGCATAATGCGCAATCCGTGCCGGTTTTTTCCTGCTTGCTTTTCTCTCCCTCCATCACCTATTTATAGATGCGATACAACCTCTTTACTCCTGTTATTAACTTCTGCGCAGGTGCATGTCATGATTACCGTCATTACTCTCTGCCGCAATCCCATGCCCAGATCGGTTCAGGAGCGCAACCTCGCCAGAACAGCGGGCGCGCCGTATGAGTACAAGGTCATTGACGCAGGCAAGGCGGGGCTCGCCTATGCCGCCGCGTACAACTGGGCGTGTGAACAGTTGAGCGGAGATCTGCTCCTGTTTCTGGCCGAGGACTGTTATTTCATGAGCATGAACTGGGCCGCGGCGCTTGAGCGGAAGTTTGCGGGCGACGGGACGCTTGGGGTGTGCGGTATTGCCGGCACCCAGCACCTGATGCGGGACAAGTATTCATGGACCGCGGCAGGCAGGCCGTTTGTAAAGGGGCGGCTCATCTATCATCTCCAGAACAGTGATTTTTTCGCGGTGGCGTTTTCAACGGAAAAGGCCGACCATGAGGTGGTTGCGTGCGACGGGGGCATGCTTGCGGCGCGCACCTCCCTTGTCAGGCAGGTAGGGTTCGACCACGAGACGTTTGCCGGCGAGCACTTCTGGGACTTGGATTTCTGCGTGCGCGCGAGGAAAGAGGCGCGTATCGTGGTGACCAGCGACGTGACGGTCAAACGGATGGCGCAGCCGTCATACAGCAGGGAGTGGCACGAGGCGGGGAAGGCTTTTTTGAAAAAACACGCGAACGCACTTCCGCTCACCTGCGCCGATTATCCCGGCGCGCCGCTGCCCGGCCCCTCCGCCCCCATGGTGAATCTGCGGGGCAAGTATTCGCCGGATACCATCTGCTGAATTTCTGAAGAGGTCAGCTGCACTTGGAGAATCCACACGACTTGCATACGGCGCAGCCGCCCTCGGTTTCCATAATGCCGCCGCACTCGGGACATTGCGGGCAGTAGCCCATGTCCAGGCCGGTGAAGGTGATCTGGGGATTGACCGATGCGCCAAGTACCTCGGTAATCGCCTTTTCGAGCACGCGGCCGATGGCGTCGGCGCACGAGAGGATCATTTCACCCTCATGCCACGTCGGGATCGGGCAGCGGATGCCGCGGAGCTGTTCCACCAGCACGTGCGGATCGATTCCCGCGCGCAGCGCGAGCGAGATCAGCCGGGACACCGCCTCGGCGTTCGAGGCGGCGCAGCCGCCCGACTTGCCCATCTGCGTGAACACTTCGCAGAACCCGTAAGCGTCGGAGTTGATGTTGACGTACAGGGTCCCGCACCCGGTCTTGGTTTTGTAGGTGCGGCCATGGGTCACCGAGGGCCGCGCTCGGGGGTGGAGCGTGCCGGGCATAAGCGCGGACGGGGTTTCAGCGGCGCCGCCGGCAGCGCCTGCGGTGCCTTGCGTTATGACCTGGTTCTTGCGGGAGCCGTCGCGGTACACGGTCACGCCTTTGCAGTTCAGGTCAAACGCGTACCGGAACACCTCTTCAACGTCATTGACCGTGGCGTCGTTTCTGAAGTTCACTGTTTTTGACACGGCGTTGTCGGTGTATTTCTGGAACGCGGCCTGGAGCATGATGTGCCACCGCGGTTCGATATCGTGCGAGGTGACAAAAATGTCGCGGATTCTGCGGGGAATGCCGTAGATCTTGGTCAGGCTTCCCGTTGAGGCTACCATTTTCATGAACTCGTCGGAGTAGAACCCCTCGTCCTGGGCGATTTTTTTGAATGCCGGGTGGATTTCAAGCAACCGCTTGCCATCGAGCACGTTTTTCTCGTACACAACGGCAAAGAGCGGTTCGATGCCGCTCGAGCAGCCGGCGATCATGGAGATGGTGCCGGTGGGCGCGATGGTGGTGACCGTGGCGTTGCGCATGCGCAGTCCGTCGTCGCGGTCAAAGGCCGATCCCTTGAAATTCGGAAATACGCCGCGTTCGCGCGCTATGAACGCGCTCACCTTGCGCGCCTCCTCCTGGATGAACTTCATCACCTCTTCGGCAAGCTGAACCGCCTGGTGCGAGTTGTACGGGATGCCGAACTCGACCAGCATGTCGGCGAAGCCCATGACGCCGAGCCCGATCTTGCGGTTTGCCTTGGTCATGTGCTCAATTTCCTGGAGCGGATAGCGGTTCATTTCAATGACGTTGTCCAGGAACCGTACCGCGGTCCGCACCGTATTGCCCAGCTTGAAATAGTTGACCTCTTTTTTCCCGCCCGTGTCCGAGATCATGCGCGCAAGGTTGATGGACCCGAGGTTGCACGATTCATACGGGAGGAGCGGCTGTTCGCCGCACGGGTTGGTGCTTTCTATTTTACCGACATGGGGCGTGGGATTGTCCGCGTTGATCCGGTCAATGAACACAATGCCGGGCTCGCCGTTTTTCCATGACAGCTCCACGATCCGCTTGAAGACCGCGGACGCCTTGAGCTTTCCGGTGATCTCGCCGGTGCGAGGATTTTTCAGCGCATACTCTTCGTCGCGCTTGAGCGCTTCCATGAATTCGTCGGTGATGGCGACGGAGATGTTGAAGTTGGACATGATGCCGTCCCGCTCCTTCATCTCGATGAAATCCATTATTTCAGGGTGGGTGCAGTTCAGAATACCCATGTTCGCCCCGCGCCGCGTGCCGCCCTGCTTGACGGTCTCGGTGGCGATGTCAAACACGCGCATGAACGAAAGCGGGCCTGATGAAATGCCCTTGGTGGATTTGACGCGGTCATTTTTCGGCCGGATGTGTGAAAAAGAGAATCCTGTGCCGCCGCCGCTCTTGTGGATCAGCGCGGTATTTTTCACTGAAGTGAAAATCTCCTCCATTGAATCGCCGACCGGCAGGACAAAGCAGGCCGAGAGCTGTTGGAGCTCCCTTCCGGCGTTCATCAGCGTGGGCGAGTTGGGAAGGAAATCGAGGTCCGCCATCAGGTTGTAGAACTTTTCGGTCCAGAGATCAATGTTGGCATCGGGATTAAAAATTTTTTCAGCGTGCGCAATGTTCTCTGCCACCCGGAAAAAAAGGTCCTCGGTTTTTTCGATCACAGCGCCACCGTCATCCTTTTTCAGGTACCGCTTTTCAAGCACCGTCCTGGCATTTTCGCTGAGAGCGACCTTCTTGCGTGTCAGCCGCTCTTTCAGCGTCTCCTGGGTCGATATGCTGAAGGCCATTGATTCCTGCTGGGCGGGCAACGTGGAAGCCATTGGCGTGGGACCCCCTCTTTATAATTAATAATACTTCCTGCGACTGAAGAACCATGGAATGGAGGAGTGTCCGACAACAGTGCAACATGGCTGGCGTATCTCCTCAATGCGAAACAAACGATAGATAAAAATAGGGTGATTGCAAAAAAAAAGCAAGAGGATTTTTAATAAAAAACACACAACATATTGTATGTTTACATGAGGTATACCCCAACTTGTTGCGTATCAAGGAGTTCGCGCCCGGTGGTCTTTTAAGCGATTCAATGCAGAATGACCGCAAAAATAGTCCCTCGGAAAAAGGTATGGTGCGTGAGCGAAACGTATTTTATGTCGTCATGCAAATTCGCGACCGGTGTTTATTGTTCGACGGGATGTGCAATTGTTAAGCAACATAAAGGAGCGCTCCGATCATGGCTGAAGAATGCGGTGTTTCACGCGTAAAAGAACTGGTGGTCCGGATCGACAATCTTCGGAGGTATCTTTGAGGTCGATCCCAAGGAAGAGCTGGTGCTGAAACTTGAGAAAGAGGCGGCAGGCGCTGCGTTCTGGAGCGATACGGTGCAGGCGAAAAAAACCCTGCGTTCAATAAAAGACGCCAGACGGATCATTGATCCATGGAAGAAGGCCAAGAAGGAGGGAGAGGAACTCCTCGGCCTGTTTCAAATGGCCCTTGACGACAATGACGAAGGCATGATCGCGGAATGCGAGAAGCAGGCGTCCCTTCTTCAGGCTGAAGTGCAGAGAATCGAGTTCGCGCGCAAGATGAGCGGGGAGGACGATCCCGCCGACGCGGTACTTGCCATTCACAGCGGTGCCGGCGGCACCGAGTCATGCGACTGGACCGACATGCTGTTCCGAATGTATTCGCGGTGGATCGAGAAGAATAAGTTCGGCGGTGAGGTCATCGATTTGCAGCCCGGTGAATCTGCCGGGCTTAAAAGCGTTGCCATTGAGGTGCGGGGGGAGTACGCCTACGGGTATCTCAAGGCCGAAACCGGCGTCCACCGGCTGGTGCGCATATCTCCTTTCGATGCCAACAAGAAACGCCACACCTCGTTTGCCTCGGTCTATGCGTATCCGATCATTGAGGAGATTGATGAATTTTCGCTTGACGAAAATGATATCCGGGTCGATACCTACCGCGCGAGCGGTGCCGGCGGCCAGCATGTGAACAAGACCGACAGCGCCGTGCGTATGACGCATTTGCCGACCGGTATCGTGGTCGCGTGCCAGAACGAGCGGTCGCAGATGAAAAACCGGTCACAGGCGCTGCGCATGCTCAAGGCGCGCGTGCGGCAGCACTACAAGGAGATCGAGGAAAAGGAGCGCGCCGCAAAAATGGCGGAAAAGAAGAAGATCGAGTGGGGGAGCCAGATACGCTCCTATGTGCTGCACCCGTACAATATGGTCAAGGATCACCGGACCGGCGTTGAGACCTCAAACACCGCTGCAGTGCTTGACGGCGATATTGATTCCTTTATCGAAGCATGGTTGCTGGAACGGTGAATCCAGAAGTGGGGGTGTCATGAAAGGTAAAACACAAAAATCGGTGCCTGCGGCCGCCCTGGTTTCGTTTCTCGATCGAGAACTGCAAATCGGTCGCCTTGAAGACTATTCGAGAAATGGCCTGCAGGTGCAGGGAGCAACGATGGTGAGTAATATGGGACTGGCGGTTGACGCCTGCATGGCGACCTACAAGGCGGCGTCAGCCAGAGGGTGTCAGATGGTGATCGTCCATCATGGGATGATATGGGGGGGGATCGCGTACGTTACTGGCGCCACCTTCCGGCAGCTCAAGTTCCTGTTTGATCATGGAATGAGTCTCTACGCAGCGCACCTGCCCCTTGATCTGCATCCCCGTCTGGGAAATAACGTACAGATAGCGCGCATGCTCGGTCTGCGGTCCCTGCGGCCGTTCGGCTGCTACAAGGGAACCATGATCGGGTATGAAGGCGAGCTTCCGCGTCCTGCTGCGCGTACCACGCTCTCTGATAAACTGGCCCGGCTGCTTGGAGCCAGAACAGTCGTTTTGCCGTTCGGAACAGACAAGATCCGGCGCGTTGCAATCGTTTCCGGAAGCGCTTCAGACATAATCCGCGAGGCGATTCAAAAGAATGTGGACTGTTTTATTTCCGGAGAACCGGAACATTCCCACCACCATTGTGCCCGGGAGGCCGGGCTGAACGTTATCTACTGCGGTCACTATCACTCGGAGAAGCCGGGAGTGATTGCGGTGGGAAGGCTGATCGCCAAGAGGTTCGGTATTGCCTGTGATTTTCTGGACGTACCGACGATCGTATGAGAACGGATGCGCGTTTTGACACCGGCGCAATGCGGCTGTTTTTCGTCAACAAATTTGGCATCCAGAGCGCTTCTCCCATGGCATCGGTCTCCATCTTTGCCACCTACAGCCTTGCATCGCTGGGAATACCGACGACACTGATCATTGAGGGGGATTCCGGTCTTGATCCGAAAACGGTTCTGCAAGAGCGGTTCGGATTTAGCATGCTTCCCCATTACACCGTACGGATCTGTTCCCGCTATGTTTTCAAGATACGAATGACCACGCTTTTTTATCTGCGCGCCTGTCTGTACATTCTCAGAAGCAGAAAGCGCGGGGAACGATCGGTGGTGGTGACGCGGAATACCACGTTTCTTCCGTATCTTGTGTTTCTTCGCCTGCTGGGATGCCTGGTTTTTTTCGAGACGCATGCCTATCATGGAAGCAGGACCCTGCCCGGCCTGCCAGCTCCTCCCAGACCGCGATGGTTCACCATGACGTCGCACTATTACTGCATCGAGCGGGTATGCATGAACCAGTGTCACGGCTGTATCTGCATTACCTATCCGCAGCATGAGCTGTATGCAGGGGATTTCCTGGTTGCGCCGTCAACGGTTCTTCCCCTTGGTGCACCGGCCATCCGCATCAGCGGCAGCTCTCTTTCCGGGCCGGCACGCAGGCATCTCGTTTATATTGGAAGAAGAGCTCCTTCAATAGAGGATGCTCTCGTTTTTGAGGCGCTGGCCCGCTGCAGGCATCTGGGTATTACGTTTGCCTGGCTTGGCCTCAGACCGGATGATATGTCAAAGCTTGGCGCCATGGCTGATCAGTACCATGTGGCTGATAGGGTTGATCTGAAGGAGTGGATGCCGCATACGCAGATGGCGGATTATCTTGTTGCCAATGCCGGCGCGGGTCTGGCCGCCTACCGCAGGAATTTCATGACCGCTGCGCTCGTCAGCCCGACCAAGGTATTTGATTATTTCGCGGCCGGAGTGCCGGTGGTTGCGGCTCGTCTGGAGACGTTGTCTGTTTTTGTGAGAGAGGGGAGAGAAGGGGTTCTGTATGAACCGGGATCGGTGGATTCGCTTGCCGGGGCATTGTCGCGCTTGTTTTCAGACAAAAGAACATACCACGTCATGCGTAAGCAGTGCGTGGCAGCGGCAGGTGAATACTCTTGGAACAACCGTGCAAGAAAAATGGCGTCGTTTATCGACATGCACGGAAGGAAAAGGTAATTTGTTTCTGAACCTTAGGAGAGAAGGCTGCCATGAAAAAGAACCCCGTTGCAATCATTGATTACACGACCGTTCGCGGAAAGCGACTGTTTGAGCGGATTCTTTCAAATCGCCAAAAACGTGATGCCGCAGTCGCGCATGCCGTCGGGAAGATTATCCGGGCGGTCCAGAGACAGGGCGACACAGCGCTGTTCGCTTATACCAGAAGGTTTGATAAGATGAGATTGTCCGCTCGCACCGTCAGAATCACGCAATCCGAAATAGAGCGACAAGCCCGCAAGACGCCCCGAGCGCTCCAGAAGACGATGCGTGAGGCGGCTAAACGGATCAGGGCGTTTCATATGCGGCAAAGACCTGCGGGTTTTTCCATGAAAACCGGCGAGGGGACGCTGGCACAGCTTGTGCGGCCGCTCGAGCGTGTGGCGGTGTATGTTCCGGGCGGCCACACCGTGTATCCATCGAGCGTGCTCATGAACGTGATCCCGGCCCAGGTGGCGGGTGTTCATGAGATTGTCGCGGTGACGCCGCCGCGGGGAGCGCTTGATCCTGGTATTGCGTTTGCGCTTTCTCTGTGTGCTGTCCGGGAGGTCTACCGTATCGGCGGCAGCCATGCAATTGCTGCGCTGGCGTTCGGCACCCAGTCGATAAGGCGGGTCGATAAAATAGTAGGGCCGGGAAATGCCTATGTTGCTGCCGCCAAGCGGCAGGTTTATGGCGCGGTTGATATCGATGCAATAGCAGGGCCAAG
The DNA here is from genome assembly GCA_016932075.1 of Chitinispirillaceae bacterium. The sequence continues at coordinate 15,013 of JAFGDP010000068.1, read as the reverse complement.
CGAGGTGGTGATCATTGCCGATGACTCGGTCAGCCCGCGATGGGTGGCGCTCGACCTGCTGGCGCAGGCAGAGCATGGTTCAGGCGATGAGTTTGCCCTGTGCGTCACCGAAGATGCTGCGTTTGCCCGGGAAATCGCCCTCCAGACGGCTACGGAGATGAAACAATCTCCGGTAGGGAAGACGCTTGAGCGGCTTCCTGATGATGCCATCGCTGTAGTGCGGACCGAATCACGCAACGACAGTATTGCGATAGTAAATGCCGTTGCACCCGAACATCTGCAGATTATGACCGGCACAGCACGTCAAGATCTGAAAAAGGTAAGGAACGCGGCGGCGGTTTTTATCGGTCCGCATACACCGGTCGCGCTCGGAGATTATTTCATCGGCACCAACCATGTGCTGCCCACGGGCGGTGCTGCCAGGTTTGCTTCGCCGCTCGGCGTGGAGAGTTTTATGAAACGGATATCGGTGGCTGAAGTCCAAAAGGGTGGCTTGAGAAAAGCCGCGCCCTATGTTTCGATCTTTGCGCGTGCCGAGCATTTTATCCACCACGCGATGAGCGTCGAGCAGAGAGTCTGAGTAAGCAAGGTACCCGGTTATATAGAGAGATCGGTCGGATACATATACACTAAGAAATGGAAGTGAAAAAAAGCCCCGCTGGTGTGGGGCTTTTTTGATAAAGACAACAGATCTGACATTATTTGCAATAAAATTTATAGACCGTCGACGTTTTATAGGTCTGGCCCGGTTTGAGCACGGTAGACGGAAACGACGGCTGGTTGGGTGAATCCGGATAGTGCTGGGTTTCGAGGCAGAAACCGGTCCGGTGTGCATACGCCTTTCCTGACTTTCCGGTGAGCGTGCCGTCGAGGAAATTGCCCACATAGAGCTGGATACCGGGTTCGGTAGTCAGGACGTCCATGGCACGACCGCTTTTAGGGTCATAAGCGGTTGCTGCGAGGAGGAGCCCCTTGGAGCCTTTGGGCCGGTCGAGCACCCAGTTATGGTCATAGCCTTTTCCAAAGGTAAGCTGCTCGTCCTCTTCGTTTATGCGCGCACCAATGTCAGTTGATTTGCGGAAATCAAACGGCGTTCCGGCTACCTCTTTGAGTTCGCCGGTGGGAATGAGCGTGGAATCAACCGGCGTGATTTTGCTGGCCTTGAGCATAATCTGATGACCCAGGATATCGCCGCCACCTTCGCCCGCCAGGTTGAAATAAGAGTGATGCGTCAGGTTGCAGATGGTGGTTTTGTCGGTGGTGGCGTTGTAGTCGATTTTAAACTCGTTATTGTTGGTGAGGGTGTACGTTACTGTCGTTGTCAAGGTTCCCGGAAAACCCTCTTCGCCATCCTTGCTAACGTACGAGAGTTCCAGGCCGACACTGTTTTTCCCCTTGACCTCCTTGGCTGTCCAGATCCGTTTGTCGAATCCTTTCACGCCGCCGTGGAGGTTGTTCGGACCGTTATTTTTGGCAAGGGTAAACTCTTTCCCGTCCACCTTAAATGCAGCACCGCCGATTCGGTTGCCGTAACGGCCAATGGTTGCGCCGAAAAAGGGATTTGCTTTAAGGTAGGTGGGGCTGGTGTATCCGCTAATGTCATTGAATCCAAGGACGATATCGGCCATGGCGCCTTTTTTATCAGGTACTTTGAGCGCGGTTACGATCCCGCCGTAATTGGTCACCTTCATTTCAACGCCTTTGTTATTGGTAAGCGTATACAGTTCGACCTGTTTGCCGTCGACCTTGCCAAAAGGCGTCTTTTCGATTTTTAACTCCGCGTTGGTACACATTGTGAGGCCTGCCGCTGTAACCATTGCCATAAGGAAACTCCTCGATAATGTTGAAATAAACATAGTGCCTCCAAAGAAAGGTGGTAGATGTGAAGGTTAGGAAACATGATTTTCCATAGAATGGTACAATATAAATCCGTGCCACCATTGCCGCATACTTAGGTTCTTAAAAAGCCGCGCCGTGCAAATTTGTCGGGGCGAACATTCAGTGCTTATCGCCGCATCGAATTGATCTCTTCCTGGATCTCCTTATCATCCGGATCAAGCTTCTTTGCCTTGTCGAGTTCCGACTGGTAGGTGGCGATATCCTTGGAAGCCTTGGCTACCTTTGCCAGACCCAGATGGGCTCGCGCAAGTTTTTTATCGACTTTGAGCGCGCGCTCATAAAAGGTTTTTGCCCACTGGTATTTACGCTGGAGATAATAAACGTCGGCGCGTGCAACCATCGCAGGGGCAAAGTATTGATTAATGTACAGCGCTTCTTTATAGGTCTCGATGGCCTCGTTGTATTTTTTCTGTGCGACCAAGACCTGCCCCAGAAGCATGATGGCATCGAGGTTTTCCGGCTGGGTCGACTTGATGTCTTCAATCGCATTGATTGCTTCCGGATACATTTTAACTGCGTAAAGCGCTTTCGCATATTTCAGCAGGAGCTTGTTGTTTCGTTTTTTTGACAGCATTTTGTTGATTTCGGAAATCGCCTCTCTGTTCTGGCCGTTGTCAAGATATACGTCGATGAGCACCAGTCGGAGATCGTCATCGACGTTGCCCTTGGACATCTTGACCACTTTTTCGACGAGCTTTGCCCCTTCATCGCGGCGTTTGGTGATGATGTACCCGCGCGCAAGCAGGGTCATGATTTTGGGGTCGTTTTCTTTGAGCGCATTGGCCATTTCCAGAAAAACCATGGCGTCATCGACCATCCGCTTTACCAGAAGGATTTCGCCGATCTTGAGAATCCTGTCAACGTTCTGCTGGTCGAGCTGTATATACTTGCGGAAAGCGTGGAGCATATCCTTGTCGCGTTTCATGTCGGAGTAAAGCCTGCCCAGATCGAACCATAGCTCTGGGATGGTGTCCGCCAGTGCTGCGCATTTCTCAAGAAGCTTGATTCCCCGAGAGGCGGTTGACTTGGATTGTGCATAGTGGCTGCCCAGTTTGAAATAATTCCGGTAATCGCGGGGATAGTCCTTGATGTTTTCCGCGTACATGGTAATCGCCATCGACTTGTTTATGCTTTCGTAGACTTCCGCCCGGCGATACGCAGCATCAGCGTCTTTCACGCCGGGAAGCTTGACGTAACTGTTAAGGACTTCGGCGGCCTTTTTCGCATCACCCTTCTTCTCGTACGCATCCGCGAGTGTTTTGTATGCGGTTGCCCGAAGCTTGGTCGCACCTTTCGTGGAACGGAGCCGTTCAAGCACGGTGATGGCAGTTGCATATTGTTTCGTTTGAATCGCGGCCAGGCCGTACCGGGCGAGATAGTCCGGCTGCGAGCTTTTTTCCGCCATACCGTAATATTTATACGCCTGGCTATATTTTTTTGCATTGAATGCGACGTCGCCCACTTGTATTGCGATTTCTGCATCAGAGGCATTCTGTACGAGATATTTCTTGTACGCACCGATTGCGGCATTCTGCTTATCCTGCTTCATGTAAAGGTCGCCCAGCGTTTTATACTCCTTTGAGGCGGAAGGATTCAGGGCAAGCGCCTGTTCAAGGGAGATGGTGGCTTCGCGGAGGTTGCCGCTTTTTACCTGGCATTCTGCCATACTGAACATGATCGAGGTGTTTTTAGGATCGGTATCGAGTGCCTTGTTGTACATCTTGATTGCCCTGTCGCAATCCTTGGTATCCTTGTAAAGATCTCCAAGCTTGCCATACATCGAAGCGTCCGCTTCACCCGAGGAGATTGCGCCGTTGAGCGCCACAATTTTCTGCTTGCTGCTTCCAACTTTCAACACCACATCGACATACCGTTTATAAAATCCCTTGGCTTTCGGATTGGCCTTGAGCGCCGCAGAATAGGACGCGAGTGCAGCCTTATACTCCTTTTTGTCGTAGAGAAGGTCACCCAGGAACCGCTGGGCATCGGCGTCGCCGGGGTTGAGGGTGGTATAGCGTTTCAGGTAGGTTGCCACCTCTTCGGGTTTTTGCTGCCTTCCTGCTATTTCATACAGCGTCTTGAACACTTCCGGATTTTTTGGTTCGCGCACGGCTAGTTGTTTGTATATCTTTTCCGCGGCACGGAAATCCTTGTCAGCATAACACGCCTTGCCGTACAATTTGAGAAAAGGAAGCGAACTCGCGTCTTGACCCGTGACCAGACCAAAATATTTTTTCGCTTCACCGTATCTTTTTGCCTTATACTCGTGTTCTCCGATGAATTTGGCCAGCGAGCTCTGTTTCGGATTTTTATCGACGAATTTCTTGTATGCTTTGACCGCCAGGTCAGTTTTCTTCTGCTGCATATACAGATCGCCGAGCGCCTTGTGCTCGCTGTTGGCGTTCGGATTCATGGCTGTCGCCTGTTCATAGGTAACCACCGCGTCCTTGATCTTGCCGGTTTTGAGCTGGCATTCGGCGAGCGAGGAGAGAAGTTTCGGATCGCGCGGATCTATTTGTATCGACTTTTCATAAAGCGGGATCGCCTTGTCGCATAGGTTCTGGGAACGATAGATATCGGCCAAGGTCAGATACATTGATGCATCCGCCTCTTTTGCCTCAATGGCCCGGGAAAGCACGCTTATCTTTTCCTGGGGTGGGGCGGATTTAAGGGCCAGTTCGGCATATCGTTTGAGGAAGCCCTTTGCTTTGGGATTGGATTTGAGCGCGTTCCGGTAAGCGGCAAGAGCGCCGTCAGAGTCTTTCCGCTCGTACAGCATGTCGCCGAGTGAACGCTGGGCTGAGGCGTCACCGGGTTTGAGTGCGGCATATCGTTTCAGGTAATTCAGCGCCTCCTCTTTGTTTCCCCGTTTGCTTTCAAGGTCATAAAGCGTCTCAAACACATCAGCATTCTTGGGGCTCAGCACGGCGAGCTGCTTGTAAATCGAGAGCGCTTTCGACTCCTCGCCTTTTGTTTTATAACAGGCTTTGCCGTACATGAGCAGGAACGATGGTGAACGGGCATCATTGCCGGATACCATGCCGAAATACTTGACTGCTTCAGGATAGTTCTTGTTTTTGAGCGCCGCTTCACCGACCGATATCGCAATCTTGTTGTCGCTGTTTTTTTGCAGGTATTTCTTGTACGAACGGATGGCCGGTTCGGTTTTTTTCTGCTTCCAGTACAGATCACCCAGCGCCTTGTATTCTCTGCTGGCCTTGGGATTCATGGCGATAGCCTGTTCATAGGTGAGCGTCGCGGCTGAAGTGTTGCCGCTCTTTAACTGGCACTCGGCAAGCGCGATAAGCAACGCTCCGTTTTTCGGGTCCATTTGGGACGCTTTTTCGTACATGGAAGCCGCATTATCGTATTTTTTCGCCGATAAATATTTGTCGCCTAAATATTTGTACATCGAGGCGCTCGCTTCGCCCACCTTGATTGCGGCGTTGAGCACGGAGGAGATTTCGGGCTCCTTTCCCAGGCTCATGACCAGTTCCGCGTATTTGCGATAAAAACCCTTTGCCTTGGGATCCGCTTTGGCCAGCGTCCGGTAGGCCTTCAGTGCTCCGTTCCGGTCCTTTTTCTCGTAAAGAAGGTCGCCGAGCGTACGCTGCGCCTCCGGATCGGTTGGTTTGAGCGCGGCATACTTCTTTAGATATCCCACCGCCTCATCCTTGGTGCCGCTACGCAGGGTCAATTCATACAGTGTATTGAAGACCTCGGCGTTTTTGGGAAGGAGCAGGGCAAGCTGTTTATAGATGGCGAGTGCGTTCCTATCGTCACGGGCAAGATAGCAGGCCTTTCCGTAGGTGAGCAGAAATTGCGGTGACTTGGATTCCGCGCCGCCGACCATTGCGAGATATTTGGCTGCTTCCGGATAGTTCTTCTGCGCAAGGGCCTGTTCGCCGATGAGTTTCGCAATGGTGTTGTCTTTATTTTTCTCAAGATATTTTTTGTAGGCGCGCATCGCCGGCTCTGTTTTTTTTAGCTGCATATAAAGGTCACCCAACTGCTTGTATTCCTTGTTGGCGGTGGGATTCATGGCGATAGCCTGTTCCAGGGTCATGGCGGCCATATCGGCCTTTCCGCTTTTCCCCTGACACTCGGCAAGTCGCGCCAGCAAGGCGCCGTTTTTTGGATCAAGTTGGGATGCTTTTTCATACATCTCTATTGCACGAGGATAGTTTTTTGCATTGTAATAAATATCACCGAGCTGCTTGTACATGCCAACATTCGCTTCGCCGGCGGCAATAGCACCGTTCATGGCTCCGATCAATTCCTGCGGCGTTCCTTTGGTGCTTACCAGCGTAACATATTTTTCGTAGAAACCCTTTGCTTTCGGGTTGGCTTTCAGCGCGCCTCTATAGGCGGTCAAGGCCCCGCTTTGGTCCTTCAGGCTGTATAAAAGATTGCCGAGGGTTATGAGCATTTTGTCATCGGACGGATTCAGTGCCGTATATTTTTTGAGGTAGGTGGCGGCCTGCTGGAGCTGGTTGTTTTTTTGGGCGATCTCATAGAGGGTCTTATGGGCCTCGGTATTTTTCGGATCAACGACAATAAGCTTCTTGAAGAGATCCTCGGTTTTGCGGACATCCTTTAATTCATAGCATGCGGTGCCATAGCGATATAGGAAATCGGGCTTGTTCGCTTCCGCGCCGGTCACTTTTCCGAGGTATTTGACGGCCTCCTTGTAATTTTTCTTTGTAAATTCGTAATCGCCGATAAGCTTGGCGGTTTTTGCGTCGGCGGGTACCTTGTCAAGATACCGTTTGTAAGCATTCACCGCCTGGTCGGTTTTCCCTTCTTTCATGTACAGGTCGCCCAGTTCCTTCTGCTGCAGCACATTTCCCGGCCGCATGGCGGTTACCTGCTCGTACGATAGAATGGCTTCCGCCGTCCTTCCCGCTTTTGCCTGACAGGCGGCAAGCGACGCAAGCGCGTCGGCGTTTTTTGGATTCTGCTGGAGGGCCTGCTGGTACATGTCGATGGCCTGGTTGTATTTCTTTGAAGCCAGGTAAATGTCGCCTAGTTTGATGTATACCTTTTCATCGGCCTCGTTGGCATTCACGGCAGCGGAAAGCACCGCATAGGTTTCTTTTGGGGTCGCCTTTTGCGATATGACCAGTTCGGCATATCGCTTGTACATTCCCTTAATGTTCGGGTTTGCCGCCATCGCCGCTCTGAAGGCGGTGAGCGCACCGCGATAGTCTTTCTTATCGTATAACAGGTTTCCAAGATCGCGCTGGGCGTCAGCGTCACGCGGGGACAGGGTTGCGTATTTTTGAAGATAGAACAACGCGTCGTTTTTATTGTTGAGCTTGAGGGAAATCTCGGCCAATTGTTTCACCACCGACGCATCTTTCGGCGAGAGCACCATGAGTTCTTTGTACGTGGCGAGTGCTTCGCGGAGGTCGTTTTTTGACATGGAATACCGGGCATAGCGGACCCGTGAAGTAAGATCTTTTTTATCAAGCGACATGATGGTTTTGTCCGCTTCTGCAAGCATTTCGTTGTCGTTCATTTTTTCATAGCAAAGCGCCAGATCAAGCCATAGTGCCTTGTCGCCCGGATTTTTTTTAACGATTTTTTCAAGCATCTGGCGCGCGCCGTGGTAGTTTTTGTCCATCATGTAAATCCTCGCAAGGATACGTTGCGGTCCGGAAAGCGAAGAGTCATAATGGAGTGCGGATTCAGCGGCATCGCGTGCCAGTTCATACTGTTTGGTTTTCCAGGCCGCTTCGGTCATGCCTTCCGCGGCTTCGGCATTCGGTTCAATCATGAAGCTCTTCTGGAAATATTTGAGCGCCGCGGCAGGCCGTCCTGCCTTGAGGTTGTACTGTCCGAGCGCGAGCTGGATTTTCGGGTTGTTCGGCTGGAGATTGACCAGTTTTTCCTGGATCGCCCGGGCCTTGGCGGTCTGGCCTAAGGCCGTGTAGATTTCGGAAAGGCGCGCATGGGCTTCGACATTTTGTGGATCACGGGAGATGACCGCTTCAAGGTACGGCACGGCCTGCGTTTTTTTTCCCGTCCCTATGTACGCGTCCGCCAGAAGGAAGGCGATGTCTTTTACCGTGCTTCCCTGCCGGTCTACTCTATAAATGGTCTGTAGATGTGAAAGCGCTTCAGAATATCTTTTCTTTTCCAGACACCAGCGACCGTACTTTTCATGAGCCAGAAGCGCTTCGGATGAGGTCGAGGTGCCGAATTTGACTGTCGCCTGGCTGTAAAGCGGCATGTATGTGCTCTCTTTTTCGCCTGATTTTTCAAGGCTCAGGGCGTACTGGTAGATATCGGCAGCTTCCATTTTTGACTTGTCGGCATTTTTATAACTGTCGGCCGCTTGGCTGTAATTTCCCTGCTGAAAATAGAGCCTTCCCAGTTCAAGCGATGTGGCGCTTTTTGATACTTTCGGATCTTGCTGGGCTTTTTTTATGTACTCGATCGCGTCATTGAACTGATTGGTCGAACGGTGCGCGTTGGCGATCATGAGCGCGATTTCCCCGCTGCCGCTGCTTTTAAAGGCAACGCTGAGAAGCGATATGGCTTTCTGGTAGTCCTTGGCCTTGTAATAAATGAGCCCGAGTTCCCGATTGGCGATCACGTTTGACGGGTCTGAAGCGACAACCCGTTCGAGTGCCGCTTTGGCCTCATTGGGTTTCCCGAGAGCGATACAGGCTCGTGCGTATTCCCAGCTCGCTTCACCGGTTGCCTGTATGTTCATGGCATTTTTCGCCATGTCAATAGCGGTGTTGGGTTGTTTGAGCTCGTTGTATATGCGCGCTGCGCCGACATAGGCCTCATAGCTTTTCCCGGAGCGGAGAGAAACCATGTAGCAGGCGAGGGCCTTCTCATTGAATTGCTGCTTCTCGTACGCTTTTCCGAGGTTGGCCCAGAGCCGTGTGTCCCGGCTGGCGACCGGAATATTGTCCTCAGCATGTCTGATGGCTTCCGAATACTTTCCAGAGGACATCAAACGGTCAAACGTGTCGTCCGCACTCGCAGCGAAACAGAGCGTGAACAGTGCGAACGAGCCAAGAGTAAATATGTACTTCACAACGTGAACACTCATAAATCAGCCTCCAAAAGAGTACATCGTTCGATTATGGCTAGTGATGGCAAGGGACCGTTTCCCCCGGGTGCTTTTCTCCCCTCCGTGCTGGGCCTTTTTACCGATTAACAACCCTTCTTGGTTTCAGTAAAAAGGCAACAGTCCATAAATATACAAATTATGATATATTAGGTTAAAGGGAAAAGTGGACTTTCAGCATCATTAGAATTCTGGTATTTTTTAGGATAGGAACAGACCTTTAGAACAGATACTGAAGATCCTATATGGGAATGAGCTGTTTCAAGAGCGGTTACCATATCCAGCAACGCTACCGGTCCATAGCCCTTTTAGTCGTCACGGCGATCCTGGCGGCACCGCAAGGCAGCAACAAAAACGCCTCAGCCGAAGCAAGGACAAACACTCATAGTCAATTATCTCTAACACGGCAAATCCCGCCAGACACAGCAAGGGATGCATCCGGAACGATCCAAGATGCGCCGGGACAGGACATCAAAGGCGCCGAACCACGGCCCGATTCTCTGTTTCGGCGGCAAGATTCCGATTCCGGCGGGCTTGCTTCTGACGCCGATTCCACCGCTTCTGCTGCAGATTCCCTGCCGCGTGCTAAGGGTGATTCGGCAGGCCGCATGTTCCGGAAACCGGTTCGTCCGGTATGGCTTTATCCGGGATTATCCATTGAACAAGACTCGCTTGCCAGAACGATGCTTGCATCTTTTTACCGGTTCGACTGGCAAACGGCAGACAAAATCGGGAAAAAAATGCAGCGTCTGGAGAAAAAACGCCGTTTGCCGCCACTTTCCTTTCTCCTCAGGGTCGGCATGCGCGTCATCCGGCTCCAGAATGGCGAATACCAACACGAGCGTACCGCTCGAGAGTTGCTGCAAGAAGCGAAAAAACTGGCCAAACGGGGGCTTCGAGTTTCTGACCCTGAAAGGGCGGCCGATTCGGTGTTAGCCACATCGCTTTTTATTAACGGTGGTATTAGAGGCTTCATAGCCACACTCGAGATCGATAAAAATCCAATTAATGCCGCGCTGTCAGGATTTGCTGCGCAGAAGCAACTGGAAGAGTCTTTGGCCCACGATTCAAGCATTGTCGACGCTTGGCTCGGCCTAGGACTTTTCAGTTGCGCACTGGCAAAGGCTCCTCTTTTGGTTCGCGGCGCACTTGCTATGATCGGTAAGGAGGTGTCGCTGAGCAAAGGGCAGAACTGCCTCCGGCGGAGTGCTTATCATGGACGCTATACAAATGATATCGCAAAGCTTTATCTTATACAATTTCTTTCGCCCTACTGGGGACACGAGGCAGTAGAAAAAAAGCGGATTTTCCGAGCGCTGCAACGTGACTATCCCGCTAATCCATTATATCTGTTCCTTGAGCTTGAAGAGGACCTCTGCTTTCACCCGAAGGCACTCTTCAGGTTTGCTTACAAATCCCGTGTCAGAAAGCAGACGGCTGCATTCAAAACAGATAACTACGAAACCCGCCGGTATGCGGAGCTTGTGAAATGGCAATATCTGCTTATCGATCCATTTCCTTTTCAGGGAATGATCCCTGATCCATCATTCGACCTGCGAGGATTTTCCTACTATCCGGTATTTTTGCGTGCGCTCAGGGAAAAGTACGTGTATAAACGTGAGGGCGGAGAAAAGGCAAACGACCGGATGAGACGGTTGAAATACATACGGGCACATGCGCTTGAAGCCACGCGTACCCTTGAAACGACACTATCCATGTCAGCGAGCCGAAAAAGCTTTTTCTTATGGCATATTCAAGACGCTCTGGGATTGCCCGGGGAGTCGGCAGCAGGAAACAAATAGCGGCTTAATCCTGTTCTAAATGGTGGTGATATGCGCCTTATTACACATACATTAATTTAACCGCCAGAAACCTAAAGAGTCGGAGTACCAGGGGGTTGTTCATATTAAAATCATGAAATTAAATAAGTTATAACGGATTGGCCGTTGCTGCAGATAAATTAATAATCTTTATTATTTTTCTTGCTGATAAAAACCTTTTCCATGCAATTTTCCACTAATTTGAGTAGAATGACGAAAGTTCTTAAAACAGCGGCGCTGGAACCTTCCCCTGAGCTTCTCTCCGCGTGCCAGAACGGCGACAGAGAAGCGTTCAGAGAAATTTTTCAGCGATACCGGACCTATGCATATAATCTGATTTATAAAATCATAGGCAGTAATGTGGATCATGAGGATCTCGTGCAGGAGGTTTTTTTCCAGATGCATTTGTCGCTTTCAGGTTTCAAAGGAGACTCCTCATTTTCTACATGGTTCCACCGGCTGGTGATCCATGTCTGTTCCGGCCACCTGCGTTATATTAAGGCGGGCAAGCGGATTCCGCAGTCGGAGCTGGTGGCGTACGACACGGTATCGGATAGCAACCGCAGGCAGGGCGGTATGAGCGCGTACGAGGCACGGGAGCTCATTGAAAAGGCAATGGCAAAACTTGACGAAAGGTTGCGCGTGCCGCTCGTGCTGAGCGTTTACAGCGAGATGGGCCCGGGAGAAATATCGGACGTGATCGGTATTTCCGAAGGAACGGTCAAATCGCGGCTTTTCGCTGCCCGACAGAAGATTAAAGAGTATATTGGGGATTTCTGATGACTACCATAGATTTATTAATACGGGACGAACACCAGGCGGCTCGGCTTCTTTCAGAAGTCAACGGCGCCGCTCTTGATGAAGCCGTATTCGAACGCGCGTCCGCGTATGAGGACCCTTTGCTTGCTTCGATCAAGCGGGAGGTGGTGGTCCCGCTTGGACGGCTTGAGGCGATGGAAGACCGTCTTATGGCCAGGATAGAGGCGTTTGCAAGGGACGCGGGCGGTGATAGTCTTGACGAAAAGGTCAATGCGGTCGTTGCCTCTGAAAAAATCATGCCACAGGGAACGGCAGAACTGATTGAACAACGTGTTCTGGAAAAGATAGAACTGAGGCGAACAAAAAAACAGCAGGCACGCTACGCATGGCCTGTATTTAACCTTGTTGAATCGATGTTTTCAATGACGGCTTCACGTATCGCACTTGTTGCGGGGATAGGCTGTTTTATGCTTATGGCCCTCTTCCTTGCCCGCAATTGGATACTGGATGCGCCGCTCGTTACCCTGATTACCCAGGCATATGGAACAGCCTATCGCGACGATCTTGCCGTATCGGTTTCAAGCGGTACGACACTTGATTGCAGAAGCGACGGTAGCATGACTATCGTTAATAATGCGGGAACGGTTGCGCTGATTGATGAAATCACGATCACGGTAGATAAGGCCAGCAGAAGGCATGTCAAATACCGGGTCGCCTCGCCCGGCGCTCCTGCACATATGCCGGCTGGCGGCAGGGCAGAATTCCTGGTTGTTAAGCGCTCCCGGGGACAGCGTTTCCTGGTGGAGACACCATGGTACGACATCCATGTTGTGGGAACCCGCTTTTCCGTCACCCGGGAACAGCAAGGCGGCATCTCGACATCACTAGTCGAAGGAAGCGTCAGAATCTCGTCGCGGTTTTTCAACGATACGGTCCTGACCGCCGGCCAGGTGCTGTATTATGATCCGACCATGATGACGTGCCGCATCATGCCGGGCCACGCTGCGGCAGGAGAAAGAAGGGGGCACTATCTCGGAGCCGAGCCGGAGCGCGCCCGGTGTCGCCTGCTCGTCTTGAGTACGCCACCGCGTGCTTCCGTTTTTATCAATGACGACCCGGCCGGAATCACGCCATTTGCCACGGTCCTTCCGGAGGGACGGTACGGGATTTCGCTGCGGTGCCATGGCCGCGCGTCCGTCGATACGGTGGTCATGCTGCGCGATCCGCAATTGTCGCTTACCATGGCGCTCGGACCGCTGGAAGAACCACTCGTTTCGGTGACGAAAACGGCAACGCGCTTCCGGAAGAAGGCCGCATCGAATACGGATAAACAGGATCTGGCCCGAAAAGCAAGGACACTGCTTTACGATGCGCAGCAGTGTGAGAACAGTGATTGGAAAAAGGCCTTTAAGCTCTACAAGCAGCTTGCAGCGGATGATGATATCCCCGCCATTTACCGCGAGACCGCGCTCTTTTCCTTCTCCCGGCTGACAGCGGACAAGGCGCGCGACACGGCAGCGGCCATACGGGACTTCACCGCCTATCGTTTGCAGTATCCCAAAGGAATGTTCGTCGGCGAGGCGCTCCTCAGGCTTTCAGAGCTTGAGCTTTCCAGGAATCCGTCAAATGCCGTCGGCTATTTCCGTGCATTTCTCGCCACAAGTCCGGACCACCCGCGCCGTGCCGAAGTCGCCTACCGCATGGGTATTCTGCTCCAGCAGCACCGCGAATATGCACAGGCGATACGCATGTTCACCATTGCGCTCGACGAAACAAAGGCGACACGGCTCGGCCGTCGCGCCGACATCAAGAGGATGATTGCCGCCGCTGAAAGCCTGCTTGAAAGACGCAGCAGCACTTCCGCCGCATCACAAGGAAAGTAGGCGCCACGCAGATTTTTATTGGCTGCCAGCAAGCAGTAACCCCGCCATGCTTTTCTCTGATAGTATCGGATGGTATATTACAGGAAACATATTTCCCGAAGGGATTCCTGAATGATACGACCATTGGTATGCGCTGTTTTCATTGCCGTGTGGGTCGCCGCGTGTTCTGCGCAGAAACCGCTTATCCTGTCTAAAGAGGCACACGGCACCACCGTTACCGTCAACCGGAAAGCGACCTTTACTATTGCGCTTGAAGGCAATGCGTCCACGGGGTTTTCGTGGAACATCCTCACCCTGGATACGACGGTAATCGCACGGGCGGGAAAGATGAAATACATTAGCAGGGACACGGTTCCCGGCACGTCGGGCACCTTTTACCTCGATTTCACCCCGGTTAAAAAAGGGGTTTCGACGATTGCGCTTACCTACAACCGCGATTTTGAAATAGACGTTCCTCCGGAGGATACGTTTTCGGTTATCATTAAAGTAAAGTAATATGCGCTCTTTATGCTCCATCCGCTGCCAATCGACCTTCTCGCTCCGCTGGTCAGACAACAACGGCAGTGTGTCCTTCTGGACAACGCTTTTCCCGGCCGCGAGCAGCGCTATTCCTATTTTTTCATGAAAGCCGGACGGATCATCAAATGTGCTGCGCTTCATGACGTCGGGCCGGCCCTTGAAGAGGTTTCACGGGAGGCACAACGGCACTGGGTCGCAGGATACCTCACCTATGAAGCGGCATACGGGCTTGAAGAGAAGTTCTCAAGCCTCGTTCCAGGATCGACCTCCTTCCCGCAGGACCTCCTCTGGTTCGGCATGTTTGACGAGCCGTACATCTTCGATCACGTGGCAGGCACATGGAACCGTTCTCCTTACGACGGCGCACCAATGCTCGAACGCGGACGAAAACCGAAAACAGCGGAAACTCCTCATGTGCATCTTACCATCAACAACGCCACCTATGAACGCTCGCTGGAAAAAATCAAGGCGCTGATTGCAGCAGGCGATGTGTATCAGGTGAATTTCACGTATGACGTGCAGGTGAAGACGGGGCTTGACTCGTGGGACTTCTACCGGCGGTTGCGGGAAGAGCAGCCGGTTCCCTTCTGCGCGTTTATAAAAACCGGCCGGATGACAATCGCGTCCCTCAGCCCGGAGCTTTTTTTCATGCAAAAGGGACCGCATCTGTACGTGCGCCCGATGAAAGGGACTGCGCCGCGCGGCCGGCATACCGGCGAAGACAGGAAGATCGCGCGGGCGCTTTCGATCGACCCCAAAAATCGCAGCGAGAACGTCATGATCGTTGACCTGCTCCGCAACGACCTCGGCAGGATCTGCCGTACCGGGTCGATCAGGGTCGAACGGTTGTTCGAGGTAGAACGTCATCCGACCCTTCACCAGATGACCTCCACCATACGCGGCAGGCTTCGCGCGTCCGCCAATCTATATGAACTTCTGAGCGCGCTTTTTCCGAGCGGTTCGGTGACCGGTGCGCCGAAAATACGTGCCATGGAAATCATACACCACTTGGAGCGAGGGCTGCGGGGGGTCTATTGCGGTGCCAT
>JAFGDP010000067.1 GCA_016932075.1 Chitinispirillaceae bacterium | reverse complement strand
CCGTTCTTTGTAAAAAATCTTTTTTCCAAATAAGGCCTTTAGGCGCCGAGACTTCGGCAGGCAGGCAGTGCAGCCGAGCCCCCGCCGTAGGCGGAATAGGGCCGTGCTGCACCGGCTCGCCAAAAGGCGAGAGCCCGGCGGAGGCCCGCCGCTCTCCCGCACTGCGGGAGAGCGGAACGCCCAAATTTTTTAAAATATTATCCTTCATTATTATTTCGATTGTTCGCTAATTATTTTATTTCCATGGAAAATCATCGTGTCATTACGTGCTGTATCCTGGCTATCACCGGTACCGTGCTCTCGGTTTTCTCCGGTACCCGGGACACCTATCTGCTCATTTCCAATCCCTCTTCCCTGACCATTTTCAACCAGTATGAACAGCCGATCGGCGAATCGGAGCGTGGACTCTTTACCGCGTACACACCGCTGCGCATCATTGAAAAAGACGCGCTGCTCGGCGACCAGATAAGCCATGCGATGCGGGTCGGGCTGTACGGAAAAACCTATTTCCTGCTTCACGATGAAGAGGGCGCGTTTGCCGGGGAAAAAAAGCCTTTCAGGCCGCCGACCATTAGAAACTGCGAAACGCTCGGCGACACCATCCACGTTATCGGTGCGGGGCTGAAACTGGCGGGTCCTTCGGGGACAACCGTTTCCGCAGAAAAAGGAGACCGTCTGGTGCGTCTGTTCAGGAGCGGCAACCGGTACTATGTCGCCTGTATCACGTGCGACCGGGTTGCCTACGGATGGAGCACGCTTACGCCGGCACGCTCATGGCGGGCGGACCGCACGCAGCGAAGCGCGGACGTGACGGCCGACACCCTGTTCCCGGCATCGCTGCGCGGGCGAATCCTTGCACGCATGAACAGAGCGAATGAGTCGTACAAAGAGCTCTTCTCCCATTTCAGCAGCGAGACCGGCGATGACCGAGCCGCTCCGGCATGGCACTGCACGCACACCGATGTTTCCCTGACCTGTCGGCTCAAGGGACCCTATTCGATCGACGACGAACTTGCCGCGAGCACGCGCCACCTCAAGCGCGATCTTGAAATAATTCTTCTGGGGTCCGGCTTCTGGCTCACCGTAGCGGACGGCGGGTTTGTCATACGCAGGGAAACAGCGGACAAATAGGATCATTCGTCCTTGAAATACTCCGGATCGCCACTACTGTCCCGCACGAATTCTATTTTGTCTTTCCAGTGAGCGATAAGCGCGGGCGTGGCCGTATCGCCGGTGACCGGCCTGTTGGCGCGTTCCTTGTTGTTCACGTACAGGCTTTTAAAGGTACCGGTGTACATTTTTGCTTTGCGGGCCTCGCCGAGCTTTGCGGACAGGGCGACAATCAGATACAGCGTCTGGATCTCGATCTCCTCGCGCCGGCATTCGGACCGTTTGAATGACTCCTCAAAAAAGCCGAGTGCGGTTTTGAGCGCATCGTTATTGTTTCTTCCTCCGTCCTTGTAGATCTTTGCCATGCGGAGCGTATAGGAGCCCTGCTTGTAATAGGCATAGGGGATGTCGTGCCATGTTTCCACGTTTGCGCGCGCCACTGCCAGCCGGTAGGTGTCGATGGCCGCCTGGTCGGTCCGCGGCCGCTTGAAATAGCTCTGGTAATCGCTGATGCCGCTGAGCATCCGCTTGCGCGCGCCTATTTGCTCCTGTAGGGAAAGGATCAGATTGCTTGTGAGCTGGCTCTTTATCTCGTTTGTCTTGTCCGTCGCCTGACGGCAGAAGTCCTTTTTATCGGGCGAGGCGAACAGGCAGCGCGGGCACACCGTGACGCTCAGGAGCGTGTAGTCTGCCGGTCGGTACCCGCTTGCACCTTTGTACACCGGCACCAGGAATTTGGTTTGTGAAATGGCCTGGGACTTGGCGCGCAGCTCATAGCCGGTGATGTCCGTCTGGCCGCAGACCGGGCATGAAACCGAAATCGTAAAAATCGGGTCATCGCCCTCTTCCTCGTTGCCCTCGCGCCGCTGCGAACGCTCAGCCACCTCCTGATTGAGCGCATTGACGAACGTGGCGTTGATCACGGGTCCGTAGGTGCGCAGGTATTCGTGCACTTTTGCGTCGTCGCGGAACACGACAAACAGGCGTTTTTTTATTTGAGCGACGTCGATAGTCATAGACAGGACATGGACGGGTTGAAGAAACGGGTTCGTCTATTAAGCATTAAATTATCCCATGCGCATGCCCGGTTTTCAAGAGAACGATGATTGGCCCATCAACGATCTTGCTATTTATTCCGGGTAGATCGTAAATTGTTGCATGAGCGCGGCCGTCTGTCACGCATGCGGAAGCCGCATCTCCATGATTCAAGGCATGTTCTGGACGCTTTCCGGAACCGGCCCCCAGGCATAACCATAAAGGAACGTTTTATGTTTTCTTCCAGCACCTACACGCAACGGCGCGATGAATTAAAGAAAAAAACCGGGTCCGGCATTATCCTGCTGCCCGGCAACGATGAAGCTCCAATGAACTATCCTGCCAATACCTTTGACTTCAGGCAGGACAGCTCTTTTTTGTACTATTTCGGGCTTGACCTGCCGGGATTCTCCGGCATGATCGACATTGACAATGACCGCGACATCGTGTTCGGCAATGATTTCACGCTCGAGGACATCATTTGGATGGGGCCGCAGGAGTCGGTCGCGGACAAGGCCGCCCGGGCCGGGGTTACACAAACGCTGCCGCTTGCCGCCCTGGAGAGCGAGATTAAAGCAGCAACGAAAAAAGGCAGAGCCATCCATTTCCTGCCCCAGTACCGGGCCGGGAACAGCGCCAGGATCGCCCGGTTGTGCGGCTATGCCGCGCTTTCCGATGTGGAAAAGAACGCGTCGCTCGGGCTGATCAAGGCTGTTGCCGCTCAGCGGTCAATCAAAACCAGCGAAGAGATACAGGAGATCGAGGCCGCGATTTCCATCAGTTACGACATGTACGCGCTTGCCATGAAGGTCACTAGGCCAGGCATCTATGAATACGAAGTCGCCGGCGCCATACAGGGCCTTCGCAGCGCAAAGGGCAGCAGCTCGCCCTTTCCAACGATCTGCACGGTGCACGGCGAGGTGCTGCACGGCCATTCCTACCATAACCGGATGAAACAGGGCGATCTGCTCATCCTGGACAGCGGTGCTGATTCGCCAAACCACTATGCGAGCGACATCACGCGCACCCTGCCCGTGGCAGGAAAATTCAGCGACCTGCAGGAACAAGTCTATTCCATCGTACTTGCGGCCAATACGGGCGCGGCGTCCATGATGAAACCCGGCGTCATGTTCCGGGACGTGCACCTACACGCCGCGCGCACCATCGCCAGCGGCATGAAAGAGCTTGGTTTCATGAAAGGCGATGTCGATGCCGCTGTGGCCGCGGGCGCGCACGCGCTCTTTTTCCCGCACGGCCTCGGTCACCTGCTCGGCCTTGACGTGCACGACATGGAAGGGCTTGGCGAAGACCATATCGGTTATGACGGCACCATACAGCGCAGCGACCAGTTCGGCCTCGCGTACCTGCGGTTCGCTAAAAAACTGGAGCCGGGCATGGTCCTGACCGTAGAGCCGGGCATCTATTTCATGCCGTCGCTCATCGCGCACTGGAAATCGGAACACCGGCACGCGGATTTCATCGATTACGAAAAGGTGCGGCAGCACCTTGATTTCACCGGCATCCGCATCGAAGATGATGTACTGGTGACGCAGCAGGGGAGCAGGGTCCTGGGAAAGCCGATACCGAAAGCAGTGCAGGAGATGGAAAACAATCGCACGTAATACACCTGTTTCATTTTTTGTAAAAAGGAGGAGGGGTTGAATGAGAAGAATTCTTCTAATCGTCATGGTATGCGGGATGATGGGAAAGGTGGCTGCCACCGATCAAAAATTTTATGGAACGATTGGTACCAGCTCATGGTGGATGAAGACGGAACGGTTTTATGCGGACACCGGCAATCCGCTGCTGGGCGACACGGACCGGACACAGCGGTTTACCGATTCCATTCCAATGAACAATATCAACATGCTGCCGTACGGGACATTCGGGTACAAGGTGACCAAAGGGTCCTTCACCGGTTGTATTGAACTGGGAATCGTACATGGGTTGTACGATTTTGTCATTTCTGGCAATGCAACCTACCAGTATCTTGGCCAGAAGAAGACATTGATGGTCTATGCCAAGAAATGGAACGCGACCTGGCAGCCCAATGACGTTCTGGCCCTGCTTATTGGCCAGGATTTCACGCCTGCGAACTTTTTTCCGAGCAATCAGGTATTCTGGAAGGAGAACAGTTTCAATAACATCGGGTGTCTTTACACCGGACGATCACCCATGCTCCAGCTTTCGATCGAATCACCCAATAAATTCGTGGAAGGAAAAATAGCGGTCATACAGCCCGATACTTCGTGTATTTGGATAAATGGTTATGAGAGCGCCATCAACAGCGAGCAGAATTACTATTCATGCGAAACCGAAATGCCAAAACTGGAGGGGAGCTTCGGCTTAACACTCGACAATGAAATGTTCAATCTCCGGTGCAAGGCGGCCGGCGGATACCAGACCTATAAAACCGTACTGTTTACCGAACGGGTCATGACTGCGGAGAATTCAAAGACGCCCATTGAAAGCTGGGTCGCCGGAATAGATCTTGGGTTTGGTCTTTTTGACCGTGTTTCCATCTCATGCGACGCGTTCTACGGTAAAAACATAGCCACCTATGGCGTATATGTGGGCAGCGCCATAAGCTGGTGGCAGATTTCCGATTTTCTCAAGCCATTCGGTCCAGAGGTCCATTTCAGCCTGCCTGAGAATCCCGATGCCATGACGGTATATAACGGGTATGCTACTGAAATCGCACTAATCCTTAATGCGAAAATATCAGACATTCTGTCCCTGGAAGCCGGCGGGGGCGGCATAAACGGATCCCATGATTATGAGGAGTATATGAACAAATGGAATCCTGCCTATGGGTGGTATTTCCAGACATCGTTCACACTGGGAGAGAGTATGAAATTCGCGCCCGAGGTGGGACAGTATATCTGGGGCCCGCATATGGGTTTCGGCAGGATATTTTACGCGGGGATAAATTCCAAGTTCGCTTTTTAGAAATGGCGGAGTGTAAGAGGTCATTAACGCGCTTCTAAATAGGTAATGTGGTGTAATTGTTTAGAACATGATGCCACGTTGCGTGGCGTTGCATGGTAACGGGGTAGCATAGTAAGATCCTGTTTTGTCTGTCTGCGCGAAGCCACTTTGCGCGGGTACCCTGCTTGTGTGACCAGATATAGAAACAGAAAACTTACCTGTGTGGCCGGGATATTAACCTCGGATTGGTTGCCTTGATTGAAAGGAGTTCCCCTGGATGGCGACAAGGCATCCTGCATTTTTTGAATCAGATTCCTTGACTGGTTTATTGTTAATAGCAAAGCACGATGCCTTTTGACATGCCGTGTAAAAAAAATCCGGTTTATACGTATAATTTATTGTATATTGTACGTATAAGGAGGCGGTGCCCATGGAATCAAAATTAACGCTCAAGCTGGATGCCGGTGCAATAGGAAGAGCAAAGAAATATGTCACCGCGCACCGGAGACACAGTTTATCAAAATTAGTGGAGAATTATTTCAATTCTTTAACGAGCAGCAAGCGTGACTCCGATGCAAATAAATTACCCCCTATAGTTTCAGGGCTTGCAGGCATCGCTAAAAAAAGAAAGGCTGAAAACAGTAAAGACGAATACGCGGAATATTTGATTGGAAAATACAAATGATTGACAAGGTGTTTGTTGATTCGGACATTATCCTTGACCTTATTCAGGAAAGAGGAAATTATGCGGATGCCGTAAGGCTTTTTACCTTGATCGAAGAAAACAAGGTAAGGGGATATGTTTCGCCGCTGATTTTTGCGAACTTGTTCTATATACTGCGAAAACAGGAGTCGAACAAATTTGCCTTGCAGGTGTTGATACGATTGAAGGCTTTGTTTAATATTCTGACACTTAACGAGAAAGTCATTGAGCTGGCATTATCGTCAGGGTTCAAGGATTTCGAAGATGCGGTACAATATTACTCTGCGCTAGAGGAAAATTGCGGATATTTGATTACCAGAAACAAGGGAGATTACAAACAATCCGGTATCATCATTTGCAATGCCAAGGAATATTGTGCTATAAGAGACTCGGAAACGCGCTAGCTGGCGGGTGCCCGGCGATCCATCATGTTTCCTCAATGTAAAAAAGGCCGGGTTGGTGAACACCGGCCTCGTCATAGACCAAACCAGCAGGCAAGTATATTATCGCGCCAATACCACTTTCCTGACCTGCTCGGTATTACCCGCCTTAAACGCGCAGTAGTAGATCCCGTTCGCAAGGTTGTCGAGTGAGAACGTTTTCGCGTGTTTGCCCGAACGCTCCATGCCGCTTGCCAGGGTCCGGATCTTCGCGCCCCTGACGTCGAGCAGGGTGATCGAAACGATCTGCGGCTGTTCGAGCGAGTAGGCGACGCGGACCTTGTTTTTCTGCGCTGCCAGGGCGCCGAGCGAGAGCAGTTCCGCTCCCTTTGCGCTTTTTACCGCGGTGATGGCCGGAACCGTGACCGTGGTCGAACACGGCAGGTAATTGTGCGCTTTGATAAAGACTTTCAGGCTGGCGCCGGCATTGCTTTTGAAATAGTCGACCATGAACGGTTCGTTCATACTGCACTGGCCGTTGAGCCCGGTCATCTGGGCATTGAGTATCTGGCCGTTCCGGTCACACACCGCGACCATTGACCACGGACCGCCGGTCTGCACGGAAAGAACTCCGGCAGCGCTGATGGCCGGCGTAACGCTGAGCGTCTGCGGCGGTTTGGTCCAGATCGAAAGAGCCGGATCGCCCAGGTTGGTATAGGCGTACATACAGTACCTGATCGCGCCGAAATAAGGCGGGGCGGTGAGGCCTGAAGCAGGGTTCGAGGCGATACAGAAACTCGAATTGGATTCACGGGCATTGGTCAGGGCCATTTCATAGTAATGACCGGCTTTCGCAGGGTTGAACAGACCGTCGTGGAAAAACCTGCGGATCCTCTGGCCCGGTCCGTCGGTGGTGTCGTCGTCCTCCATGCCGTTGCGGGTGAAACCCTGCACTGCCACGGCGCCGGTCGATATCCTCATGAACATGGCAAGGAAACAGGTGCCTCCGGAGTAGTCGAATCCGGCCGGCTGGCATGATCCCGTGGTGATGATGAAAAAGTTACCCGTGGAAGAGGTGCCGTCATTGTTGAAATTGCTGGTCGTCACGTCACCGATCGACAGGCTGAACGACGAGGTGTAGTTGGCATGCCCTTCATGCTCGAAAATATGCGGCCGCCAGAGACGGAACGTGTCAAGGATCTGCGTCCTGCCCCATGACCGCTGACGGTCGTAACACCGCTTCACCACCCACTGGCTTTTGGGATATCCGAAGGTGGCAAAGCTGTTGTGCGTGCAGATGCTGTCGTAGTACTCTTCCGAATAATCGTCGCCATACACCGCCGGTTTGCCGGGTTCGGTCCAGAGATAATTGCCGGCGAGAAAGAGCCGGTTGAGCTGCGACGCGACCGGAGCTTCGGAATAGGCGATGGTCTTTCTGACCATATTGGCGACGTCAGTGGTATTTTCGCAGGGGAACCGGGTCACGTACACTTCCCAGTTCATATCTTCGGTTCCCGGATCGCCGTAATAGGGCATGGTCTTTCCGCTCGAATCCTTCCAGGTGCCGTCCAGGGCGCCGTAGTACATGTCGGTAAGAATGTTGTTGTAGTCGAAGAACCGGTTGGGCGCGACCCAGCAGTCATAGTACTGGGCATGAAACAGCCTGCGCGGAAGATCGGCGCTTCCGGTGCCGCCGCCGCGATGGCCGCCGCCCAGCAGCACAAAGATGATGTGTTTGTTCTGGTATTCGCGCTTGATAAAAGCGCGCATCTTCGCGGCGTCGTCCGCGCCGGTTATGGTGGCGTCGGCCTTGATCTCCTGGATCGTGTGCACTTCGGTCCGCATGCCGCGCCGCCGGTTGAACGCGATGAATTCGGCCCAGCTGTTCTTGAGCGCGTCAGTGGTGATGATGAGGTATTCATACGAGGCGGCGGATCGCGCGGTCAGGGGAACCGATGCTACTGCGTCGGCATTGTCGACCATAATGCCAAGCTGGCTTTTTATGGCCGGCGTGCACTGCGGTGGAAGCGGCGCCTCGTCCGCTGATTTGAACAGGCCGATACTCGGGGTCGTGGTAATGGTCACGGTTATTTTTTTAAAGTAGCGGATCTTTCCGGTGACAGGATTGTACTGGACCGGAAACAAGGACGAGACGAACAGCGGATGGCCGTTTTTATACTGGGTCCTGAACGTGCCTGATTTGGGTGTCGCAGGATAAAAGGCATTTCGCGCATACACGAGCGAACGATACCGGTCCGGCACCTGGCGTAACTGCCGGTGCATCTTATTGACCGCAGGAATGTGCGGATCAAGCTGAAAGGTGCCGTCAAGCAGAATGGGCTCGCTGTAGTCCACGTCCATGGACAATGCTTTATGCCCTGCCGGAAGCAGCAGCGTCACCGGCCGCACCGCGATCCTTGGCAGAAAATCATTATACGCCGGGCTGCACCCTTCCATATAAGCGGTCCCGTTTGTGATGACAGGTTCTGTAAAGGTATATTCGTGAGTAACCGTAGCGGCAGCAAAGATCAGCACAGGTAAGCAAAGAACCAATACTAACTTTTTACCCATAACCCCTTCCTCCTTATGAAAAATCAAAAACGAGCATGCAAAGGTATAACTCTCGAAATACTCGTTGAGGAAAATAGCAGTATAGCAGCCCCTTTTCTGCTAAATACCCATACTGTAATATAATAGGTTTTCACGGAAATATTAATGAAAAGTAAATAAAAAGAGTGAAGAATAGATTTGCCTGTTTTTGCTACTATCAGGCTTTGAATGCGTGACGGAAACACATTCGATTTTCACTTGAAATTCAGTCATCGCACTGATAAATCGAAAAAAGTATTTTAAAAAATCTTGCTGGATCGGGACCTGTTTGTATGTACAAGGAACGAAAAAAGAGAATAGCCCTCATAACCGGCGCCGCAAGCCCGATAGGCCGGGCAATTGCACTCGGTTGTGCATCGCAGGGTATGGAGGTAATCACGCACTATCATCGCGGCGCGGCTCCGGCCCGCGCGCTGGCGCGGGAGATCGAGCGGCAGGGGAGCAGGGCCTGGCTGATGCGTGCTGACCTGCGAAATGACCGGGAGTGCATGACGCTTGTGCGTTCGGCGAAAAAGCTGGCCGGGCGACTGGATGTTTTGGTCAACAACGCGTCTATCTTTCCACAAAGCGCCCTGCACGATATGACCGCGAAGCACTTTGCCGCAGTCATGCGTTTAAATGCCTGGGCGCCGATGGTGCTCTGCAGGGAATTTGTCAAGGCCGCAAAACACGGGGCGATCGTCAATCTGCTCGACAGCAGGATCGTGGGGTCTGATCCCGGTCATGCAGGGTATATGCTGAGCAAGCATGCGCTTGCCGAAGCGACACGCATCATGGCGCTTGAATATGCGCCCGGCATTCGGGTCAATGCGGTCGCGCCCGGACTCATCCTGACCCGTGCGGGACACGCAAAAGCATACCGACGGTTGTCGCGTTTCCTGCCCGTGCGGCGATACGGGAATCCCGTTGACGTGGCGCGTGCGGTCCTGTTCCTCGTGCAAAGCGAATTCGTGACCGGCCAGTGTATTTTCGTTGATGGAGGGAGAATGGCGAGGGAAAAATGTAAAATGCAGAATGAAGAATGAAGATTGCAGTTTTTTCAATCATCAATCTGCATTCTTCATTCTGCATTTTTTATGGCTTCGCTTCCCGGTTTCTCTGTTTCGTACCGCAGCCTGATCCAGCCGGCAGGCCGTGCCACGGTTTCAATACGGATCTCATCCATTGTTCCATGCACGTATTCATTGATCCTGCTGAAAAACAGCTCATCCGCATTGTCCTGGGGATTGACACCGATCGAACGAGTCTCCGACTGCAGCTCGCCATTGACATAGATGCGGACCTTGTCGCCGTCATACGTCCCGCAAAGGAAATACCACGATCCTGCGTTCATGGGAGGCGCGAATCCGCTGTCCTGCGCAATGCCGCGCCACTCGCTTCCTGAATGGTGTTCGCACCGGATACCGCCCGGACCGCCGATATCGTACCAGAGCGTATAGGCGTTCTGTTTCCAGATGAACCGGTTCGGCGTGCCCAGGCTGTCGGCATAGACCCATGCGCTCAGGGTATAGGTCCCGGCAAGGTCAACGTCGCCTATTTTAACGTGGTCGTTGATGCCGTCAAAAAGCAGCCCCTTGCCGATCGCCGCGTCCACAATGGCGCCGGCGTCCATGTCTCCGCCGGGCGTGCCGTGGAATCCGTTGGCGGTCCGGTCCTTGATGGCGTTCGCGCCGGCCGCGGGATTCTCATTGCAGTGCCATACGCCCTTGTAACCGTACCCGGTATCAAAAACCGTGGCGCCGTTGGATTCGCTGAAAATGCCGCTTTTACCCCAGTACATAAATACGATAGCAGCGGTGTCCCTCAACGCGGCGGCATCCATGCTCACCCATATTTCCGCTTTTCCGTCCACAACGTCCCATCGTTCGATTTCATAGGAGAGCGGAAAATTGTCGTGACGGGTGAACCTGATATCGTTGCCGTACGGGTCCGCTTGGTCAAATGAAAACTTCTGCTCGGTCAGCCTGACAAGCAAGGGATACCTGATCGACACCGACGAAAGAGAGGGGTCAACCGACAGGCGCAGCCTCCTTGAGTATTTCCAGCCCGGTTTCCAGAGCACCGCGGTGTCGCCGGAAGCGATGGCGATCGCATACCGCAATGTGTCGCGTATCCGGGTGCCGGGTTCAGTATAGTACATGACCGGCAGGACCGCGGCAGGGAGCGAATCGAGCATCACGTTGCTGAACGGACGCCCCGGGGTCTGGTATTTGATCGTCGTGCCGGGAACGTATACATGGCCGCCACGCGAACCCGCGCGTTCGGGGAGCGTGACGTCAAGCGATCCTCCGGGCCGGAGCGTGCCGGATATCACCTCGGTGGTATCGGAATCAACAGTAATGCCCGTAATAAGCGCCCGAGTCCTGGCAGAGATCGCTACCGCTTCGATATTGTATACTCCCTGCCCTGGAGCATTCAACACGTACGCACCTTGAGCGTCGGTCGTGTCTTTGAGAGAATCAGGAAGCGCTTCGGCCCCGGTGGGATCGTACTCGGCCGGAATGAGCGCGACCGCGACGCCGGCTGCGGGCTGGGCGTTTTCGTCATACAGGGCGCCCATGACCGTGCGTTTGTTCACGTCCTCGGTTCCGCCCGCAAGGTCCATGGCGCAACGCAGCGCAGCCGCTGATGCGAGCGCGAGAGCGCAGCAGAGCGCTGTCAAAGCGCGGCTATTCATGTTCTTTCCCCTTTGCGCCTGCGCCCGGTTTGAAAACAGGCACGGTGCGGCTTACCGGAAAAAGCTGCAGGTTGAGACGGTACACCCGGTCGCATGCCTGGTCCTGCCCTGCGATCTCCATGATCCGCTTTCTGCACCGGCCGATTTCCTCGCTGATTTTTGCCATGGATTCCCGTGAAACAGCCACGGACACGCCCGAGATGTCGCGGTTTTCAGGCGCCACCTCGTCGACCGCCTGCGCTGCAAGCGACGCCATTTTTTTCTGAACGCTGCGCACGGCGAGTGATTCGATCGCGGTCCCGTCAGTGGTCAGGAACTGCTGCGTGGCGCGCAACCGGCCGTTTTCCTCCTTCACCAAATCTAATTTCCGCAGGAGCGCGACCGACGCTTCGGCTTCGTCAGCGCCGATCCGGGGATACACCATGGCGCCGAGCGCTTCATAATTGCCGTCAAACGCTCCCATGTCCAGGAGCTCCTTGATCACGGGGTGGTACCATTTGCTGAAATACTCGAACTGGTCGCCTCTGAGCCGGCTGACCGAAGCGTCCCTCGACGCACTCCGAAGCGCGTCAAGATGGCGCATTTTCGATTCGATATCTTTTGCCTGGCCGAACAGCACCAGGCTCCTGAAAATTTTGCGCTCTGCTTTTTTCAGGCCCATGGCCGCACATAGGGCAGTGATGCTCGGTCCGCTGAGATTCGCCTTGCCCTCGATCACGAGCTTGAGGAAAACCGGGGAGGAAAAGCCGGCTTTTTTGCAAAATTTCCTGTACGTGAGGCCGCAACTCTTTTTCTGCTCCTGATAATAATCGCGCAGGTATTCTCTGAAATCAATATATGACGAGAGCGGTTTCATGGCAATGATACATCCCTCAAGAAGTCCCTTCATACAAATATAAGATATTTTATTAACTTTTTGTATAACTTTTTATGATACAATATCGATATGTAATATATTATAAAATATATATTTGAAATAACATATTGTTTTTTATTTGATTATAACATGATACAAAAAAAATAAAAAAATAAAGCTTTTTTACCAAGGTTTTATTATATTAATTTTCAGGGGAGAGTTTAAGCGCTCAATACACTCACCCCATTCAAGGAAGGATCCGTTTTATGCGTCTCAACATAACCTGGTGTAAAAAGCTTTTCCTTGCCGGTCTTGTTATGTGCATGACAACCCTTAGTTTCGGGGAGATCGATCCCGAAAGCCTGAAGTTGTCGGGATTTGCGTCGATGGAAAGCGGGCAAATGGTTAAGTACAAATGGAATTCATTGGAGTTTTTACACCAATGGGTACAAAAGAATAAAATCGGCATAAATTTAAATTCTGAAATAAACGACCATTTAGGAATTTACATTACCACCGGTGGAATTCTTTCTTACAACACCATCCCGACTTCGGCCATTGGACGGCCTGATGATTTTGCAAATTCCACATTTGTCGGTCTTTTTATCGACCGGGCTGAAATGGTGCTGCGTTTAGGTCCTGATCCCAAAGAGGGATTTTTTGATATTGGCATAGGAATATGGAACGAAAAATATAACCATGAAGCAAAAAACCTGGGCGAGTATCTGTTCAGGAGCGGCGCTTATCCCGGATATATTTACCAGTCAGGATTTGATGAATGCTTTTATAATCTTTCAGGAATTCATATTAACAATCAAATAGCCGATGTATGGCATAACGAATTGTTTTTAACATCGGAATTATACCTCACGCCGTTCAATGATTTTTCGGCTGCCTATGTTACTGATGTTTCTTTGGCTAAAAAAGCGCTGAATTTAGGGGCAGGGGTTCAGCTGTTTAGGGTTTTTTCGGTTGATGATGAACAGACGACACCGCAAGCCCTTGTCGGGGATCCCGATGTAGGGGAACTGTTTACACAGCCGAATTTTTACCGTGACTCAGTAGGCGTCGACGAATTCGGCTTGGCAATTTATGATACGATTTATTATACTTTTGCCGGTACAAAAGTCATGGCCCGCGCAATGCTTGATCCCAAGCCATTGTTCGGACGTGAAATTTTTGGCGATGAAGACCTTAAGTTGTTTTTTGAGGCAGCAATTTTAGGGGTAAAAAATTATCCCAATTCTCCTCTTGAGCATCGCGCTATTCCTGCGGGAAAGTGGATTAATAAGTTCGGATTCGATACATTGTTGCAGAAAATACCGATCATGATGGGATTCAATTTTCCGGCATTCAAGGTACTTGATCTGATTTCCTTGCAGCTCGAATATTATGGAAAGAAATACGTAAATGCCATTCCTATCCCCTGCGGGCAGAGAAAAGGGAAATATTATCCTGTCACCACTATCCCATATAACCCTGGTGGTGGTACAGTATACGATAGCCTGTATGAACAAGGGGGTGCAGTGAATTGGAAATGGTCGGTTTATGTTCGAAAAACAATTTTTAATAATTTTTCCATTACAGCTCAAGCGGCAAGGGATCATCTTTTAAATACCGTACGAGGTCTTTCCATGCTTGAAGTTGACCGTGAGGAAGCGCT
>JAFGDP010000066.1 GCA_016932075.1 Chitinispirillaceae bacterium | reverse complement strand
GGCCTTATTCTTACCAGGTCGCTTGACGCCGTGCTCCAGGGCGCGAGCCAGCTTGGTATAGCGGCGCGGGGATTTTTCGGGGAGCATTCCGATGCCGTCGGGAGCTTTGTCCAGCTTTCAAACCAGGCGACTATC
Organism: Chitinispirillaceae bacterium; assembly: GCA_016932075.1. Next base: position 65,748 of record JAFGDP010000066.1, on the reverse strand, counting down.
GGCGCATGCGAGACGGAGTTCATAAAAAACAGCCTCTCGGCGGTCAAGGAAATCATTGCGTGCGAACAGCAGGCGCGGGAACGCCTGTTGTCGGAAGCGCGACTCGAACTGAGCGACAAGGTATACAGGTCCTGGGGCATCCTGGCCTATGCGCGAACGCTGTCGGTCGCCGAATTCATGAATTGCTCGTCGGCCCTGCGGCTGGGTGTGGATACGGGGCTTTTTTCCGCGATATCGCGCAGGGAATTAAACGCAGGCATGCTCGCGGTGCTTCCGGCGCATCTGCAGAAATATGCGGGACGTCCCTTAGACAATAGTGAACTGTCGGCTATTCGCGCCGCACGGATACGATCGTTATTCTTTACAAAGCACGCCCAATCACTGTCTGATACCGCTCTCCCTGGCTGCATCTGAAAACCATGATAGCCGCGCCGGCCCGTGAAATCATTTATTTTTAGGAAACAAGCCGTCGGAGTCTGATAAGTGGCATGTACTTCCCTTCGCGGCACAAGACACTGCAACGCGTACCATATACGCGTGACGTATCTGTTTTGTTCAAACGGAAGTGCACCCTGCCGGTCACGCCGGCAGCTATGATAGACAAGGATAGACGACAATGATGAATGGCATGTTTACCGACCGTGTTAAAAAAGTCATGCAGATCGCCCGCGAAGAATCGATCCGTCTGGGCAACGATTATGTCGGTACCGAACATTTGCTGCTCGGTCTTATCAAAGAGGGCGACGGTGTGGCTGTCGCGGTCATGCGCAGTATGGGTATTGATCTCGAGGAGCTGTCAACGACCATCGAAAAGACCATCACCTCGAGCGGCGGCATGATGACCATCGGCCAGATGCTTCCCTTTACGCCGCGGGCTAAAAAAGTGCTCGAAATCGCCGCCAACGAGGCGCGTTCAATGTCGCATAAGTACATCGGTACCGAGCACCTGTTGCTCGCGCTCATGAAGGACACCGAGTCGGCCGCCGCCAATGCGCTTGCCGCTGCAGGCCTTGAATACGAACGCGTGAAAGAGGAAATCAACCGGGTGCTCCGCGGCGGCGAATCGCCGGGCACGGCAAAGGAAAAAAGCAAAACGCCATTTCTCGACCACTTCGGCCGTGATCTTACGTCAATGGCACGAGAGGGAAAGCTTGATCCGGTCATCGGTCGGGAAAAGGAAATTGAACGGGTGGTGCAAATCCTGTCACGGCGGAAAAAGAACAATCCGGTCCTCATCGGCGAACCGGGTATCGGCAAGACGGCAATTGTGGAGGGGCTGTCGCAGAAAATCGTGGAAAAAAGCATTCCTCAAGTTCTGGAGAATAAACGAGTCATCAACCTCGACATGGCCTCCATGGTTGCCGGTACCAAATACCGGGGCCAGTTCGAAGAACGTCTCAAGGCGCTCATGGTTGAACTCCAGAAGAATGAAAACATCATCATTTTCATTGATGAACTGCACACGATCGTCGGCGCGGGCGGTTCCGAAGGAAGTCTTGATGCATCGAACATTTTCAAGCCCGCCCTGTCACGCGGCGAGATCCAGTGCGTTGGGGCTACAACCCTTGACGAATATCGCAAATACATCGAAAAAGACGGCGCTTTAGCACGCCGTTTCCAAACCATCATGGTAGATCCACCGAACGCCGCCGAAACCATCCAGATCTTGTCGGGCCTCCGGCACCGGTACGAGGACCACCACAAGGTCAAATATTCCGACAAGGCAATCGATTCCGCGGTGAAACTGTCCGATCGGTATGTGTCCGATCGTTTCCTTCCCGACAAGGCCATCGATGTCATTGACGAAGCTGGTGCCCGCAAGCGCCTTTCCAGCATGGAGATACCGGAGGAGATCCGTGACATGGAAAAGGAGATCGGTGATGTGGTCAAGGAAAAAGAGCTTGCTGTCGAACAGCAGGAATTCGAGAAGGCGGCAAAGCTTCGGGACAAACAGGAAAAACTCAAGGGTGTGCTCCTGGAAAAGAAGGCCTTATGGCGGAAATCAAAGGCCGAGGAGCGGCTGCTTGTCGACGAAGCAACCATTGCCGAGGTCGTTTCCACCATGACCGGCGTGCCGCTTTCGCGCCTCGCTGAAGAGGAATCAAAGAAGATTCTCAACCTCGAGGAAGAACTGCGCAAGCGGGTCATCGGGCAGGACCCCGCCCTTGAGATGATCGCCCGGAGCATCAGGCGCTCGCGTGCCGGCCTGCATAATGCGAAACGGCCTATTGCCTCGTTCATCTTCCTAGGGCCGACGGGCGTCGGAAAAACCGAGCTCGCAAAAACGCTTGCCCAGGCGCTCTTCGACACCGAGGAGGCGCTCGTGCGCATCGACATGTCGGAATATATGGAAAAATTCGCCGTCTCGCGCCTCGTTGGTGCGCCGCCGGGCTACATCGGATACGAAGAAGGCGGGCAGCTTACCGAAAAAATCCGCAAAAAACCCTATTCGGTGATATTGCTTGACGAAATAGAAAAGGCGCACCCCGACGTTTTCAACATTCTGCTGCAGATACTCGATGACGGCATTCTCACCGACAGCTATGGCCGTCATGTCAATTTCCGGAACACCATTATCATCATGACCTCCAACGCCGGAACGCGCGACGTCAAGAAAAGCGGCACCGTTGGGTTCGGCAAATCATCAAGCGAAAGCGACTATGAGACCATGAAGTCCAAGGTCATGGACGAGCTGAAGCGCATCTTCAATCCTGAATTCCTCAATCGCGTTGACGAGACCATCGTGTTTTACGCGCTCGGGAAAAAAGAGATCGCAAAAGTCGTCGAGATCCAGCTGCGGGAAGTGCAGTCCCGTCTCACGGACCGGAACATCAGCCTCGTCGTTTCGGCGAACGCCAAACAGTTTATCGTTGAACAGGGATTCGATCCGATCCTGGGGGCACGTCCGCTGCGCAGGGCGATCCAGCGCCTCCTCGAAGACCGCCTTGCCGAAGAATTTTTAAGCGGAAAATTCAACGATGGCGACACCATTAACGTCGAATTAGCCGACAAGGCCCTCGCATTTGCAAAGGCACGTCAAAAGAATGAGACTTCGTAGCTGGGCCATCGTAACGGTCCTGCTCCTCATAGCCGTGGGGAGCGCCCTGTATGAATTAAAACTGTACGTTGAAAAAAAAAGGCGTCTCGAAACGCTCATAGTGGAAGCGGTAGCACCCTACAGCAAGGGTTCGCTTGCCATCGGGAGCATACGCTTCGGTTTTTTTTCCGCCCATCTGAAAAAGGTAAGCCTCACGCTTCCAGCACAGGCGCTTGCCATGTCGGCGGACGAAATCACCGTGACCCTCTCATTGAGAAAACTTGTATCGTCCCGCTTTAACGTTGCACAATCGATCAGCAACATTATTCTTGTCAAGCCGCTCATAGAATACTCCATAGCTCCCGCGGCGTCGGCCGATTCGCCGGCGCGGCGTCCCTTCCCCGTTGCTTCCAGCCAGATTCGCAGCGGTTCCGCACCCCCGCTCGAGGTGGAGTATCTCCAGGTAAAAAAGGGAACGTTACTGATCAAGGATCATACCGGAACCTCAATCGTCCTTGGCGAGGAACTTCACGGCCGCCTGCGTGATAATGGCAAAGAGCTGACCTATGATCTGGACGGCAGACTGGGCGCATCCCGGAAAAACCTTTTTGCAAGCGGCAGCATCTCCTGGACCGGATCAAGGCACCACCTTTCGCTGCGCTTCAGAAGCGCCGAGATAAAACGCCCCATTTCGCTCAAAGAAGCCGAGATAGTATCGGGAACGCTCACCGGCGCGCTTGAATTCTCCTTTCCCGACAGTTTTTCTCTGGCCTCTCTGGAAAGCAATGGATGGATCAGGATCACCCGCGGCACCTGCCGTATTGACAGTCTGAAAAAACCATTTGATTCGGTAAACCTGTCGTGTACCTTCAACGACAGCCGGTGCACGATCGATTCGATCCGCTGCTCATGGTCCGGCGTCAGCATCAGGGCAACCGGATCCTGGGACCTTGCCCGAAGGGATGCAACAGACCGCCTCAATTTCGAGTGCCGGAACATTACGCTCGACTCTCTGCCCCTGCCGGTCCTTGACGGTTTCAGCAGGGCCGTTTCGGGTACTGGATGGCTTTTCGGAACGCTCAAACGCCAGGGCGAAAGAGGTAGCACTCTTTCACTGAAGGCGGGCGGCGTGAATGCATGGGGAACCCCGGTGCACCAGGCCGACGCCGATGTCACCCTAAACGATACCGCGCTTTCGTTCGATGCACTCAAACTGCGGCTGCCGGGAATACGGATAGGTGCGGGCGGTTCTGTCGACCTTCGGGATACCGAACCAGCCTATTCCTTCTCCTGCAGGGGAGCGGTCGATTCTCTCGGGACAGTTGCACCCGCCGCGATCAGAGGAACAGCCCGTTTTTCAGGAACTGTTCAGGGAACTGGCGATGACTATACCGGACGGTTCACCGTGCAGACTGACGGCGTATCATACGCGGACGTACCGCTCTGCAATCTCGCAGCCACGGTCCACGCCCGTGGCACATCGGCACAGTTCAATATACAGGGAAAAGACAGCACGCTCGCCTGTAGCGTGCGGGGAAGGGTAGACTCCCTCTTTTCCTCGTACCCCATAACATGCTGTTCGCTGGCGCTGGCCATATCCCGGAACCATCGGCTGCTTCATGGGTGTACAGGTCGTTTTTTCTGCCCGGACACCCTCTCGCTCGTCGGCCTGCTTACCGGTACCCCGGACCACCTCAAGGGGAACGCACGCGCCGAAATCCATTCACCGAAAATACGGGGCGACTGCAACCTCGAAATCGAGCGGAGCGGTGATACGTCTGCTCCTGTATTCTGGCGCCTTCGAGGCCGATCACTGCGGTTCAATAGTGCTAACGTCACCTGTGACGGAAGCGGGCGGTTGTACCCCGATTCAGCGGCAATCGATTCGATGACGCTTCTAGATGCCGTCTTCTCTTCAGGAAAAATCATTTTCTCCGACCCGCCGCAGATCAGGATAACCAGTCACTACCGCCTACCGATTAAAAAGCTCCTTGCCCTGACAGGAAAAGATGATGGTACTGTAGAAAGCGGCGACCTGTCCGGTACCGCCAGGTGGTACGGTCCCGTTGATGCCATTGAAACAAGAGCGGAACTGCATGCCCGCGATGTCAGCATCGGCGGTTTTGGCAAGCTCCATACCGATGCCATCCTCACCGCATCAGGCGGCGACCTCATCGTTTTGCCCCTGGTGCTCCGCAAAGATGCGCAGGTGGTTTTCGCCCTTGACACGATCAGAACCTCCCCGCCGATAAAGCTTTCCGGCCGGTTCGATGACCTTGATCTGCGTGCCGTTTTCGGCGCACTCATGCCCGAGGAACTGTCGGTCGCGGGAAAGGTAAGCGGTACCTTTCGCTCCTCAAGGAACGGATTTCCGATATCGGTTTCAGCGACCTCGGCAACCGTTATGGTCAACCGGTGGCGTTTCGATTCGATCGCAGTCAAGGGAGATCTTGACAGCAAAGGAATCCGTATCGTGCGATGCTCGGCAACCGACGGCTCCCGCTCGCATCTCTCGGTGCGCGGGTATATCCCCCTTGCCTTTTTGCAGGGAAAGGATCTTGACAGCACCGACACCCTCGGCATTGACCTGCTCGTCAAAGGCGATATTATCAAAACCATGCATAGCAATCTGCATCCGCTTATCGACGGATCAGGACGGGGTACCATCCGTTTTTCTGCCAGCGGGCACCCGGACAATCTGAAGGTCAAAGAAGCATCGCTGCTTATCCCGAAAGGAAGGCTGCTTTTGAGACCATATGTGCCGGGTGATATTAAAGATTTTTCCTGCGCCATGTCGGTAAAGGGCTCCTCAAAGGTGCATACCATTCTAAGCGGCAGCGTACGGAAAAGGCCTCTTAGGATTTTTTCAATCCATCAAATTCCATCCGGCTTCAGGCCGATTGTCATAGGACCGCTCAATTTCGGCATTATTCAGGCGGAAACACCCCAGCGCGGTATTGATATCCACATTCCCAGACTCATGGTGAAGGGAGAGACCGGAGACGTGGAGGTCCGTGGGAAAAGGCCCCTGAGCCACCTGTCGCTTTCTGGACCTGTAAAAAAGCCACACCTGAGCGGGATCATCGTCCTTCGCGATATTGAGTTTACCTACCCGCCGGTCCATTCGGATGCTTCTGAACCATCACATGGCGGGACAAAGCATGGGGACCGGGATTCCTCAGATTCGGGGGATGAACAGGCGATTTCATTTGTTCAATGGGACCTTGATATCAAGGCCGGCAACCGTAAGGTAATGTATTTTCGAGATATAGCAAATAAAAGCACCCGGCTAATGCGATTTGTTGAAGGGTACATAGATCCTGGCACTTCCCTATTGCGGGTCCGAGGGAGCGGTCATGATCACGACTTGAAAATATCCGGGGTCATCAATTCGTATCATGGATCAGTGTATTATGGCAAAACATTTGACCGGAACTTTGAGGTTGCCTTGGAGTTCGTGCCCCGTAAAAAGGTGCGGCAACCGGGGTATGACAACCTGCCCATCCTCAGCGGGAATGCCGAGGCGTTCTCCGATACCAGCCGGTTTGACCGGATTAAATTGACCGCCTTGATACAGGACGAAAAAACCGGGACACTCTCCGAAAGGGGCCGGATCTCAGGAAATAAATTCAATGTGGTGTTTCAGGTTTCCTCTGAATTTGAGGAACTGCCCGGCGCTTCGGAAAGGGAGTTTTACCGGCAGGCAGGGCTGCAATTTACGACACTGGGAGGAGCTGGGCGGTTTATGTCGGATTTCGGGGAGCAGTATCTGCACCGCTTTTTCCTCCAGCGGTTTGAACGAAGGCTTGCGAAAAGCATTGGTCTGGATGTGATCAACATTGAAACGTCAATTGCTTCGAATTATTTTAATAGGTTTTACAACCAGCATTACGAAAACTTAATGATGCAGGCAGATTATGTTGCGCTGGCAAATGTCGGGGTCACCGTGGGTCGCTATTTCTTCCGCGACAATCTGTTCGTCAAGGCAAGAGGGGGCTTGCTTCCGGTCGATACAGCATTGACGCCACAGTACAGTTTTGGGCTTGAATTTCAACCAACGCGATACATCTTTATGGACATCGATTACGGATTTTATAAGGGAGATCTTGCATTAGAGCATAACCCGCGCCTTAATCTCCAGTTGAGGCTGCCAATCACAGGATTGAGATCGTACTTTGACTTTTAAACGAATGCCATTTAAAACGTTACGGCACATCGGGAAGAGGCCATCCCTCCTCCTAATGCTTTCATCTCTCGTTCTCCTTTCAACCGCTTACTCACAGGAGAACGATACAACCGTCACCGCCGCGGCACAGGACAGCATCGGTCCGCCATCGCAGGATTCGCTCGACATCATCACCAATCCAGAAACGCTTGATTCCCTTGCCGCAGTCCAAGATTCAAACGCACGCGTAGCTCTCCCTCCTGCGTTGCAGAAAAAAACGCTCGAAAAACTCACCATCAAGGGGCTCTCACTCAACTCAAAAACCATAGTACGGAACAATATCCTTTTACGGGAAGGCTTCCCGTTCAGCGTGAACGATGTCAAGGAGTCGATAAAAAAGCTGGCTGCAGCAGGGCTTTTTCGCTGGGTCGACATCTTCGTTGAACACGAGACCGATACCGCTGCCTCTCTCGTCATAGCGCTTGCAGAGTTCCCGCTGCTGGAGTCGGTCGAATATGCGGGAATGAAAAAGCTCAAATCCAAGGACCTTGAAGAAAAGCTGCCGGTCAAGGTACGCCAGATCCTTACTGATAATGACGTGTTCCGCACCAGACAGTACATAAAAAAGCAATACGAGGAGAAGGGATATCTGCTCGCCGAAATAAACGCGGAACAGATTGCCTCAAAAGTTCCGGGGAATGTCATTCTCAAGTTCACGGTCAAGGAAGGACCCAAGGTTCAAATTAAAAGCATCTCCTTCAAGGGCAACAAGGCGATCAAGGAGAAAAAACTCAAATCAAAATTCAAAACCAAAGAGGACCGCTGGTGGCGCAGCGGCGATTTTGAGGAAGAGCTTTACCGCGAACATCTCGATTCCCTTCTATTGTATTATAACGACCTGGGATACCTGGATGCCGCAATTGTAAACGACAGCATCTGGTACATGGCGTCGGGAAAGGATATCGGCATTGAGATTACGGTTGAGGAGGGAAAAAAACACTATGCCGGCAAGTTCGATTTCACCGGCAATACGGTTATTCCTTCAGATTCACTCGTAAACAAGATCCTGCTCAAAGAAGGCAAGCCGTTCAAGAAATCGCGATATGACCTTTCACGGTATTTTGTGGAAAACGCCTATCGCGAGGAGGGGTATCTCTGGGTCTCCCTTGAGGAACAGAAACGGTACCGGGGCGACACCATAGACGTCACCTTCTCGATTTATGAGGGTAAACCGGCCGTGGTCAGGAAGATCGAAATCCACGGCAATACCAAAACGCGTGAAAAGGTGATACGGCGTGAGATCGACCTTCTTCCGGGACAGCGGTACCGCCAGTCGCTCATGGCTTCAAGCAGGCAGCGCATTTTCTCATTAAACTATTTTTCCGACGTACGGCCGGACCTCAGCCCGAACAGTGACGGCACTATTGATCTGGTTTTTGAGGTAACGGAAAAAGACAATATCGGACAGTTCCAGGTCGGCGCAGCATACAGCCAGCTCGATGGGTTTGTCGGCACGCTCGCCCTCTCTATTCCCAATTTCCGCGGCGCAGGCCAGGAACTCAAGATCAACTTCCAGTACGGCAGCTACCGCAAAGGCATTGATGTCGGTTTTACCGAACCATGGGCCTTCAATTCGCCGACGTCGCTCTCCGGTCAGGTCTTTTACAACTGGAGTGTACCCTACTATTACTCCTCAGCGCGTCTTGATACGCTGGAAAGCTACGGGTTTGAAGTGGGGGTCGGGAGGTCCAAACTCGCGTGGCCCGATAACCGCTTTTCGATCCGAGGCACCTACCGGTTGAGCTATGAGCGTTCCTACTGGAACGTGGCAGGAGTGCCGGGGGTGGTCGACGTGCTGAAAATGGGTGTGTTGAGCAGGCTCTCCTGCGCAATAACACGATATGACCTGGACATGCCCCAGTTTCCCACCAGCGGAAACAAATTCACGATTACACCGCAGGTCGCCGGGCTCGGCGGCGATTTCAGCTACCTCAAGGGGACGGTCGAATACAATCACTACTTTCCGCTGCCGCTCAAATTATCGCTCGGCACCAGGACCAAAGCCGGGCTCATCCATCCGATCAGGGGCCCGGTGAAAATATCCCGGTACGATCTCTTTAAAGTGGGCGGCGTGTATGGTGATGCTGATTTGCGGGGGTATGACGAATATGCGTTCGGCGGGTGGAGTTATTCCAACCCACCGGATGACGGTCTTTCGATGTTCGTTTCGTCGCTCGAGGTTCGTTATCCGCTTTTAGAACAGCAGCTCTATCTGGGATTGTTCGCCGATGCGGGCAATACCTGGCCGAACCTTTCGTATATCGATCTCGGCGACCTGTACAAGGGCGTGGGATTCGGCCTGCGACTCAATATCCCGATGATGGGCCTTATCGGGTTTGATTTCGGGTATGGACTTGACGATCCGAGCCATAAGCCGTTCGACGGTGATCCTAATGGATGGCAGGTCCATTTTCTTATGAACAGACCATTTTAACTTAGCACCATTACCGAAAACAACAAAGGAGGGACGTCATGCATACGCGTTTCATTTTCACCGCAGCAGTGTTATGTGCAGCAATCGTGAGTGTTCCAGCTGAAATGAAAGTGGGATTTATTAACTCCGAGGCCATTTTCGCCAAATATGAGGGTACCAAGGAGGCGCAGCAGAAATTCAACAAAGAGGTGGAAAAGTGGGAACAGGAGGCCTCGAAGCGCCAAAAAGACATCAAGCAACTCAAGGAACAGCTGGAAAAACAGAGCCTGCTCCTCTCAAATGAACGGAAAAAAGAGCTCGAAGATTCGTTGCGCAGCAAATATGCGCTCTATGAAAAATTCCTGCAGGAAAAATTCGGCCAGAAAGGCGAAGCGCTGGTAAAAAACGAAGAGTTGACAAAGCCGATCATCGAGAAAATCAACAAGATCCTTGAAAAAATCGCCAAAGAAGAGAATTACGATTTTATCTTCGACGCGCGTGCGGGCGCCATCGTCTATGCAATGCCCAAATATGATCTCAGCGAAAGAGTCCTCATGCTTCTTAACAAGGAGAAATAGGGGTGAAGCTTTCGGCTATCGCGCAGGCTATTAATGCCACCGGCATCGAGCAGGGCCTCGATATCGACATCGAGGGAATTGCGTCCCCGCAGCAGGCCCACGAGCGCCAGATCACGTTTCTTTCGCATAAAAGGTTCCGCGCAGCGGCTGAGGCAAGCCGCGCCAGCGCCGTGATCGTGCGCACCGGCGAATCGCTTCGGGGCAAGATCTGCCTTGAGGTCAATGATCCCTATGTCGGATATGCAAAAGTCGCCCGTCTGTTTGAGGACAAACAGCCGCTCTTCAACAAGGGCGTTGCGGACACCGCCGTCGTCGATTCGTCGGCGCACCTGGGACCGGGCACGTCGATCGGTCCGCTTTCGGTAATCGGACAAGGGGTGACCATCGGAAAAAACTGCCGCATCGAGGCGCGATGCGTGATCGAGCGGGATGTTTCGATCGGCAATGACTGCCGTATCGATTCCGGCGCCGTGATCCGTTATGGCAGCCGTATTGGCGACCGGGTCATCGTCCAGGCCGGGGCGATAATCGGAAGCGACGGATTCGGCAATGCGAGGGAGAACGACCGGTTTATACGGATTCCCTGTTTCGGCTCCGCGGTCATCGAAGACGATGTCGAGGTCGGCGCCAATACCACCATCGACCGGGGAAGCTTCGAGCCGACCGTCATCCGCCGCGGCGTCAAGCTCGACAATTTGATCCATATCGCGCACAATGTCGAGGTGGGCGACGACACGGCAATCGCGGCCCAGACCGGCGTATCCGGGAGCACGCGGATCGGCAAACAGGTGCTCATCGGCGGTCAGGCCGGATTTGTCGGCCATATTGAAATCGGCGACAACGCCTTTATCGGCGCCAAAGCCGGCGTGTCAAAAAGCGTCAAACCGGGCGGCAAGGTGACCGGATACCCTGCCCGCGACCTCATGACCATGCGCCGGATCGAAGCATCGCAGGCGCAGCTTCCCGAACTCCTCAAGGAGCTCAAGCAGCTGCGCAATGAAATCGACGCGCTCAAAAAGCACATGGACAGAAAGTGACAGAAAGGAGAACCTGATCCGCCATGGGAATGCAGCACACCATAAAAAAGAGCGTATCACTCACCGGAATCGGTCTCCACACCGCAGCCCCTGCCAAAGTGACGCTCAAGCCGGCGCCAGAAAATTTCGGCATCCGATTCGTACGCACCGATATCGAAAATGCTCCGGAAATAGAGGCTGACATCGACAATGTTGTGGACCTCTCCCGCGGCACGGCAGTGGGAAAAGGAAAGGTCTCGGTCCACTCCACCGAGCATTGCATGTCTGCCCTGGCGGGGATGCAGATCGACAACTGCCGCATCGAAGTAAACGCTCCGGAACTGCCGCTCATGGACGGCAGCGCCTTGCCGTATGTTGAATTGATCCAAAAAACCGGTAGTGAGGAACAGAACGCGGAGCGAGAATACATCTCCATCGACGAACCGATTGTCTATACAAAAAACGATATCGCGCTTGGTATTCTGCCGTCACAATCGTTCTGCGTCACGGTGATGATCGATTATAAACACCCGGCACTCGGGGCCCAGCATACCACCCTCTTTCGCCTTGAAGACTACCCCCGGGAGTTCGCCCCGTCGCGGACCTTCTGTTTCCTGTCCGAAATCGAAAAGCTCCGTGAACAGGGCCTTATCAAGGGGGGATCGCTTGACAGCGCGGTCGTGGTGCAGGATATCGAGCTGACAGCCGACCATATCGAATACATCCGAAAACTGTTCAACGAAAAAGGGCCCATTGTCCGCGGCGAAAACGGGTTCCTCAACAACGTGGCGCTGCGATATCCGAACGAACTGTGCCGCCACAAGGTGGTCGACCTCATCGGTGACCTGTATCTTTTAGGGAAACCGCTTCTGGGCCATATCCAGGCGGCGCGGACCGGCCATGCGGCCAACATCGAACTTGCGAAAATGATCCGCTCATACGTCAATAACCAGAAAAAGAAAATGGACGGCTCGCCGATAAGCTGGCAGGAGATCATGCAGCTCCTGCCGCACCGCTATCCCTTCCTTCTCATTGACAAGATCGTTACCATTGACCCCGGAAAAAGCCTGACCGCCATTAAGAACGTCTCGTTCAATGAACCGTTTTTTCAGGGCCATTTCCCCGGCAATCCGGTCATGCCCGGCGTGCTCCAGATCGAAGCCATGGCCCAGGCAGGCGGTATCATGGAGTTGTATGCGCGCAAGCAGCGGTCCCAGTCACCCTCGCAGGACCAGACGATCCTGTTTCTGGGAATAAACAATGTCAGGTTCCGCGGCATTGTCCGGCCGGGCGACTGCCTGAGAATCGAAGTGCAAATGATGCAGAACCGCCGCGATACGATCAGGTTCAAGGGTGAATGTCTCGTTGACAACAAGCTGGTATGCGAGGCCGAACTGCTCGCAATGCTCACCTCAAAAAAAAAGCGGGAATAGAGGGGTACAAAGCGCCCCATGGCATGCGATATCCATCCGACCGCCCTCGTGGACCCAAACGCCGAACTGGGCAACGATGTCGTCATCGGTCCTTACAGCATCATTGAAGACGACGTGATCATCGGCGACCGGACCCGCATCGGCTCGCAGGTGGTGATCGGCAGGCATACGCGCATCGGACAAGAGAACACCATATTCCATGGGGCGGCCGTCGGACTCATTCCCCAGGACCTGAAATTCGCAGGAGAAAAAACCACCCTTCGTATCGGCGACCGGAATATCATCCGCGAATTCTGTACCATAAACCGCGGCACCAAGGCACGGGGAGAAACGCTCATCGGTAACGATTGCGCGATCCTGGCGTATTGCCATATCGCGCACGACTGTAGCATCGGCGACCATTTGATCGTGTCAAACAACCTTGCCATGGCGGGACATGTTCAGGTCGGAAACCACGTGACCATCGGCGGCGTCTGTTCGTTCCATCAGTTCACCCGCATCGGCGACCATGCCATGATCCAGGCGACCTGCTACGTGTCGCAGGACGTCGTTCCTTTCGCGCTTGTCGGGGCCGGACCGGTCCGCATCGTCGATGTCAATAAAATCGGGCTTGAACGCCGCGGATTTTCTCAGCAGCGGATGCTCGCCGTCAGGCGCGCCTACCGGACCCTTTTCCGCGAGCATTTGAACCTCGAGGACGCACTGATCAAGCTGAGCTCAGAACATGCCGATAACGGGGACATCGCGCAGATTATCACATTCGCCCGAAACAGCACGCGCGGTATTCTTCGGATGAAACAGCAGGGAACCACCGACGATTAAACGAGGGCACCCGCCGGAAAACAGCGACATAAGCCTCAGGCAGGCATTGAAAATCTTCCCAGAAGTCCAGGCTCAGGCATCTTCCCGTCCTCCCAGACCGATGCCTGCCCCATAAGCAATGAATCCACGGAAAGCCCTATGGCAAGCGGAACGCGCATTTCCACGGGAATGCCAAGCTGTTCGCATGAGACAACCGGCGTATGGCCGAAATAGGTGGCACAATAACCGAGGAGGGCGTTATTATTGGCCCCTCCGCCCGAAATGATTACCTTGTCGAGAAGCGACGCTTCGGGACAGCTGCGCCGTAAAAAATCGTAGGCTGAGCGAGCGGTCAGCGCGGTAATGGTGGCAAGACGGTCGCGCGGCGCAAGCGCTTGAAGGTCCGGCTTCTGGAGCAGATGATCGAAAAACTCCGGCGAGGCGTCCTTGGGCCCCTCCTTGAGAAACCACGGCGAGGTTGCCAGTGCGTCAAGACAGGCCGCATCGATGGAACCCACTGCCGCCTGCGATCCGTCCCGGTCAAATCCGTCAGGACAATTGATCAGGCGCGCGCAGTGGTTGATAAGGCACATGCCGGGCCCGGTGTCCGAATCCATGACGCAGCGCTGCGGCGAGCGGGTATCGACCACGGTCAAGTGCGCTATGAGGCCGATGTTCAGAAAGGCGATCATGCCTCCCATCTGCTGCGCAATCAGCAGGTCACCCGCAACGGTCGGGACCTCGCCGCTGCCGCCGGCAAACAGATGGTACCGGGAAAAATCCGACACGACCGGCGCGTTCGTCGTCATTGCCAGATACTGCGGATCGCCGGCGCTCATGTTCCATTGGGGGATTTTTTCCTGTTCCCCGGTCGCCCCCCGGTACAGGCATAACCGGTCCAAAACGACCAGGTGCGGCTTCTTGAGCCCGCGCGGCACCTGTGAAAGCACCGTTTTGGCGCATTCCCCATAGAGTTGCGTCAATTTACAGTCAAGCCACGAGAGGTCAGCAATTGACACAGCGGAACGCCGGCAGCTGTCAATGAGCGTGTCGATGCTTTCCGGATAGGGAACCTTGCTGTGAGCGATAACCTCCCATACCCCGTCATGAGTGGTGAAATAAAGGCCATGAATACCGCTGGATTCCCCGCCCGCGGACAGCACCAGCAGGCGGCGCAGCCTGGCCTTTTTATAGGAGCGATACAACGCTGGAACCATCATGGCGGCGACATACCAAAACAAGGAATATGAACGAATATGAAAACGTACTACGGATGCTCATGTTTTGAAGGAGCACCTACTGCCGTGGATTGCGCTACCCCGAATGCTCCATAATCATATCAGGAAAATATATGGCGAGCAAGAGATATATTCCGTAAAAAAAACGGTAGCCGCTTCAATACTAACCGTTAAAAAAAGCCCCCGGATTTCGAGGGCTTTCATTTGGTACACCATGAAGGATTCGAACCTTCGACCTACTGATTAAGAGTCAGTTGCTCTACCAGCTGAGCTAATGGTGCGTTATCCCAGCAAATTTCGGAAAAAATACATTCTTCATACCTGCACGCACAACATGATGTCTTGTCTCATGGCGGCGTTATCAGATTGAGCGCAACAGCCAGCAGGGCCGCCTTCCGGCATCGGCGTCTCAGCACGGATTGCGGTGCTTTTTTCACGTATGATACTCCGCATTGATCCTGACATAATCATAACTGAAATCACAGGTGTGCGCAATAGCCGTTTTTTCACCGCACCCCAGGTCCAGATCAATGGTGATTGCCTTTGCTTTCATGAGCCGTGACACCTTTTTTTCGTCAAACCGCACGGGCTGGAGGTTCTTAAACACCGTTACGCCGCACAGTTTGATCGACATTTTTTCCCGTGAGAATGCGGCGCCTGAATACCCGACCGCGCAGGCGATACGACCCCAGTTGGGATCATTGCCGAACAGCGCGCACTTGGTAAGGGTGGAATTGGCAACCGCCTTGGCCGCCCGTCTGGCACCCTCTTCGGTCGCAGCGCCGCGCACCAGGACCTCCACCCGTTTGGTCGCGCCTTCGCCGTCCGCCGCGATCTTCCCGCACAGGTCGTTGCATACCGAGAAAAGCCCCTGTTCAAACACCTGCAGGTCGCCGTTGCACAATGCGGAGACGCCCGAAGCGCCGCTTGCCAGCACCAGCACCATGTCGTTGGTCGAGGTATCTCCGTCCACGGTGCAGTTGTTGAACGTCCGGTCAACCGTACGCTTGACAATAGCGTTCAGCCGCTCTTTTTCCACGGCACCATCGGTTGTAATAAAGGCGAGCATCGTGGCCATGCTTGGCGCGATCATCCCGGAACCCTTGCAGCACCCGCCGATGACGACCGGTCCTCCTGAAAGCGCGCACCTGACGGCCGCTTCCTTTTTGACCGTATCGGTGGTCATGATGGCGCGGGCAAATTGCGCGCCACTGCGGCCGGACAACTGGGGCGCGAGCCTTTTAAGGCCTGCGCTTATTTTTCCCATGGGAAGAAACTTGCCGATAACGCCGGTCGAGGCGACCAGCACCTCTTCGGGAGCCGTCCCGCAGATAGCAGCGACGAGACGCGCAACAACGGCAGTATCGCGCTCACCCCGCACTCCCGTGCACGCATTGGCGCATCCGCTGTTGCAGACGATCGCCCGGATCGACGCCGAAGGGAGCAGGGTTTCGCACCAATCCACGCTTGACGCACGGATAGCATTGGTGGTGAATGTCCCTGCCGCAGTGCAGGAACGGTCACTTACCAGGAGCGCCAGATCGTCATTTCCGGTCTCCTTGATGCCGGCACGCACGCCGCCGGCCCTGAACCCCTTTGCCCGCGTGATGCCTCCCGGAATGGAGACGACAGCGCCAGGTTTCGACTTTTTTCCCCTTTTCATTACGTAGGCTCCTCTTGTCGTGCCCGACTGCGGCGCGCCATGGTGCTGGTGCGCGATCACGTTTCGCGGCTGCAGGCACATTAAAAAAAGAAGGTGACGGCAAAGCAGACACCTGTCAAACCGAGCAGGCTAACAGCCGCATATTCAAAGCGTTGTGCCCGGTTAAACCGTTTTTCAAACTCCCTTGGGCGGTTGAAAAAATCGTTTTCGCCGAGCTTCGAATATTCTTTGTAAAAATACCACTCGGCCGCAAAAGCGCTGATGGTGGCCGTGCTCAGCACGTAAAAAAGCGGCATGTACCGGCTATGGTAAAATCTGCGTTTTGTGAGTTTGATATGCACCTCGGTGATTCCGGGCACGGAAACGCGGACTTCACCCCGGTAAGGAAGATACCGTGGAAGCCATGCTTCGAGGGTATAGGTTGCGGGCGGGAGCAGCAACGTTTTGGGCGACCGGTTTTCTCCGAGCGTGGAATCAAGAATAAAGGAGGCGCCCTCCGGTACCGTGGTTACCTTTACCTCACCAAGGACCTCCCGCCGTACGTTCTCAACGATTTTCTCGGCCACCACCATGTACAGACCCCCGCGGTCAATGCCCGATGGTACCTGAAACAGCGTTAATACCTGGCTGCCGTCACCCTCGTCCGTTTTACTCCCTTCTCTTTTCTTGAAATTCACGATAATGGATCCGTTGTAAATTGTCGTATCCTCCTCCCCTTCATACCGGATTGAAAGATCGAGCGCTCCATGGCCGCTCTGAACACACCCGCTGCGGCAGGTATCAACGCAGAGCTTGATATTGACGAACTTCTGCTCAAGCGCGTTTCCGAGCGAACGGCTGAAACCTTCCGTGAGGAGCGTATCCATGACCGGATCGATCTCCATGCGCACCGTCAGCAGGCAGGAGGGGATGACCTCGGTTTTTTCTCTGTGCTGCTTGGATTCTGTGGGGAAAACTGCCAGGAGCATGCATGCTGCGGCGATATACCACTGTCTTTTCATTGATACATTCACCAGTAGCCTTTGTATGAAGTGCCGCATGGTTGAAATAACAGGACGCGCTGCATTTACCTGCAAAAGAGAACCATATGGAATCAGTTCAACCTCCCCGAAAAATCCTCTATAAATATAACACCTACCCGCATTCGCCAAAAAGAGGTACGTGTGAGGTGATCCATACCACCGGCCCGCCCCCATTTCACCGGCATCCTCTCTGCGTAAAACTCCATGAACTTAGGGAAAATATTTTGCCACAAATATAGAAGGCCCTATCCGCGGGGAAGTACGAAAGGACTTCTTCTTTATTCCGCAAATGTCACCTTGAATATGGCGTAACAGCAGTAAAAACAAAGGTTTTGACAGGAAAAAAGCAAGGATCATTAACAATATGCACAATAATCAAATCATCTATTTTCCTCGCGCAGTTATGCTCGGCGCCCTTTTTTTCCTGCTGGGCTTCGCGGTTCAATCCATTGCGCAGGATGATATTGCTTTGGAAGAGAAATTGATAGCATCTGAAACTTCAGATCCTGCCGACAGCGGTGACGAGCTTCTCACCGAAGAAACAGCAACAGGTTCCAAAAATATCTACCTTGTCGTTGCCCGTCCGAAACCATCTGGGAAAGGGACATCGAAAGAGATGTCCTGGATTGCACCGTTTGTTCACGAATATCTCTGCTTTCGTCTTTCCGCAGTCAGCGGTATTACCGTGGTTGATCCGGATACCATTTTACGGTCGGTATCCGGGCACCTTTCATACGATCAGCCCGCACCTTCTCAATCTGCCTATTTGTCCAAAATGGAGACAACTCATACTACGCATCTTCTCATGACCGAATTCAAGCTACAGAAAAACAACACCGAAATTGAGTTTTCTCAAAAGGTAGTGCCGACAAGCGATCAAAGTAACGTCATATCAATAAAATCAACACCTTGTGGCCTTGAGAAGCCGGGCGAGTGTCTTGATGCAGGAATCAAGCAGCTTATTTCCGGACTTTCCATTGATCTGCCAGCGCATGTAAAGAAATTCCTGGATACCAGGATCGCAGGAAGCGGCAAATGCGATAATAGTATCGGCGTTTCCATGCTCGAAGCATCCTCTTCAACAGACCAAAAAACTCACAAGCGGATCGCCGAGGAGCTGAAAAAATGCTCGTCCAAGGAGGAGCATGCGCTTCTCTCCTACTACCTGTCAGCTAAAGAGTACGCCAAAGCCGGCGAATTCGAATCCGCCGCCACGATCCTCAAGGACCTCATTTTCAAACTCGGCCCTACTCATGCCGGCCTCTATCCGCTGTGCGCCCGCTATTTCCGAAAGGCTGAAAAACTGGAGAATGGTTATCAGATAATCAAGGTGTGCGAAGGACTGAAACTGATCACCAACGATCTGGTGCTGGAAAAAGCGCTTCTGCTCGAGGCCATGGAGGAGGATGATGACGCGGCTGCCGCGTACCGGGAAGTGCTGAAATTCGACCCTGCCAACTATCATGCGCTCTCCTTTCTTATGATTAAAGCCAACAACGACGATGACGCCACCGCTGCCATTGAATACGCCAACCGGTTTCGCGAACTCTATCCTGATGACGGACGCGGCGACATGGAGGCTGGCAAGGCATACCTCGCGGTCCAGCAGTACCCTGAAGCACAGAAGGCGCTGACAAAAGCGGCTGACATCCTTACGGCGGACGCGCAGCCGCGCATTCTCCTTGGCGACGTTCATGTCCAGGGCTATGACTACACTTCGGCCCTTGACCAATACGAGCGGGCGCTGGAGCTTGCCCCGGAAAACGTTGATCTGTTCGTGAAAATTGCCCGGACCTGTATGCTCATGGGAAAACCCGAGATGGCCGTGGAGACGCTCAAGAAAATACAGAAAAAGCATTACGACAATCCGGGCCTGCAGAAAACCCTCGGCCTTGCAGAGTACCAGACCGGCGACACGGTCACCGCGCGTAAGGACCTGATCCGGTATCTTCGGATCGGGGCCCCTGACCGCGAGGTCCTTTTCGTGCTGGGTGAAATTTACGACCATGCCGCTGAGTATGCCGAGGCCCTCGACTCCTATGAAAAGGCGGCGGCGCTCGACAAAAACGACCAGACGGTCCAGCAGCGGATCGCGTCGGTGAAACAGAAAATGGAGGGTGGGGACTATGCCGACAAGGTGCGGAAGAAGAAAGAGCGCCGGGACGCGGCCCTGCAGCGGTCAACCGTTTCCCCGCGCGTTGTTATCCGCATCGGGTCCGCCATCGCGTGTATCGGCGCCGCCGGCGCAGGGTACGCCATGGACTGGCTGATGAAAAAAGACTACAATATCTATAAAGATTACGATAACAATCCCGAAGCCCAGAACACGGAAAACGTGGCGAATCTGAGAAAACAGATCGACGATAAAATCCTCTACCGGAACGTGCTCTATGCCGTTGCCGGCCTGAGTGGCGTTGGTGTAACCATTACGTTCGTACTACCATAACCGCGCGGGTGTGCCATGAAACGTCTAGCAAATCTTCTTCTGCTGCCGGCGATGATTCTTTCGCTTGCCGCATTGTGCACCAAGGTTGAATTCAACAATCCCCTTGATGCAAAGGGTTCCAACTATGCCGGCGATTCGCTCGCCGGCGATCATGACGGTGACGGTATTGCCAACAAATTCGACCAGGACTACCTGAGGACCAAGGACACGGTCCCACCGGTCATAACCTTTACCGGCGGTATCGGCAACGGCGACACCGTCATCATCAGGCAGGGTGATCCGGACTCGGTTTATGCGAAAGCCGTGGTCACCGCGTACGACAATGTGGACAAGGATATCACCGGCAGAATCCAGAAACCGGACATTTACATTACCCAGTGTCAGGTCTACAACGTGGTGTACCGGGTGAGCGATCTCGCCGGCAATACCGCGGAAAAACCGCGAGTCATCATCGTTGATTGCGAAGGGCCGGTCATCACGCTTGCCGGTGAAAACCCCATGAACCTGAAAGTCGGCGCACCCTACACCGAACCGGGCGCCTCGGCCACCGACAATATCGACGGCCCGCTCCCCGCCGCCAGCATCACCATTACCGGCAACGTTACCACGGCGACCGCGCACGTTGATTCGGTCATCTACACGGTCACGGACCGGGCAGGCAACGTGAGCACGAAAAAAAGGACCATTATCGTTTCCGAAGCTCCTGACACCGAGCCGCCGGTCATTACCCTCAATGGCGCCAATCCTCTCACCCTTGAAGAGGGAACCCCATACGTCGAGCCCGGCTACACGGCCATTGACAATGTTGACGGCGATATAACTAATTCGGTAGTGGTAACCGGCGGGCCGGTAGTTACCACTATTCCAGGCAGGGACACGCTCACCTACTCGGTGAGCGACAGGGCCGGCAACTCCGCCTCAGTCAAACGGATCATCATCATCAGGCCGAGCGGTCCGGTAAAAGACACCATACCCCCGGTAATCACGCTTAAGGGAGAACTTGAAGTAACAGTTAACGTGGGCAACCCTTATGTCGAGCCAGGATGGACAGCATATGACGAAGTTGACGGGGACCTGACTGACAGCGTGAAGGTCAGAGAATTGAACAACAAGCCAATCAACCCGATAAATACTTCGGCACCCGGGACCTTTGAGCTCATCTATTCGGTCTCTGATTCCGCCGGCAACCTTATGGAGGTCGGGCGTACCGTCCGCGTTGTCGGCGTGAGTACTGACACGGTCAAGCCGGTCATACGGCTCGAGGGCGCGGTCAAATGTACGGTTGATGTCGGGTCGCCGTTTGTCGAACCCGGCGTCATTGCCACGGACAACATTGACGGCAACATATCAAGCAATGTCACCAAGGTGGTGACCACGGTCCCGGGCGGTACCGCTGTCCCGATAGCGACATTCACCAACACCATCGGCAATTACAATATCACCTATTCGGTATCCGATGCTGCCGGCAATGCCGCCACCCCGGCAGTAAGGGCGGTGAATATAAAGGATACGACTATTGATACAACCAATCTGCTGCAAAAATATGGGGTACCGCTCGCTGCGGCCTTACCCAACATCAGCAAGGAATACAACGATGTGACAACGGACGGAACCGGTGCACCGAATGTCTCCACCATAGACAAATTCACCATTAACTGGGACCTTGCCAATAGGGGGTTGTACCAATTCTCGTTCAACCTGACCGTTGATCCCTATTACAAAAATTTCACGCCGACCAATAACTTCTCCGCCGCTCAGCCGGGTTTTACGCTTACTGGCAGCGGTATTACGGGTCTGGATGGAGAGTACTATATCAAAGCCGACGCCACCCAGTGCGTCTGGGTGAAAAAAGACGGGAGGTTTGCGATTATTTTTAAATAGTACCTCTCTAAAATTGCTTCTTTTCGGTTGTCATACCGGCGGAAGCCGGTATCCGGGAACTTGTAAGAAGTGGATACCGGTTTTGGTTCGACAAACTCACCACAGGTCACCGGTATGACAGCTGATAATTTCTCTGAATTCATAATACTGCGAAAGCCGCCCCTGCGGGGCGGCTTTTTTACAGGTTTTTTTGAATCTTTGCAGCCATCCCGTTTACCTGAAAAAATCCCCTCCCCTCCATGAACTCACCAGTGAACATTCAACACTAATATAGAAAACAAAGCTTTTCGCACAGGGGGAAACCATTCTAGCTTTTCCCGTCAAAACGGTTAACGCGCCGCCATGTCCGGTTTCAAGGCGTATACGTTCCACAGGGTGTTCTGTTTTTTGAAGGGGTCTGGTTTATGATGAAAAAAACAAGCGGCGGATTGTCTGCCATTTTTCTTCTCTGCATTGCCTTGTCCTACACTGCATCTGCGGTTACGTGGAGGGTATCCAAAGACGGCACCGGTGATGCAACCACCATAATGGCGGCAATGCAAAGAGCTCAGGCCGGCGATATCGTTCAGATTACCGACCTTTCAACGTATGAAGAACAGGTCGTCATAGACAGCACGAAAAACGGTCTTACGCTCTGTTCCAGCAACCCGACCTCGATTAATAAGCCGCGGATACGGTGGCAGGACAGAGTAAACGTTGGTCCGCGCACCTTTGCAGAGTCCCAGATCGACAGCATGATCACCTTTGACCGCAACGGCGCTTTGCAGTTGCTCGGAGCGCGCAATGTAACGATCGACGGCATTGCCATTGACGGAGGGGGGCCTTACGCTTTTGGATATACAGCCATCTGGAATAACCAATACCCGCTCCAGCATGGGAACGGAGCAATCTCGCTCTGGATGTGCGGCGCCATTCACGTAAAAAATTGCAGCATCTCGAACGCCTATTTCGGTATTAATTTCAAGGACCGCAACCAGGGCGGCATTTTCGGAAACCCCAACCCGGCCGACAATGAACCATGGAGGGTCGTGCCGCTTTCAGGATTTGGAAAAAGCGGCAATCATATCATTGAATATAATCGCATACACCATAATTCCTTTGGCATGTTTTTTGAGTCCTCATGGGATCTTGGCAGCACTATTCGTTATAATCTCATTTATGAAAACCACCACCATTCCAGCGCATTTGCCACCCAGGTTAAAGGCATAACATCTGAAGGAAATAACCAGCCGGGCGGCGCCATGATGTTCAAGGACGTCATTCTCAGCCCGCTCGCGATTTACAACAACACCTTCTGGCATAATTTTCTTGAATTGGTGGGCAATTGGAAAGTCGGGTATCATCATTTGGTTTTTAATAATATTTTCGGCGCGCCTTATAAATATTTAAATACCGAAACAATCATCACCTCAATCGACATGGACATTTGCCGATGTCTGGTAAATCGCATGCATAATTGCGTGTTCGCAGCACATATACAAGCGCCAACCGCAAATTATACACCTATTTTTAATAATATGACCGCGCAAGCGGTGAATAACATTATTTCGCCTGGCGCATATGTTATCACCAACACCACGCCCGCTATGACTACCGCAGCCGAAGTCCATTGGCTCGAAACCCCCTTTCTTTCAACCGACTCGGCAAGCACGAATTTTTTAACTCCGGACTGGAACGATCCTCTTGTTCAGCAATATATCGTTAATAAAGGTTGGACAACTTCAGGCGTTCGCGACCCTGACGGGTCTGCCGCCGACCTCGGCGCTATTCCGCAAGGCGGCGGACGTCCGGTCGATGTATCCACCATCATTCCGAACATGCCGATTCTCCTGAATAATACCACTGCAAGCGTTGACTTCACGTTATCGCCTCGTGCCGGAAATACAACCTCGCCCTCGATCAAACTGCACGAATGGGTTGGTAATCTTCCTTATGACGCAAATCCATGGTCGTCCGGATGGGCTGCGGGAATCATTCCCGCGACCAATATAAGGGCTATACCAGCACCCGCGACGCCGATAGCGGTTGGACGCAATACCTACAACATCACCATCCCCGCGCAAACCACAAGCTACGGATTTTTGGAGATGATTATCGAAGGCACGGGGTCCAACAGTCTTCCCTTTACCTCCACGGTCGGTTTCGTTCCCTACCGCAAGCTCGAATACAAATTCGTGGTTGATGTGCTTGATCCGGCAAGTGGAACGGTTCTAACAGAGGTCCGTGCCGGCGATACCGTTGTTTTGCGCATTCGCGCTTATAAAGCAGACAACACCATCTTCCCGAACACGGTCAAACCGACTGAAGTGCGTCTGCAATCAGGTTTCACGCTGTTTTCAACCGATGTTGATCCGGCGGTTGCGCTGACCCTGCCCAACGGCGTTCCCGGTACCCCGACCGGTTCGCGCAGCGATGTCATGTTTACCAGGGTTCCGCCGGGCGGGATTGAGACCATCATTGCGTCGGGACAATGGATTGATGGTACCAATGTCCAGGCTTTCCTCGGTTCGTGCAACATCAAAATTCTCCCCGGTCAACCGGAAACCGTCGTGTTCCAGGATCCGCCTTCGGTTAAATTCAATGCAATTATCCCACTCATCTATCCGGGCATACCCTATGACGGTTTACTCTATGTCTACGACCGGTTCGGCAACCGGATTGATCAGCCGGCCACGGTCAACCTTTCAAGCTTGCAGCCAGCCATCGGCAATATCGTCGGCACCGCGCCGGTCAGCATCACCACCGATGCAACGGGTTCCGGAATTTTTCAGGTTGAGGTGACCAATGGGAGCATGGGCCAGATTTTTTCTATCCGTGCGGACCTGCCGGGAAAACTTCCCGACACAGCGCGGCTCAAGGTCGGCGCGCCGCGCGAACGGCTCTGGATCTTTTACAGCGACACGGCCGCGTACGACCTAAGCGTTATCCTGCAGGGCACGGTGGGCGAGCGCCTGCCCGTGGTCATCATGTGCGGCAGGGTGGCCAATCTCGACTCCGCTGTCCAGACCGCGAACTTTGATTTTTTGATAAACGGCGCAACCACAGGCCTTGAGTTCTATGCCACGTCAACAGCGGCAACGCCTTCGGACACTTTTACCCTTGTCAATGGCAGGGCTACCCTGTGGGTAACGAGCAGCGTGGCCATCACCAATGGCCAGTTCGCGGTGACGCCGGACACGGTCAATACCGTGCTTGGCAGCGATCCGCGCGATAAAATCTATTTTATCAAACCGCTGGTCAAAATCGACAGCGCCTTTTATTACACAAACAACGGTTTCGGCAGGGTTGATCGCGTTGAGGTCTATTTTCAGGACACGCTCGCATTTGTGCCGGACTCGATGATCTTTTACTGGCCGGCAAAGCTTGTTGCAAATCCCAACCGTAGAGTGGTCACGGCGGCGGGCGGAGGCATGACGCTCGATCCGGCAAACAGCCGCCATGTGACGGTCACGCTGGCAACGCCGTTCCCGCAGGAGATTACGGCAGGAAATACCGGTGAATTCCTTGGTACGACCTGGAACCGCCCGAACAGCTCTCCTGGAACTGCGGCTGAAGCGACTGATTTTCAGATTCAGGAACGAGTGGGTCCGCTTGCCATGCGCGCGCTCCTTGTCGAGCGTATCGGCGGTGGCGCTGGTATTGATACCCTGTATGTCACTTTTTCGGAACCCATAGTACCGGCCACCCTTGTCGGCACATCGCTCATCCTTAAAAAAGCAGGCGTTGAATCGCAGCTTACCGTAACAGAAGCCACTGCTTCGGGCACGAACCGTTACAAGCTCGTGGTGACCGGCGCCTCTGCTCCGGTTGTGGGCGACTCGTTGCGCTTGCAGCCGGGCGGTCCGATAACCGACACAGACTCCCTGAGAAACACGCCGCATCTCAACAACCGGCCGGTGGTTATCGAGGTCAAGCTTGTTCCCGCTCCTGTCGTGGCGGCAAAATACCAGGACCGGAACGCAGACGGCCATGTTGATTTTGCCGTGTTCCAGTTTGGAAAAAAGGTGATGTTGAGTGATTGCATTATTGCATTAGACTGGGGCGTATCGTCAATTGATTCCATTCCCACGGCCCGGCTTGCTGCGGTGGTGACTGCCGGCGCCGCAGAGGACAGCGTCATTGAAGCGAATATAGCGGGCTTGTTTGCAGGACTCACCGGGATCAAGACCTCGGGCGGCATGTTCACGACCGTCGAGTACCGGTCCATTCCGGGCGAACAGGTGACCGGCGATGTTGCTGACAGTGCAGCGCCGGTGCTTATTGACTCGGCACACTATTATCCGGGCACCGCGATCGACGCGAGCACAAGTTATCCGGACACCATAGTCGCGCTCTTTTCCGAGCCGATCGCCGCGACCCTTAACAATGCGGTGCCGTTCGACCTGTTGAGCGTCAGCACGAATACCGGCTATACCTTTTCCGTGGTAACTCCGTCTCCTATTCCTATGAACCAGAACCGCTGCACCTTTGTGGTGGTGCCAGGGAGCCTGACGCCGGCCGCGGTGAGCATTCCCAGGACCGGCGACTCGGTCAGGATCCATCCTGCTGCCGGCGTGCGGGACGCGCAGGGAGCAGTGCTACAGTCACACCCGGCAAATCACCGGGTTGTGCTCAAGGTCCACCTCAGGCCGTCATGGACAATAGCCATTTCAAAAAACCCCTTCAGTCCTGATACGTCGATCATCAATATTGCCGGCGTCCCCAATCAGAGGGGTATTGCCATTACGATCAGGCCAATCGGCAGAATGGGCGATATCTCGGACATTACAAAGGCAACGGCAACCCTCTATGACGCTGTCGGGAACCTTGTGGCCGATAAAACGGATTTTATTCCGGTACCATCCTATAACATCCGTTACTTCACGTGGAACGGCGCCAATAAAAACAACCGTAATGTAAGCACCGGCACCTATCTTGCCGTGCTTCAAATAACAGACAAAAACGGCATAAACTCCAAAGAGCTGATAAAAATAGGAGTCAAACGATGATCCAGACAGTTCATGGCCGGATGTTACGGTGCGCGGCAGGCGCCCTTTGTATCGCCTTTTTCGCGACCACCCTGTTTGGCGCTGGCAAGTCCGTTACCGTGCCCTCGGGAAAGATCACCACCATCAAGGAAGGTATTGCCAAGGCGGGCAGGGGCGACACGGTGTGGGTCGAGCCCGGCGTGTATCGCGAGCACGTGATCGTGACACAGGGAGTGTCACTCAAATCGCGCGAGCTGTACAAGGCCGTTATCGACGGCGGCAAGCACGACATCGCGGTCGCGCTCTCCAGAAAGGCGTCGATCTCCGGGTTCGAGATCCGCAACGGCACCATCGGCGTGCACGCGAAAAGCCTCGGCATCTCGATCACGCGCTGCCGCATCGTGAACAACTGGCAGACCGGTATCGTGTGTGTACGGAGCCTTGCCAGGATCGAAGACAACATCATCGCATTCAACGGCGGTTCCGGCATCCAGCTGTACAATGTCAGCGCTTCGACCGGGATCATCAACCACAACACCATCGCCTACAACGGCAATCACGGCATCGCGCTCGGCGGCAACGCGCCGGTGCCCATCGAGAACAACATCATCGCATTCAACGAACGGTTCGGTATTATTGTCAAGGGGAACAGAAAAGGACTCAAGATCGAGTCAAACAATGTGTATGGCAACTTTTTTGGCTCTCCCGGCCCGCCGCCGCGGAATGTTTCCATTGATCCGGAATTTTCCGCACCGCGGACGAAAATGGACTTTGCAATCATGTCCAAAGAACTGAAAAAAATCAAAGGATCGGACAACGAGCATTTCGGAATCAGGTTCATCTTTTAAATAGAGCGGATTGCTGATCATTACCATTCAAATGAAAGAACGCACGAGCATGAGACACGAAAAAGCATCTACCGCCGTATGGTTCGCATGGCTGGTCGCGCTTTCCCTTTCCGGCTTGGTGATGGATGCCGCGGCGGACGGCCTGCCCGGAGAGTATGTTATCACCCAGAGGTGGCGCGAGCTTTCCTCGCACTATTCGGCCCTGTCTAATCCGGCCTTCCTTACGCAGGAAAACTACCTTACGGTACATGGTGCCATGTCCTCGGTCCTGCAGAATTTCCTGCTTACCCAGGCAGGCGCCACCCTGCCGCTCGGCCTGTATCAGTCATTGGGGCTGAACTGGACCAACCAAAGCGCGGAAAAAATCGGCGTATGGGTGGATGGCGGCCACAATAATGACTCCCTGGCCGAACAGCGCAACCATTTTACCGGCAGCTATGCGATCAATCCCTGGAACGGGGTCTCGCTCGGTATTAACCTGAACCTGATCCAGCACAACAGTTTCGGCGACCAGGGAATCGGCGGCGGAGCGGACCTCGGGATATCGTACCGGCTCCTCAAACACCCTCTGATCGGCACCCATCTTCTGGGCGGCGCCATTCAGAACGTTCTTACCCTACCGCTCGTCGGTGCATTTGAAGAGGCCGACAAATACGCCCGGATTTTCAGAGCCACGCTCTATTCCACGTATTTTGAAAATCTTGTTGAAAGCAATTTTGACTTCTGCCTTAAGGACCTTTTTCCCAAAGACACGGTTTTCCTTCCGGACAGTGTCAAGGACTTTGAGATGGAAATCAGCGGCAGGCTGGGCGTGGCCGTCATCCAGATGTTCCGTCTCTATGCCATGGCCGGCGTATCAAAAACCGGGCTTGAACACTGGGGCGCCGGGCTCACGGTAAACGCGCCGTCGGTCTACCAGGGCCGCGACATTCTTTTCGGGTACCAGCTCCTTCAGGTCTCTAAGAACGACAAGTTGTCCAACTCGTTTTACGCCCGCGTGAATATCGGCCCGCACCGCGAAGAGGTGTTTGCCCGCTCCGACAAGCTGGACGTGGCGCCCAACGCGATCTACCTCAAAGCGCTCAAGCTCTATCGCGAGGGCAATTACTGGGATGCCTATTTCCTGTTTTCCCAGATATTGAACGAATATCCCGACTTTTTCAACAACGACTGGGTGCTGTTCTACACCGGGTCCTGCCAGGAAAAAATGGACATGCGTGAAATCGCCCTGTTCACCTACAAGGCGCTTGAGATCGAATATCCGTTCTCGAACGCCATGATCCCGGCGCGGCTATCGGAAATGCGCATCCATTACCGGAACGAAGACTATGAAAAAGTCGAATCCATGCACGCGCAGTTGCAGGAAGCCACGGTCGCGGACTCGATGAAATACTCCGCCGACTATATCATGGGCCAGACCCATATTGCACGCAAGGAGTTTGACAAGGCGGTCGAACTGCTCTCCCGCATCCATCCTTCGCACGGCGACTATCTTTTTGCCCAGCATTCGATCGCCGTTGCGCAGATAAACCTGGATAATTATTCCGAGGCAATGCTCAATCTGCAGAACTGCATCACCGAATCGCCCAAGGACAAGGAGCGTAAAGAGGTCATCAACCGTTCCTATCTGCTTCTGGGCTACCTGTTGTACGAAAATCCGATTAACGAGGAGAAACCGCTCTCCAAGGCCGTGGCCATGCTCCGGGAGATCCCGGCCCAGAGCATCTATTATGACGAAGCCACGCTGGCGCTCGGCTGGTGCGCGATCAAGGCGCAACAGTTCGAGGACTGTATAAAGACCGGCACGAGCCTGCGCAGCTCCATAAATCCGCTCTACCACTTCGAAGGCGCGGTTATCTCGGCCTACGGCTACATGATGCAGCAGAAATTCAACGAGGCCAAAGAGATCCTGGTCGACATATCTCAGAAGATTGAGACGCTGCGGCCCGTGTCAGAAGACTCGATAGCCCTTGAAAAGCAGCGGTATCTCGATACGCGCGCCTCCTACGACTTTCTGGCAAAGCGGGTCGCCGAATGCGCGCAGAAGCCGCAGAGCGGCGAGGTGCTGCAGGAAAACGCTTCGCTGCACAATGAGCAGAAACAGAGCATGGACAGGATCAATGCCTCGCTTTCCTACTTCGACTCCTATAAGAAAGGCCTGTTCCTGACCCGCAACTACGAGCAGATCAAACAGGAGATCTCCTACATGCTTGCCGTGGTGTCGGGCAGGACCGTGGACACCGAACAATATAAAAAGTTTGAAAAAGTCAAGGAGAAGGAGAAGGATATTGATAAGGAGATCGAAAAACTCCAGAAAGAGATGGAAAAGATAGACGAGAAGCAGAACGGGAAATAAGCAACCGCATTATTTCGTTTCCATCGGAAGAAGCCCTGTATGAAACATGCAGGGCTTCTTCTATTTCATTAATCCTAGATTCCGCAGTCGGATATAGCGCGGCGGCCGTATCTGTTGAGCGCCCTGGCACGTTTCGGCAAGCTCAACGCACCGCTTCGGGCGGCGTGGACATATCATCCTGTCGATATGCCCTGCCGCGCCGCCCCGGACGACGCGGCCGGTGTGCGTGCACCATAATATTTTTATTGCATCTTTTTTATTTTCATATTATATTAGTCATACCTACATGCCTCACCGCATGTTCTCTGTTGGGGAGTGGCTCCGGCTCCCGCCGGCGCGCTCCCTTTTTTATTGGCGCGGAACATGACTGTATGGCTTTCCGTCTTTTCTATTTCAATCCCCTGTTTGATCTTGAGCTTGGTGATATTCCGCATGAAAAGGTCGCGACATCCGCGCGCCAGATGTCAGTGCTTTTTGCACTCATGGGTGATGCGAGCGACCGGGTCCT
Organism: Chitinispirillaceae bacterium; assembly: GCA_016932075.1. The sequence goes on along the minus strand of JAFGDP010000066.1, from coordinate 35,316 downwards.
GCTCGATGCGGAGCCATTGCCTGAATACTGGGACTATCTTGACGAGAACGGGATCGACCATTGCGCGCCGGTCAGGGAAAAAGAGGATCTGTCGCAGTATCAGGCCGTCGCGTGGGGATGGAACCGGCAGGCCGTTGACCGGCTCAAAGGATTGGGAGCGCGGTGCGTCCATCCGGATCTGTCGGTTGTCAAAACCGTTAATTCCCGCGCATGGTGCGCGGCATTGAACCGCGCAACAGAAACCGGTGTTCCGGGAACACGGTCGTGCACAACAAGCGAAGAGGTAACGGCAGCGTGCAAAGCGCTGCAGAACCGTTTTCCGCTGGTTATCAAGCCCCGGTTCGGCGCATCGGGACATGGATTCATCAAGATTACAACCAGGGAATCGCTTTCAGGCGCGCTGCATGATCGGGTGCGGCTTCTGTGCGAAGCGGGCGGCTGCATTGTTGAACCGTGGCTTGAGCGCACCAGAGACCTTTCGAGCAGCGGTGTCATCAACCGGGACGGATCATTTCTTGACATGACGCACTATGAATGCCGGGTGACCGTTCATGGCGTTTTTTACGGCGTTGTCCTCAGGCCGGAACGTCTGCTCATCGACCGCTGCCATACCCGGCTCGAGCGCGCGGTACAAAGCGCGGCAGGCATGCTTGCCCATGCCGGTTATTTCGGTCCGGCGGGATTTGATTCGTTTCTCTATCGCGACAATGCGTCCGGCAAGGAGATGCTTGCGCCGATCGTTGAAATCAACGCACGGCAGGTCATGAGCGCGCTTGCCCGGGTCCTGTACGACAAAACGGGACGATCAGGACACGGATATCTGCGTCTTTTTGGCAGAAAAAAAATAACGCTGCCGGAACACTATGCTGCCGTGTATGATTGTCTGGGAGACGACCGGTATGATCCGGCCACGGGCAGGGGGATACTCCTTGTCTCGCCGCTGCGTTTTGCAGGCAGCAGAGGGGAGGTGCGGCCGGCACGGAGCGTTTTTTATATCTCCGCACGAAACGCACCGGCGGTGCAGGGCATGGATGCCCGCTTGCAGCAGATTTTTCAGCCGGATTCTCAGGAATAGGTGCGGGAATTGCGGTGTTGCGGCCAGTTCGCCCGGTCTGCCTTAAAATTCCTTCAATTGCAGATCGTACCCGATGCAGAGACTGAGCGCATGGTTTTTCACCTTCCTTTGTACGCGAATTTGCTGTGCGCCCTCATCTTCCAGCCACCATTCTCTCACCGTCATGAAGCCGTGGTAGTATAAGAGCGAAAACAGCAGAGCCCCCTTTTGCAGCGGCTGCTTGAAGTGGACCCCGACGTTAAGCCCGTAATCATACCCTTTGTAATCATCCTTGTACGGCGAGGTTTCAAAGCCGCCCACCGACTTCAAGCTGACCCCGAGGAGCGCAGAGTAGGTCGCGCCAAGGGAAACGCCGAGTTTGACGGGAAAGAAATCAGGATAGAACAGGTAGCTCAGGGGAATGTCCAGATAGTGGAGCCATTCCGATTCATACACGTCGCCGGAGTCGTTTTCATACCCTTTAGGGCCGTATCGCAGCGACAACTGGACGCCATGCCTGTCATTGATGAACAGCGGAAGGTTCACCCCGACGAGCGGCGTTTCCACTACCCATCGGTCAATCCATGCCCATTGCAGTCCGGCGTCGGCGCCAATGCCGAGCTTGAGCGCGAACGAACTTGCGGCAAAAAGAGATACCAAAAACAGAGATCGGTACGATCGCATAGGGAGAATCCTTTCTAAACCGGCTTGAACCGGCATGGCACTTCAACGCACCCGCGTGATCAGGCCTGTATGAAACATGAAAGACGGCAGCGATATTATTGACTTATGCTATCTTTGCAAAGGACCGCGTACCTCTTTCGTCCCCGGGAAAAACGCCGGTTTCCCGAAGGGTGATTTCACTAAGTGCTTATAATATAAGGTGGCGATATATTCGCGCGCAAGGGTCATGTGGTGATTCATTGAATATAGGAAAAAGCCTGCCGGAAGAACCAAGGCACTCATTGCCTGTCCCTACAAAGGGGGTAATGGGGGCTTTCCCTTGATCCCGCCATATCGTATCTTTTCTACCATTCTATAAAAAGCCGTGCGGCCAGTAATGATACCCAGGAAAAGTCAACATAAAGGAGCCGGTTCTATGGCGAGAAAAAGCGCAGGAGCAGATGAAGACCGCAGCCGTCTTGCTGCGGTCGAGCAGGCGGTCATGCAGATCGAAAAGCAGCATGGAAAGGGCGCCATCATGAAACTCGCGCCGGAAGGGTTCAAGGCCGATATCCCGGTCATTCCCACGGGGTCGCTCTCCCTCGATATTGCGCTCGGTGTTGGCGGACTTCCCAAGGGGCGGATAATTGAGATTTTCGGGCCGGAATCCTCGGGCAAGACCACGCTTGCGCTTCATGCAATCGCCAATTCGCAAAAAAGAGGCGGCATCGCGGTACTCATTGATGCTGAGTATGCATTCGACGCGGCGTATGCCAAGAGCCTCGGGGTGGATATCGACAACCTGCTGGTTTCCCAGCCTGACACCGGCGAGCAGGCGCTCGAGATAGCGGACACGCTCATCCGGTCCGGCGCCATTGACATCATCGTCGTGGATAGCGTTGCCGCGCTCGTTCCTGCGGCCGAGATCGAAGGCGAAATGGGAGATTCCCACATGGGGCTCCAGGCACGTCTCATGTCGCAGGCGCTGCGAAAACTCACGGGCATCCTCTCCAAATCAAAGACCAGCCTCATTTTCATCAACCAGCTCCGCATGAAGATCGGGGTCATGTTCGGCAATCCGGAAACAACGACCGGCGGCAATGCGCTCAAATTCTACTCCTCGGTGCGCATCGATATCCGCAGAATCGCGGCGATCAAGGACGGCGAGGCGGTCATCGGCAACCGGACGCGGGCAAAAGTGGTCAAGAACAAGGTCGCGCCGCCGTTTCGGGAAGCGGAGTTCGATATCATGTATGGAAAAGGGATTTCGTTTGAAGGCGACGTCCTTGACTTGGGTGTTGAAATGGGTATTGTTGAAAAGAGCGGCGCATGGTTTTCCTACAAGGGCGAGCGTATCGGCCAGGGACGCGAAAAGACGCGCGAATTTCTTTTTGAGCACCCGGACATGCTTGCGGAGATCGAGAAAACGGTGCGCGAAAAAAGCGGGACCAGAAAAGGGCCTGCTGCTGCCGGAGACCAGGAAGACGAGCCGGAGTAAATGAAAACATCACAACAGATTCGCAACGACTTCCTTTCGTTTTTCAAGCAGCACGATCATGTTTCCGTCCCGAGCGCGCCGGTCGTGCCGCAGGACGACCCGTCGCTCCTGTTTACCAACGCGGGCATGAACCAGTTCAAGGCGGTGTTTCTTGGCGATAATCCCAGAGCATTGAAGCGTGCGGCCAATTCCCAGAAGTGCATGCGGGTGTCGGGCAAGCACAACGATCTCGAGGAGGTGGGACGCGATCATTATCACCATACGTTCTTCGAAATGCTCGGTAACTGGTCGTTCGGCGACTATTACAAGAAGGAAGCGATCCGGTGGGGATGGGAACTGCTGACCGTGGTGTGGAAGATCCCGAAAGACCGCCTGTTCGCCACGGTGTATGCGGACGACGACGAGGCGCTTGAGTGCTGGAAAAGCGAGACCGATATCGCCCACAACCGGATTTTGCGGTTCGGCGAAAAACACAATTTCTGGGAAATGGGCGAGACCGGGCCGTGCGGGCCCTGCTCAGAGATTCATTTTGATACGGGCGATGCGGCGACCCGCGAAGCGACATTTTCAGACTCAGTGGCAGGGATAAATGGTGAAAACGCGCGTTACCGCGAACTCTGGAACCTGGTGTTCATACAGTACAACCGGGAAAAGGACGATTCGCTTACGCCGCTTGCGTCAAAGCATGTTGACACCGGGATGGGTTTTGAGCGGATCGTTGCGGTGATCCAAGGAGCTGATTCGAATTACCATACCGATATTTTCAAGCCGGTGATCACGTCGCTCGAGACCGTATGCGGCAGGCAATACCGTCCCGGCAGCGAAGGAACGCCCTTCAGGGTCGCTGCAGACCATGTCCGGTCCCTTGTTTTCGCGATCACCGACGGCGCGTTTCCCTCGAATGAGGGCCGGGGATACGTACTGCGCAGACTCTTGCGGCGCGCGGCAAAATTCGGAAGGGAGCTCGGGTGCTCGGAACCCTATCTCTACCGGCTGGTGCCGGCGGTGATCGACGTCATGGGCGGTGCATTCCCGGAAATCAGGGAGCGCCGCGCCTTTGTGGAGGAGGTCATCCGCAGCGAGGAGGAGCGGTTCGCCGCTACACTCGAACAAGGCCTTAGCAAATTCAGCGTCATGGTCGCCTCATGCGAAAAGAGCGGCACGAAAGAGCTGGATGGCGCCGATGTGTTCGCGCTCTACGATACCTATGGCTTTCCCGTGGACCTTACCAGGCTCATGGCCGCGGAAAAGGGGCTGAGCGTTGACGATGAAGAGTTCAACCGGCGGATGGAGCAGCAGAAGGCGCGCGGTCGCGAGGCGCGCAGGAGCGCTGAGACCGGTCTCTCCCCCGAGGGATGGATCGAGCTCTCCCCGGTTTCAGGAACCGCATTCGTCGGGTATGATGCTGACGGCTCTGCGGTGCGGGTCTGCCGGTACAAGCCTGTTGAAACCGGCGAAGGCACGGTGGAATATCTGTTAATCTTTGATAAAACGCCTTTTTACGCCGCATCGGGAGGCCAGGTCGGAGATACCGGGGAGATCGTTACGGCGTCGGGAAAGACGCTCACGGTCTCCGATACCGTTAAATGGAACGAACTCACGGTACATCGTGCCGTCAGCGTGGTTCCTCTTGTCAAGTCCGATTTCGAGCGGCCGCTGCACTCGGCCATTAATGTCACCAAGCGCAATGCCATCCGACGCAACCATACGGCCACCCACCTGCTGCAGGCGGCCCTGCGCAAGGTGCTCGGGACGCACGTTCAGCAGTCAGGCTCACGGGTCGATGCCGAAGGACTGCGGTTCGACTTTTCTCATTTCAAGGCAATGACAAAGGATGAACTGGCGGCGGTCGAGCACCGGGTGAACGAATGGGTGCTTGCCGACGTGCCGGTAACAACAGTCCTGAAAGACCCTGAGAGCGCCAAAAAGGAGGGAGCCATAGCGCTCTTTGGCGAAAAGTACGGAGACTCGGTCCGCGTGGTTTCGGTGGGGCCGGTGTCAATGGAGTTGTGCGGCGGTACGCATGTGTCGGCGACCGGCCAGATCGGGCTTTTCCATATTACTGGTGAGACAAGCATAGCTGCGGGCGTGCGGCGTATCGAAGCGATCACGGGTATTGAGAGTCTGCGGTATCTGACGCGGATCGAATCCGGCCTGCACGATGCCGCAACGCTCCTGAAAACGAACCTTACCGGCGTTGCCGGCGCGCTTGCCGCGCTCGTTGACGAAACAAAGACCGTCAAGGCCCGTCTCGAAGAGGCGGGCGCGGCGCAGGCGGCGCGCGTGGTGGCTGCGGTGATCGATGCCGCCCTGTCCCGTCCGGGTGCGCTGAAATGGGCCGTCCGCAATCTCGGCGTCATGGATCGCAAGTCGTTCACCGATGCCATGAACGCGGTGTCCGATACCATCAAGGAGAAGAAGCTCGATACGGCGGCGATCGTGCTCGGCGGCGTGGACGGGGGAGCCGTCATGCTGGCCGCGGTCGCCGGGGACAAGGCCGCAAAGGCGTTCGGCGTGCACTGCGGTGAGATCGTCAAGGCCGCCGCAGCCAGGACCGGCGGCACCGGAGGCGGTTCTCCCCTCCGCGCCCAGGCCGGCGGCAAGAACCCACAAAAACTCGACGACGCGCTTGCCGAGGCATCGTCCCTGCTTGCGGGAAAGGCGGGAGCATGAAACAAACAAAAGTATTCGACCTGATCAGGGAAAAAGCCGCTGCACGCAGGCGCCAGTATTGGATACTTCTGGACCCGGACGATTTCTCTCATGACAACGCCGCGCGCATGGCCGGTCATGCACAGACCTGCGGCGGCGTTGACGCCGTTCTGGTCGGCGGAAGTCTTGTTCACAACAGTTCCTTTGACGCGTTCGTTGCGGCGATAAAAAAGAGCGTATCAATCCCGGTGATCCTTTTCCCCGGTGATGCGATGCAGCTTTCCCGTTATGCCGATGCCCTTCTCTACCTTTCGCTCATTTCCGGCCGCAATCCGGTGAATCTGATCGGCGAGCATGTCAAGGCCGCGCCCATCATCCAGCAAATCGGCATTGAACCGATTGCGACGGCGTACATGCTGGTCGAGTCGGGAAGCGTCACGTCGGTCGAGTTCATGTCAAACACGAGGCCGCTTCCGCGCGGAAAACCCGGCATTGCCGCGGCCCATGCCCTGGCCGCCCAGTACATGGGCATGAAGCTTGTCTACCTTGAGGCCGGAAGCGGAGCGCTGAAACCGGTTCCTGCGGCAATGATCAGAGAGGTGAAACAGAACGTCGAAATTCCCGTCATTGTGGGCGGCGGCATACGGGACGCGAAAACGGCGAGGCAGATCCTTGCCGCGGGTGCCGATATCATCGTGACCGGCAACATGCTCCTGAAACCCGGCGGCAAGGAGAAAATGAGGGAGATAGCGCGGGCCGTAAAAGGGTAGGCAAAGGCAGGAAACGGAACACCGCACGCTGGATATTGACTGCTGAACCGGAGGTAATTATTTTTTTCTCTTTCCCGTTTGTTGAACAATAAAAGCAAGGAGGTACCATGAAGCGTTGTATTATTGCGGCTGTGCTTGCCGGTGTAATGGTATTCAGCGGCTGTATCGGCTCCGCCTCGCTGACAACGAAGCTCTACAGCTGGAACCAGGAGGCAACAGGCAGCAAATTTGTCAACACCGGTATTTTATGGGTGTTGAGCATTCTGCCGGTCTATGAGGTGACCGTATTTGTCGATTTCTTCATTCTCAACGTCATTGAATTCTGGACGGGGTCCAATCCCATTGCCTTCAGCGGTCCTCAAACACTTGAAAAGGAGGTTGTGTCAAACGGTACCATATATAAGCTTACCATGGGCAACAACCTTTTAACCATCGATAAACGGGATGGTCTGGAAGCGGGCAAAGGAATTACCATACGATACGACGCGGCGACAGCGTCCTTTTACCTTGACGATCGGCAGAACGCTCAGATGAAAGTCGGTACTATTAAGAACGACAAACTTCATCTCTATATGCCGGACGGCCAAGTTGTCACGCGGACGCTGCACGAGACCGTGTTGTCGTCCAATTAATCCAGTCTTTCTTAGATGGAAGAAACCCTGCGGCTGTGTCCGCAGGGTTTTTCATTTGGAGTGACGATACCGTGTCATTCCTTTGTTTCTGCCAAAAAAAGCAGCGGGCGTATCAAAACGGGACCGTGCCCGGTGCTGCAGTACGTTACTCCCGTGCATTGATTTTCTCTTTCTCTCTTTCACTCCATGGTTTTTTGTAATATTCAAAGGCAATGGTTTCGTAAAACCCTCGTATCAGGCAACGGATAAGCGCGTTCCGTTCAACAGACGGATTGATTTCCTTCACGCACGTGCAATGGTCCTCAAGCGATCGCATGTGTACCAACCGCTCCTTGGGATCTGATCTGCAAAACTGCGGCAACAGGCGGAAGCATGGATCGATCGGCAGTGAGCCGTGCTGAAGCACCGCGTTTCCGGTTCTTTTCTGAGCGGATCCCACGAGCTTCTTGTTGTTTGCCATGATCTCGCTGCGGTTGGGTGCGATGAAGCAGGGAAGCGAGTAATTCCGTTTTGTTGCGGCATACTCGGCGTGTGAATCATGGATCGTGCTGTTGATTCCGGCATGCGCAAGACCCGTCATGAGGCAGCGGCTGATGACAGCGTAACTCTCCCGGATCGTGCGCCCGAACCATGGGGTGTCGGCGGGAAACGCGATGGAATAGGTGAGGTCATTCCAGTGAAGAACGGCGCGGCCGCCGGTCGGCCGCTTGATCCACGTCACGCCGGCCCTTTCCATTGCTGTAAAGTCAAGAATTGCGGCAGGATCCTGCATGGAGCCAAGGGAAACAGCCGGCGGCTCCCACCAGTAAAAGCGCAGAGACACCTGCCCGCGGGCCGCGGCCCGCTCAAGCAGAAAAATATCTGCGGCCATGTTGAAGTCCGCAGACCCGGGTGGGCCGATGATGATCCTTAACCGCTGCCGCATGAAAGCGGAATATAGGAAACGACAGGCGCGAAAACTAATTTTTTTCCATGGAACAGTACGCGATCGGTGTTGACATCGGCGGAACAACGGTCAAAGGGGCGGTCATTACCCGCGATGGGCTCATTCGAGAGAAGATCTTAGTGCCGACGGTATCGGCTAAGAGTGGTCAGCAGCTGCTCGATATGGTCGTTGGGGTCATCGCCGACCTGATCAAGCGGGTGGGGGCGACAGACAATCTTCTGGGTGTGGGAATCGGTACCCCTGGCTTTGTTGACCGGCATGGAACTATCACCGGCAACGCGGTCAATCTTCCCGAATGGCAGGGAACAAACCTGTATGATCCGGTCATGAAGCGGTTCGGAGTACGGGCAACAGCGGCCAACGATGCAACCGCCATGACCCTCGCGGAGATCCGGTTCGGTGCAGGACGAGGTGCGGCCAATTGTATTTGCCTGACGCTTGGCACGGGCATCGGCGGAGGAATTGTGATCGAAGGAAAAGTTTACAAAGGTTCTCATGCCATGGCGGGCGAACTTGGACATGTGTCGGTGGACCATGACGGCGTCGCGTGCGGATGCGGTCAGAAAGGGTGCGTTGAACGGTATGCCTCTGCGCCGGGTATCGTCTTCTGGGCGCGGGAGTTCTGTGCCCGGGTTCAAGAGACCGAGCACACTTCTTTTGTCCGCATGGTCATTGAAGGAAATCCGCCCCTGACCTCTAAAATTGTGTATGAGTATGTGCAACGGGGCGACCCCGTCGCATGCAGGGTCAATGAGTTTATTTGTGATAAACTCGCACGGGCTCTCGGAATATTCATAACGACCCTTGCGCCGGATCGTGTGGTGCTTGGCGGCGGCGTCATGATGGCAGGCCGGGTGATCATTGCTACGGTCACGCGCCGTCTTCCTCGTTACTGTCTTTCGGAGACGCTGAAGCGATGCGACATCAGGTGTGCGGAGCTTGGCGAAGATGCCGGGGTGATCGGCGCCGGTTATCTGGTGTTTGAAAGCGAACCACGACCATGAGCATTGCAGCCGGAGAAAACAGCATGGACGAGGTGAAAAAACGCCTAGGAGACCTTCGCCGTATGATCGCTGCCTATGACGCAGCCTATTACGGCCGCGGCGAATCGCTCGTTTCTGACAAGGAGTATGACGACCGTTACCGTGAGCTGGAGCGTCTTGAAAAGGCCCATCCGGAATTCGACACTCCGGACTCCCCGACAAAACGCATAGGCAGTGATTTGTCCGGCGATTTTCCAAAGATCCGCCACATGACCCCCATGATGAGTATCGAGAACACCTATTCCGCGGATGAGGTGCGGGAGTGGATCACCCGATGCGAAAAAGCGCTGCCTGGTAAACAATGTTTTTTTGTCGGAGAGCTGAAGGTGGACGGTGTTGCCCTGTCCCTCGCGTATGAAAAGGGAAGGCTTGTCCGGGCGGTGACCAGGGGCGACGGCGAGAGTGGTGACGAGGTGACGGCGAACGTCCGCACGATACGCGGGATTCCGCTGGCCGTGGAAAACAGCGAGGATTTTGAAGTGCGCGGCGAGGCATACATGTCGTTTACTGCGTTCAGGCGGCTCAATGATCGATTGATTGAGAACGGCCAGAAACCGATGCAGAATCCCCGCAATACAACCTCGGGAACCCTCAAGCTGCTTGAGCCTCGCGAAGTCGCGAAACGCAGCCTGGGTTTCGCCGCCCATTTTCTGATCGGCAAAAAGCATAAAAAAAGTCATGCGGAAAACATGGCATTCCTCGCACGTCTCGGGTTTCCGGTGGTCTCGCATTCCACCCTTCTGACCTCGGCCAACACCATCCTCGACTTCTGTGACCGGTGGGAAAAAAAGCGCGACACGCTCGATTATCCGGTGGATGGTATCGTGATCAAAGTCGATGGCATGGATCAGCAGGCGGCGCTCGGTGCCACCGCAAAAGCGCCGCGCTGGGTGATCGCCTACAAATACAAACCGCAGGCAGCTGTTACGCAGGTGGAATCCATTGACGCACAGGTGGGTCGCACCGGTGTGATCACGCCGATCGCCAGACTCGCACCGGTATTCCTTGCCGGGACAACCATTCGCAACGCAACGCTCCATAACTATGATGAAATCGAACGGCTCTCTGTGCGGATCAATGATTTTGTGGAAATTGAAAAGGGCGGCGAGATCATTCCAAAGGTCGTAAGGGTCGTGCGTGATAAAAGGCCTTCGGGCACCCGGCCGTTTACACCGCCAACCGCCTGCCCTTCCTGCGGATCCCGGCTCGTGCGGCTCAAAGACGAGGTCGCCGTACGTTGCGTGAACAGCTCCTGCGGCGCTCAGCTTCTGGCGTCGCTCGAACATTTCGTATCGCGATCCTGCATGGATATTCAGGGGATGGGCCCTGCGCTCATGGAGCAGCTTGTTGCGCAGGGCATGGTCCGCACCATCGCTGACCTGTATACGCTCACCAAAGATGCGCTTGCAGGACTTGAGCGAATGGGAGAAAAGAGCGCTGATAATATCGTGGCTGCGATCGACCGGTCCCGGGGAAACACTCTTGACCGGCTTATTCACGGACTCGGCATCCGCATGATCGGCGCACAGGCGGCAAAAGTGCTTGCGCAGGAGGTGGAGGACGTGAAGGATCTCTTTACCGTGAGCATGGAAACGTTACTGAGTATCGAAGGATTCGGGCCGAACATGGCCCAGAGCGTGCGGGTCTATTTTGACCGGCCTGAAAACCGCGCCCTGATGGAGCGGCTCAGGAATTACGGCGTCAACATGAAAGGACTGCAGAAACAGGCCGCGGGAGCCTTCTCCGGCATAACGTTCGTTCTTACCGGAACGCTTGAACACTTTACCCGTGAACAGGCTTCCACGGAAATTGTGCGTCGCGGCGGCAAGGTGTCCTCAAGCGTCAGCGCAAAAACCGATTATGTGCTGGCAGGAGCAGAGGCTGGTTCCAAGCTTGAAAAGGCAAAAAAGCTGGGAGTGAAGGTGATCAGCGAGTCAGAGTTCATGGCAATGATCAGCCCCGGATCAAGGGCTTTGCAGGGGTAGGCGATTGGCCGCAGGATGTATTTTCTTTGGCACCGCCTTTCTTGGACGGCGGTTCCACACGCCATGATCTATCTCGACAACGCAGCGACATCGTTTCCCAAACCCGAGCAGACGCTGGAGGCGGCCAGCCGCTTCGCGCGCGACATCGGTGTGAGTGCGGGCCGCAGCGCGCACCGCCGCGCCGTTGAGGCGAGCAGGATAATCTTTTCCGCGCGCGAGCGGCTGGCCGCATTGTTCAATGCTCGCGACGCATCGCGAATCGTTTTCACGCTTAATGCCACCCAGGCGCTGAACCTCATCCTGCTTGGATCGATCCGGCCGGGCGATACGGTGGTCACCTCGTCTTTAGAGCACAATTCCGTTATGCGGCCGCTGCGGTATCTCAAGAAGGAGCATGGCGTGCATGTGGAGATCATCCCCTGCAGCCGGCAGGGGGAGCATGATTGTTCGCTCTGGGATGCGGCGCTTAAAAAACGACCGCGCCTTGCGGTAGTCAATCACGGTTCAAACATTGTCGGCACGATCGCGCCGGTCGCTGAGATCGGGCGCATGTGCAGAAACAACGGCGTTCTGTTTGCCGTTGATGCGGCGCAGACCGCGGGCATTATTCCTATTGACGTTCAGGACATGAGCATCGATCTGCTGGCGTTTTCTGGACACAAGGGCCTTTTAGGGCTCCAGGGAACCGGGGGAGCATACCTTCGGGAAAACTGTAATCCTGTTCCTTCGGCTTTCGGGGGTACGGGCAGCAATTCGGAATCAGACGAGCAGCCGCTTTTCATGCCCGACCGCTATGAAAGCGGCACGCTTAACGGTCCCGGCCTTGCCGCCCTTGATGCGGGGGTTGCGTTCGTACAGGAGCTGGGCCTTGCCACCATTACCCGGCACGGAGAATACCTTCGTTCGTTGTTGTTTGAGAAGCTTGGCGCACTGATAAGCGTCAGAATCGTCGGGCCGGGCGCGTCAGCGCACGCGCTTCCGACCGTTTCTATCGTTGTCGAGCACGTGGACAACGGCGTAGTCGCGCAGCGGCTCAACGAAGAGCATGATATTGCGGTACGGGTCGGCCTGCATTGCGCACCGCTTGCACACCGCACCATTGGCACGTTTCCCAGCGGTACGATAAGGATTTCATTGGGCTATTTCAATACGGAAGGGGACGTCGCTGCGCTGGTTGCAGCGCTTGGCGCGCTGTGCAAGGGAGCGTGAATCTTATTCGATAGTGGCGCCGAAAAAGCAACTCGGCAGGTTTACGCAGAAAGACCTGTTGACTTCGTTTATTGCATCCGCGGGGGCACCGGTTGTTTTTTTATCATACCCCACATATTAATTTATCCTTAAATGGCGGCGACCCGATACGACAGAGATCCCACGGACAACAACGAAACCGCCATTTTCAACCCGCAATAAGGAGTGTGCAATATGGTCGTGCGCGATATCAGGATCCTTCTTGAAAAACTCGATCTCCTGTGCGTCAAGGTGCTGGAACGGTCGGTAGGCGGCTGCGTCAACCGCGGTCACTATGAGGTGCGCTGGGAGCACCTGTTCGTGGAGTTCCTGGATGAGCCGGAAAGCGAAATTCCGTATATTCTCAGGCGGTTTCAGGTCGAAACCGCAGGCCTTCGCAAAACCTTGGCCGCAGAACTTGAAACCATGCGTACCGGCAACACCGGAAGACCCGCCTTTTCGCCGCCGCTTCTCGAGGTCATGGAAGAGGCGTGGTCGTTGGCGACACTTGCGTTCGGACTCCAAAAAATCACCTCGGGTACGCTTTTGGTCGCGGCACTCGACAAAGGCCGCTACAGCCTATCCTCGTATGCCGATCAGCTGCGCACCATTGATGTTGAAGTCCTGAAGGCGGACTTCAGAAAAATCACGGCAGCGACCCAGGAAGCCGGTGGATCGGCGGCTGAAGAAAGAACGCCGGCAGGCGCGCCGCCGGCGGCCATGACACCCGAGGCGGCGGTCGAAGTGCTGAAAAAGTATTGCACCAATTTCACCGAGCTGGCGAGGTCGGGAAAGATCGATCCGATTCTGGGCCGTGATGATGAGATCCGCAGTTCGCTCGATATTTTGAGCCGCCGCCGCAAAAACAATCCTATTCTTGTCGGTGAAGCGGGCGTGGGCAAGACCGCGATCGTCGAAGGCATTGCTTTGCGCATCGCGGCGAACGATGTTCCCGATCACTTAAAGGGCGTCGACCTTTGGGGTCTGGACCTGGGCCTGCTGCAGGCAGGGGCCAGCGTCAAAGGCGAGTTTGAAAAAAGGCTCAAGAGCGTTATCGACGCGATCAAGGGAAGCGCCACGCCGACAATCCTCTTTATCGACGAAGCGCACACGCTCATCGGCGCGGGCGGATCAGCGGGCCAGAATGACGCTGCCAACCTTCTCAAGCCCGCGCTCGCACGGGGCGAGCTGCGCACCATGGCAGCCACGACCTGGGCAGAGTACCGCAAGTATTTTGAGAAGGATCCGGCCCTTGCCCGGCGGTTCCAGCTCGTTAAAATCGAGGAGCCGGACGAAGAGACATGCTCCATCATGCTGCGCGGCGTTTCGGCGAGCTATGAAAAGCATCATAACGTCACGATCACCCATGACGGGGTAAAGGCGGCGGTGACTTATTCGCATCGTTACATTTCCGGCAGGCAGCTGCCGGACAAGGCGGTGGACGTGCTCGATACGGCCTGTACTCGGGTCAAGATGAGCCAAAGCGCCAAGCCGGGAAAGATTGACGGGAAAGAACGCGACCTGGAAAACACCAGAAAGCGGCTCGGGTCCCTCGAAAAGGACAAGGCGGTCGGCATACCCGTGGAGGAGGAGGAGATCTCCGCGTGTCGGGATGCCATTGCATCATTGGAACAGGAGATCGCAACGCTGAATGAAAAATGGAAGAGCGAGCAGCAGGCCGTGACGGCGGTACTGGAGGCGCGCGCAAAACTCATTGCAGCTCGGGAAGCAGGCGACAACGACGGCGCGAATTGTGCGGCGCTTGAAAAGGCCAACAGCGAAGCCCTGGACCGCCTGGCTGCTGTGCAGGGCGAGGAGCCCATGGTGTTTTCTCATGTGTCTGCGCCTCTCTGCGGCCAGGTGATTTCCGACTGGACCGGGATTCCAATCGGATCGCTCGTCAAGGACGAGGCGGCAGCGCTCCTTGCCCTTGAGGAGCACCTGCGGCAGCGTGTGGTGGGCCAGGAGTATGCGGTCACCTCGCTGGCCGACGCCATCCGCTCGGCCAAGACCGGCATGACCAATCCCGACGCGCCCCTGGGTGTGTTTTTCTTCTGCGGACCTTCGGGCGTGGGAAAGACCGAGCTTGCACTTGCCCTCGCGGACGAGCTGTTCGGATCCGACCGGTTCCTCACGGTGATCAACATGTCCGAGTACCAGGAGAAACACACGGTGTCGCAGCTCAAGGGTTCGCCCCCCGGCTACGTGGGCTATGGCGAGGGCGGGATCCTCACCGAAGCGGTCAGGCAGAAGCCGTACTCCGTGGTACTTCTCGATGAGGTTGAAAAAGCGCATCTCGAGGTCATGAACCTTTTCTATCAAGTGTTTGACAAAGGTTTCATGCGCGACGGCGAGGGCCGGGAGATCAATTTCCGCAACACCGTGATCATCATGACGTCAAACCTCGCCTCCGACGTCATCACTGACCGGTGCGCGGGAGAAGATCCAGCACAGGACCGGGAGCTTGTCGACCTGGTCAAGCCCGCGCTCATCGCACACTTCCAGCCTGCGCTGATCGGGCGCTGCACCATCCTTCCGTTCCGGCCGCTTTCGGACGAGGCGCTGACCGGTATTGTCGCGATCAAGCTCGACAAGATCGCACGCAGAATGCACGACGTGCACAAGCTGACGTTCAGCTGTTCGCCGGCACTCGTGGAGAGAATCGTGCAGGCGTGCAGCTCCAGCGAAACCGGCGCTCGCGCGGCCCAGACCATTATTGACCAGCAGATTTTACCCGGCGTGTCGCGCCAGCTCCTCACGCACATGGGTGAAGAGGGAAAACACTACACCCGGTTGCACATCGGAACAACGGACGAGGGGGACTTTGAGATTGTGTTTGCCGAAGAAGGGGACATGGTAGCCCAAGAGCGGGAGGAACAGGAAAAGGAACAGGCGCAGGAAACGGAACCGGCAGGAGCGCCCAAACGAAAGAATCGTGCAGGAAGAAAGCCGTAAGGCCCCGGTCCCCTCTGCCGGGCGCACTAATGAGAAAAGCCCTTCAGGCGACATGCCTGAAGGGCTTTTAATTGCGTTGACGCCGGGGGGGCTTTACAGACCCTTCTTGAGCGCCTTTCCGGCCTTGAACCGTACGGTCTTTGAGGCTTTGATCTTGATGGTTTCACCGGTCTGCGGGTTGCGACCAGTGCGGGCCTTTCGGGTACCGACGCTGAAGGAACCGAAACCGATGATGTTGACGCCTTTTTTCACGTTCTTCTTGATGTTGTCAAGAACGGAATTGACAGCCCGTTCGGCCATCGCTTTGCTTGCGCCAAGTTCCTTGGCGACAGCGGCAATAAGATCACCCTTGTTCATGCAAAACCCCTTTCTTTAAGGTTTAAAGATGATGATGCTAAAAAAACACAAGAACCCTCATTTACTTTTGATGAACATGATTGCCCGGCCTGCGGGGCTGGAAGCCGCTTTCACGGGGCATTTCCGGCCGCCACGGTAATAATATATAAAGGGGAGGGAACAAAAACAAATTTTCTTTCTGGTTATGGTCAGGGGACCATCCCCCGCAGAAGCCGTATTTCTGCGGGCCAGAGGCCCTCGTCGACTGTCTCAAGCACGAACGGGATGCCGTCGAAACGGCGGTCGGCCATAATCATTTTGAACGCGTCAAGACCGATCGTTCCCTTGCCGATGCTCTGGTGGCGGTCAACACGGCTGCCGCACGCGACCTTGGCGTCATTGATATGCACAGCGCGCAGGTACTTGAAACCGATACGGTCGCCTAAAAGTTTCATGGTGGCATCATAGGTGCTTTTTGTCCGCAGATCATACCCTGCGGCAAACGCGTGGCAGGTATCAAAACAGAAACCGATGCGAGACTTGTCGGCGACAAGTTCAATTATCCGGGCGAGGTGCTCGAACCGGTAACCGACATTCGATCCCTGTCCGGCCGTGTTTTCAAGCACCACGGTGATGCCTTCGGTTTCCTTGTGCGCATCATTGACAGCTGCGGCGATCCGCTCCAGGCATTCATCCTCTGAACAGCGATTGAGATGGCTGCCGGGATGGATATTGAGCATGGTGAGGCTGAGCGCCGCGCAACGCCGCAGCTCGTCGACGAACGCGGCATATGATTTATTATAGGCACCGGGATCCGTATTGCCGAGGTTGATAAGATAGGCATTGTGCGGCAGGACGTGCTCCGGGCAATACCCGCAGGCTGAAAGGTTTTTCTTGAACGCGTCAATGGTCGTCCTGTCGTAGGCCGGAGCAGACCACTGCCGCTGGTTTTTGGTAAACATGCCGAAACCCGTGGCGCCCAACGCGGAAGCATTCAACGGTGCATTCTGCACGCCGCCGGCGATAGAAACATGCGGCCCGATGTATTTCATGGGTGCTTGTCCTTTCTTCTCTCGTTCTTACAGCGCGCGGCTCATGACCAGCGCATCATCACCATCGGTATAGTATGCCTGCCGGATTCTGTCAACAACGAATCCGCATTTTTCATATATGCGTAGCGCGCTGCGGTTCAGGGACCGGACCTCCAGAAAAGCGGTCTGGGCGCCGCGTGTTTGTGCCAGCACAAGCGTATGGTGAAGCAGTGCGGTCGCCAGTCCCTGCCGCTGCCTGCGGGGCAGGGTGCAAAGATTATGAAGGTGTAGTTCGCGCAGAAGGAGACGGCATAGAATGAACGCACTGATCGCGGCATCTCCTACGCAGCCCGCACCGAAACAGAATGCATGAGAGGATGCAAGCTCGGCTTCCAGCGAGTGGTTTGACCAAGGCGTTGTCTGTGCGGCACCATCAATGATACCGATACGGTCAAGATCATTATCCGAGAGTGAAGTGAAAAAAAAACGGCCACCGCTTTTCTGCATGCGAAGATACCTTTGCCGGACAGGAAAACAATCGTCGGATTGTACTTGCGGTCCGCACAATTTAATTTTTCCTTTTATCATGAAAATACTCAATTGGGTCGCTGCCCGTCGAGGCCTCGGGTGGGAAACGGATTGTTCAACCAGGGTGGGGCGGGAATGGTTGATTTGCAAGGAGAGGATGAATGATTGTTCGGTTGGTGTCAGCAGTGCTTTGTAGTGCCGTGGTGGTTCTGTATACCGGGTGTTCGGAGGTTCCTCACCATGAGTTGAGCGAAGCGAAGGAAGCGCTCGAGGACGCCAAGAAAGCCGGCGCCGAGGCGTATGCTCCCTCGCAGCTCCAGGCCGCGCAGGTATCGTATGAACTTGCCATGAAGGAAATCTCCGCTGAGCGGCGAAAGGTGCCGTTTGTTCGCCGTTATGACAATGTCATTGAAACACTTGAAAACACGATCAGCGCGGCAAAATGCGCTGAGAAAGCCGTGGAGACAACCAAGAAAAGGATCGGCGGGGAAACGCAGGTGCTCATGACCCAGGTGGATACCATCATCGACAGTCTTGATGCGATTCTTTCTTTTGCCCTGAAGCGGCAAAAGGATGTCGGAACGCTTGAAAAAGATCTTGATTCCATCAAAATCGCTGCCATGAGCGCAAGCACGGCAATCGGCGCAGGCGAGCTGTTGCTGGCCAAGGAAAAAGCCATGGAGGCACACGGGAAGGCCGTGGAGACCATGAAGCTGGCCGGGCCGCTTATCCCTCCACCCAAAAAACCCCGGAAAAGAAGATGACCATGAAACTGAGCAGCGTTCTTGACAAAAGGCTTATATTTCTCGACCAGCGGTTCGACAGTTTTGGTGATATCATTAATTTCATAGTTGAAAAAATGGCGCCGTTTGTCCATACCGACACCGCCTCCCTGCGCGACGCGATACTGCGAAGGGAGAACCAGGGGTCGTCGTATATCGGACACCGCCTTCTCTTGCCGCACGGGTATGTCGATTCCGTCCATGTAATTGTCGCTGCGTTTATCCGTCTGGAGAGGGAAATGACGCTTGTTGTGGATAACCGGAGGCGGGTAATACGCTATATTTTTGCCGTCGTCACCTCCGCGCACGAGGCGCAGAATTACCTCAAGGTACTCAAGTCCATCGCCACCCTTGTGGTTAATCATACCCACCTTCTTGACAATGCAAAGAGCGCGAACGATCTGATCCGCTCCATTGATCAGAAATCCGTTGAGGTCGATGATGTCCTCACGGCGCGCGAATTGATCAGCTGTGAAGCTGTGGTTAAAACGTCGGAATCGGTACTCCAGGCGGTACGCCGCATGGAGAGCAACGGTCTTACCGTGCTTCCGGTCGTGAATAACGACGGGGTGCTTGAGGGGATTGTGGACCTTGCCGATCTGTTTACGGCAACGTTTCCTCAGCGAATGGTCGATCCGGAAAGCCTCTGGCTCCTCTATGATATGGGTTCGGCTCGGGACCGGCTGCTTGAACCGGTAAAACGTCAGTGGGAAAAAGAGAGCGCCACCACGGTCAGGCTGGTCATGAAAAGCGGCGAGGGCCACACGATAGATGAACATGCCAGGTACCTCGATATCGTCAACCACATGGCACGGCAGCGGCATCGGTTCGTGGTGGTGGTTGACGCACAAAAAAAAGTTCTGGGCATCATTGATTCCAGCGACCTGGTGCATCGTATGATCAAGGTGTAACGGGTACTTGCGTGTTCTGCTGGTGTGGAGAACCGCAACTGAGGAGAAAGCCCTACGTGGCGAGGATGCTTTCCAGAAACGCGATCGATTTCATTTCGCTCCTGATGTCACTGTGGTATCGGATATACGCGGAAAGAACATGCGTGATCCGCAGGAGTTCATCGCTTGTCAAACAACCGGTCTTGTCCGCCACAGGATGTGAACGGTTTCTGCCGGATGCCAGGCAGATGATTTGTGATGAGAGGTAGTGAGGAGCCTGACAGCCGCGGGCATCACACGCAGTGCAGATAAGCCCGTCCTGTTCCTGGGAAACAACCCCCCCTTCATTAATGATCCGGGCGCTTTTACAGCGCCTGCATTCGCCGAGATTCAGGCGGAATCCCAGCAGGGCCGACCAGTCAAGGAGAAAGTGCCACAGCAAAGGGAGAGGAAACGGCCGGCAAGGCGCGTCTTCCAGGCACTGCAACAACCGGACGGTACGGTCGTAATGATTCGGATTGCATTCGCTCGCGGTGAGTGTTTTAATAATGAACTCGAGCGCGATATCGCGTATCGCAAGTTTTCCGAGGTCGGAGCGAATACCGCTGTAACAATGACTGACCGAAATCTGCGAGAGTGTCTGGAGTTCCCGGTGCGGTCGAAGGTACAGGACAAGATCCACCATCTGGCCTCGTTCAAGGGCGAGCCCCCCCCGGGGGCGGCGGACGCCCTTGGCAATACCGCTGATCCGGCCGTGGGACCGCGAAAGAAGCGTGGCGATGATACTTGATTCGCGGTACGGCATGGTCGAGAGGACAATGCACTCACACCGGTCGATCGTCATCGGCCAATGCCCTCGTCTGATTAATCCCGCAGATCGTGGTGAGCGTTTCTAACACCGTGCCGTTTCTTCTTTTTAAAGATATCCATCCAGTTCCAGTGCTTTAGCGATTTCGGCAAAGCATTGACTTCCGCCTGCCGTTCCGTATTTAAAAGACCCACGGAGACGATTATTTTAATCGCCACCTCGACCGGAATATCAAGCGGAATGATGTCCTCCTGTGCGACATACAGAAGGAATCCCGATGTCGGGTTCGGGGTGGTGGGTACAAACACCGCAGAAAGGTGTTTCGCCGTTTTTGCGGAAAACACTTCGTTGTTTTCCGAGGTAACGAATCCGATGCAATAGCTGCCGCTTTTTGGATATTCGACGAGTACCGCCTTTTCAAAAAGCTTGTTCCGGTCCGTGGTCGCGGTTTCAATAATCTGCTTGAGAAGCAGGTAGATTTTATTGAGTATGGGGATGCTGACAATCACGTAATTGCCGGTCGCAATCACCTTGCGACCCAGCCAGTTTTTCGTGGCCAGCCCCATGATATAGGCGAGAATAAGGGTGACCAGAAGCCCCATGCCGACGAACCATTCCTGGCCGAATATGGCGGGCAGGGCAGAGTCGGCCCATATGAAGAGCTTGGTGAGGATCCAGACCGAACCGATGACCGGAATGATGAGAAAGATGCCGGTGAGGATATTGTTGCGTACCTGTTTAAAGAACCGCTTGAATAACCAGTTTGCCATTACGGTCTTCCTTTCTCAATGAATTTAAAGATTTTTTCGTCCGGCCGCGCCATGCCGAATTTTTCGCGCGCGATTCGCTCAATATAGGCCGTGTCGCCGGTCAAACGCCTGATCTCTCTCTGCAGCGAATCAATGACGCGGTATCCTTCCCGGATCTCCTCGTTCTTACGGCGCAACTCGACATAGGGATAATAGATACCCTGCCTGCCGAACAGGAAAAACCCTGCGCAAACAGAGAGGGCGAACAGGGCGATCCAGAATATCATTTTCTTTTTTTTCATGATAGTCCTTTTTCATGCTCCGGTCAAGAGATCGGAACGCACGTACTGCTGCCCGCTGACCTGGCGGGCACACCCCTTGAGCTCGAGATTCAGGAGCGTAGCGAACAACTGTGGAATGGGCTGGCCCAGGGCCGAAGCCAGTTCGTCTATTCGCATGGGAGCATTTGAAAGCGTCTCGAACAGCTGCCGCTCGGCACCGGAGAGCAGATTGACCGGCGCGCTCAGGGGCACGGGTATGCTCTCCGTCCTGCACTGCGGATGCTCGATAAACGAAAGCGCACAAGCGATTTCGCTGCCGTTTCGCGCCGGAATAGCGCCGTCACGGATCAGGCAGAAGGGACCCATGCTCAGGCCCGAGGTAACCGGACCGGGAACCGCAAACACATCCCGTCCCTGCTGCAACGCGTAATGGGCAGTAATCAGTGCGCCGCTTTTTTCGCTACCCTCGGTAACGAGTGTTCCGGCGGCAAGGCCGCTGATGATTCGGTTTCTCCTGGGAAAGTTGAACGGCGCCGGAGGGGTCCCCAAAGGGAATTCGGAGACAATGGCGCCGCTCGCAACAATCCGCTCGCACAAGGAGGGGTTCCGCGAGGCGTATTCGTGGTCAATACCGCACCCCAGTACGCCGATGGTACGTCCGTTTGCATCAACGCAGGTCTGGTGTGCAACCGTATCAACACCGTACGCCATACCGCTGACAATTGCGAGCCCGCTCCCCACAAGCTCCCTGGTGATTGCGGCAGTAACCTTCCTGCCATACACCGAGGGTGCGCGGGTTCCGACAACGGCCATGGCGTGGAGAGAAAACACCGAGCAGTCGCCTTTGATATAGAGAACCGGAGGCGGGGCAAAAATTTCAGAAAGGTAGGGCGGATAACGCTTGTCAGCCAGGGTAAGGATAGTGATGCCCGCTCTGACAGCACTATCGAGTTGCTGCTCTGCCGCGGCGAAAACAGCCTTCCCTGAAAACGACTCGCAACACGAATCCGGAACAAGACCGCTATTCAGCAGTTCGCTCAAGGGGCGCTTGAACACCTCTTCTGGAGAAATATAATGGTCGAGAAGGCGGTTGATGCGCACCGGTCCCAGCCCGTTGATCGTATTGAGCGCAATCCATTCGACAAGAGACATACATGGTTCTTTGCTGGGAAAGTGAACAACCGGATCACCGATAAAATACTTCATGACGGTCCTCGTCAAATCCTCCGGTACAGCCGAAGGGCTCTCCGGTTGCATATCGCATGAAGGAGTGATATAGTTCTTTATGGTGCTCAGGATCGACCGGGCAGGAAGCCGCAAGAACCCCGCCGATCGCAGGCCGTTTGCGGGAATGCACCATCTATTGAAAGGACCGTACTCGTGAAATGCTATGAAATAATCAGGTGCGACGAAAAGGTTCGGGAGGCGTGCTATGTATGGAACAATTTCAAAGCGCATCCTGATGATATGGAGGATCTCAAGTGCTGGGTCATAAAAGGAACCTATCATGAGGAGCACCTGGACCAGACAAAAAAATGCAGGAAATGCAGATATTATCTTGCACTCAATCGTGAGAGCGGCATCAGTACCCGGCATGACGCTGATATTGCCCATATCGCTTGCTCCGGAACCATAAACCATGAAAAAACCTCGGCACTCACGCAGGTATGGGAAGCGCTGAAAAAACACAAAAAACACCACGTCGTTTTTGACGTCACCAATGTAAGCAATATCTATTCCTGCGGCCTCAGCATGCTGGTTCGGATGCACAACGAGGCCAGGGCCGCGGAGGGCATGCTGGTTGTTGTCGGCGGCCGCGACCATCTGCATTATATCCTCCATTCGAGCAAACTCAGCCGGATACTCCATCTTGCGCCGGAACACGAGTCGGCACGTGAGCTGTTCAATGCCGCCGCACGGAGAATGCACGAGGAGGAGCAGGCAAAGGCGGCAACAGCCCGGAAGGCTGCCGAGGAAGCCCGTATCTCGGCCGTTGCGGCGACACCCAAGCCTGTGCCGAAACGGTTTGTCCGCTGCTGGGAGTATTGGCAGAACCACAATCCCCGAAATGCCACGAACTGCAACGAGTGCTTCCACAGGAAGAATCCCATCGCACAGGCATGCTGGATTATTGAAGGCCTTGTCGAGGGCGTCGCCTTTCAATTTGTCAATGAATCATGCCTTGACTGCGCTTATTTCGAGGAGTTTGGCAAAGTGCCGCACCAAGAGATTCAATCGCCCCAGGCCTCACCTTGACGAACCGCAGGAAGCCGTACGGAAAGGCTGCCTCCCCCGGACCATGCCCCGATAACGTATTTTTCCGCAATGCCGTCAGTGTATTTCAGAACCTTCGGCTGCCAGATGAACGTGTCGGATTCCGATACGCTCCGGCGAGCGCTCTGCCTTCGCGGGTATGTGCCGGTGACTACTCCCGGCGACGCCGATCTTATCATCGTGAACACCTGCAGCGTGCGTGAACATGCGGAGCTCCGTGCACTAGCGCGCATCGCCGAATTTGCCGCCATTAAGAGACGGCGGAAGGGCGCGAGGCTCTGGGTCGTTGGCTGCATGGCAGAGCGGTTAGGGGAAAAACTCTACCGGACGGTCAATGGTATTGACGCTGTCATTGGCGCACAACAACTTGCGGATGCGGAAGCGGTGGTGCAGGCACACCTGGATGACCCGGGACACGGCGACGCGGTGCATCTCGCCGCCAGTGTCAGCGAATTTGTGCCGGTCATTCGTGGATGCAACAACTTCTGTGCGTACTGCGTTGTGCCCTTTGTTCGCGGTCCGGAACGGTCGGTTCCTGTGAGGGAGATTGTTACAGCAATTGAAAAGAGGATGGCTGCGGGGGTCAGGGAGGTGACGCTTCTTGGTCAAAACGTCAATTCATACAACGATAACGGGACCGACTTTGCCGATCTGCTGAAACGGGTCGCCGGAATCGAAGGGCTGCAGCGTGTCCGTTTTACCACGTCGCATCCCAAAGACTGCACTGATAAACTTATCCGTACTATTGCAGAAACGCCCCGGGTGTGCGGGCACCTTCATCTTCCGGTGCAGTCCGCTTCGGACCGCATTCTCAGACTCATGAATCGGAACTATTCCGTCGCGCACTACCGGTCGCTTGTGGCCATGGCCCGGAGCGCGGTTCCCGGCATCGACATCACGACCGACCTGCTTGTGGGGTTTCCCTCGGAGGCCGAGGCGGATTTTGAGCGGACGATCGAGCTTGTGCGTGAGGTGCGCTTCACCGCTGCGTTCATGTTCGCCTATTCCGAACGCGAAGGCACGGCAGCAGCGCGCCTTCCCGATGGCGTTCCACGCAAAGAAAAGCTGGAACGTCTTGACCGGCTCATCCGCATACAAACAGACATCACCAAGGCGCACTATGAACGCATGGTGGGACACTCGCTTGAGGTGATGATCTATGGGCCGGCCAAAGCGAAAAACGGAACGTTTCTTAAAGGACAGGACCGGGGCAGCAAGCGGGTGCTCGTTGCTTGCACCGGTGTCAAGGCAGGAACGATTTTACAGGTACGCGTCACCCGTTCAAGCGGCATGACGCTCATTGCAGAAAGGATATAGCTATGCGTTTTTTTTCATGGATACTGCTGTTTATTTTTTCGCTTTTCATCGCGCTGGTGCTGGTGCTTACCTTTATTCAACCCGAATTCAAACAGATGGTGGGCGCGCAGATTCTGACCTACAAAACGCAGCAGATGCCGGTCTATTCTTATGTTATCGGCGCCTTTGTCCTTGGGCTTGCGCTCGGGGTGATGCAGGCGCTGTATACGTTCATCCGGACCAGGGCCGAACTGTTCGCTAAAAACAGGAAGATCCGCGAGCTCGAGCACCAGCTTGATGAGCAGACGCAGCATCCTGAGAGCGCTCAGGAGGAACCACAAGCGGCGCTGCCGCCACAACATATCGAGCAGAAAGAATCCACCGAGGAGAAGGAAGAAACGAATACGACAGTATGAAGACCGAGGTTGAAGCGAAAACAAGCATGTATGGTCCGACTGTTCGTTGTGCAATCGCCGTGTTTGTTGGGATCGGGATTTTGGCAGGGGGTGGTTATCTACGGGCTGCACCCAGCACGTCTTCATTTGAAACGCGACTCTCCAGCGCATCCGCATCCGCCTGTTCCACGGCCCTGGGCATATATGAGGAATTGACAAACGACGAATCTGCTCCGGATTCGATCCGGGCGCTGTCTGCCGGTCTCAGGGGAGATGCGGCGTTCGCCATGGGCGACTATGATGCGGCCGAAGCCTATTATGAAAAGGCGATGCGGTTTTCGCGTTCCGACAGCAGATATCAGTACTGCAGGGCCCTTGCCGCGCGTGCAGGAGGAGATACGGCACAGGCGAAAAAGGATTTTCTCGAGGTGGCCCAGGCACGTCACGAAGAGGGTTCCCGGCTGGCCTACCTCGCCCTGGGTGACCTGGCCCAGACGAGCGGCGACTATGAAAAGGCAATGGCGTTGTACCAAAAAACCGGCAGCTTTTCAGCAAAAAACTCCTGGTCCGTGTCCGCCTTCTGCGGAAAGCTCGCGTGCGCGAAACGGCTCGGCCTTGCGGATTCCGCCGCAGTGTACGAGCGTCTGCTCTCACTCTATGCAAAGACCATGCTTGAAAAGGAGCAGTTTAAAATGGCGCGAGAACAAACGCTTCAGAAAAAAGATGTTGAATCCCAGCGGAAGAAGCAGCATAAAACAATAAAAGCCGCTTCAAAATACGACACTACATTTACGCTCCAGGTCGGCGCATTCGGATCAAAGGAACGCGCGAGTGCGCTCGCAAAAAAACTCTCGAAAAAATACAAAAACGTCGATTGTGTTGCCGCCCTGGTTTCGAACCGGACCTTGTATCGTGTTTGGGTCGGCGACTTTTCCACGCGCGAGGAGGCGGAAACATTCGGCAGGGAAAGGCTCGGCCGCCGGGGGCATGAATACCGGATTATCATAAAGAATTAACCTGGCCGTACCGGGCCTGCGCGTATGCAAAGGGCCGTGTCCGGAGGGGACGTCGTATCGTGGAATATGAAACGGTCATCGGGCTTGAAGTACATGCCCAGCTTCTGACAAAAACAAAACTGTTCTGCGGCTGTACCACTCCCTTTGGCGATCCGCCGAACACCCACGGATGTCCGGTATGTCTGGGACTGCCCGGTGCGCTCCCGGTACTGAACCGGGAGGCAATTGCCATGGCCGTCCGCACCGGCGTTGCGGTCGGCTGCGCCATTGCGCGAAAATCGATCTTTGCGCGCAAGAACTACTTTTATCCGGATCTCCCCAAAGGATACCAGATTTCCCAGTATGACATGCCGCTCTGTACAGGCGGATCCCTTTCCATTAGCGTGAACGGTATGGAGAAGATGATCGGCATCACCCGGATCCATCTCGAGGAAGATGCGGGAAAACTGGTGCATGACCAGGACGTCGAATCGCTTTTTGACGTCAACCGCTGCGGCACGCCGCTCATTGAGATCGTGAGCGAACCTGATCTGCGCAGCGGGGCGGAGGCGTACGCCTACCTTGCCGACCTCAAGCAGATTCTCGAGTACCTTCGCGTATGCGACTGCAACATGGAGGAGGGAAGCCTGCGGTGTGACGCCAACATCTCGGTCAGACCCAAGGGAACGGAACAATTCGGCACCAAGGTAGAAATAAAGAACATGAACAGTTTCCGCGGCATCGAGAAGGCGCTGGAATACGAAACCCGCCGCCAGATCGACGTGCTGCTGAACGGCGGCGAGATCGTTCAGCAGACCTATCTGTGGGATGCCTCTTCGCATCAGTCCATTCCCATGCGGTCAAAGGAGGACGCGCACGATTACCGCTACTTTCCGGATCCCGATCTCGTACCGCTTCTTGTTGAAGAGCAGCGTATTCGCGAAATCGCGGCTGCCATTCCTGAACTGCCGGCGGCTAGGCGGCGCCGTTTTGTGGAGTCGATCGGCCTTTTGCCGGAGAGCGCCGAGGTCATTACCGCGGATGCGGCTGTGGCCGACTATTTCGAAGCGACCGTCGCGTGCGGGGCTGATGCCCGGCGGGCGGCAAACTGGGTCACCGGCGAGATATTGCGACTTGTCAATGAGCGCAAGGTCGGGCCGGCGGCGCTTCGAATAACACCGAAGCGCCTGGCGTCAATACTTGATGCGGTGGCAAAAGGAACGATATCCGCTCAGACGGCAAAAAAGGTGCTCGAGACGGTTCAAAACAATGACCGGGAGCCTGGAGACGTGATCGCCGAAAAAGAGCTTTCGCAGATCTCAGATACCGTTGCCTTGGAGGCTGCGGTCAGGAAGGTGATCGAGTGCAACCCAAAAGAGGCGGGCCGCTACCGTGCCGGGGAAAAAAAGCTCGCCGGATTTTTCGTGGGCCAGGCAATGAAGGCAACGGGCGGCAAGGGGAACCCCAAGGAGATCAGCGTTATTGTGGGGAGAGTGCTGGGATGAGTATCGTGGCGGCAAAAACGCGGCAAAATACCGTGTGTCTGATTCCCGCTGTAATTGCCCTTGCGATAAGCATGGTCTTTTCCGCAGATACGCTCACCGCTGCACACCATGTGTCTGATACCGCTACCGCAGTTACAGTCGTTGATACGGCAGATTCGCTGTCTGCGGCTGCCGCCGTTGCCGACACGGCGCCATCGTTAACGGTTGGTTCCCGCACCCCGCTCATCGATTCATTGAAAAAAGACACCCTGCCGTTTCCACAACCCCGGAAGGAGGGTTCTGAAAACATCAAGCTCATCAAGCGCACCTACGGAGGCAGGCAGCAGGTGCTTTTGGCCACCGGAATGATGATTTTCGTGGTTGCGATCATGACTGCAGCGCAGCAGTGGAATCCGCGATAGTGTTCCCCGCATGTGCGAAACCGGCTCATCTTGACATAATAAATACGGTCAGCTATTTTTAATGACGGAATTCACTTTTTAGAGCATGGATATTCATATCATTCGCACGACCAGACCAAACGACTCTTCAGGTATGAACAGGAGCAAAATGACACCGCGACATGTCGCATACGGTGCCATTATGGCGATGATTTGCTGCGCATTCACTCTGCCTGCTGATACGACGGCTACCGTTAGCATGTTTGTGCAGCCGTGGTCGCGCTGTCATCAGAACGACGCATGGTACGCAAACGGGATGTTTGAGATCGGGTATCACCGGATAAAAGCCGGCGTGTTCTCTGAAAGGCAGGTTCGCGGCATCAGCGCAACAGGCAGCATTGGCATCAATCTGGCTAATGAGCCGTATATCAAAGAGATTATCGAGAATGCATGGGTTGTTCTTGCGTTCAAGCCCTACCTGAAGTTCAAGGCAGGCAAATTCAAGATCCCTTTTGGCGCCAACAACCTGATCGAGTATTCTCAGTTGCCCACCGTGTATCGCAGTTTCACCACCCAGCACTGCAAATACGAGCTGGGTGTGACCGGGTACCGTTCCGGTGCTGCCGTGTTCGGCAGCCTGCATCCCATGGTCGATTACGCGTTCGGAACGTTTGATTACCCGTTGCACGCACTGCCAGGAACGCGGCCGTCGGATTTGTACCGACTCCTGGTTGGCCGGCTGAGCGTGCGCCCGCATGAACTCGTCACGGTGGAGTATATGCTCGCTTCTCCAAAAATCGCCCGGTATAATGATCGCGGCGAATACCGGTCGCGCCGCCTGTTCCTGCACGATGTCGGCATAACGGCGAGATCTTCCCGCCTCTACACCGGGTTTCTGGAGCTGTTTTTTGGCGTCGACACCTCTGTTGTTCCGGAGATGGGTGACCTGTGTCCAGGATATACGGACAATGTCGCCTACAGCATCTATTCGGCCCATTCCGTTACTTTTGCCGTTCCCTGGAATTGCTCGCTAAAACTCACCACGGCAGGCGAATTCCTGAACGGCCTTAATTATGTCTATGCACAGTTCGAGCAGCGGCCGTTTTATTATACCGCCACGCAGGATGTCCAGCTCGCGCTTCCAACAGGAATGACGCTGGAGCTTTCCTATGATATGTGCGTTGACGGAGACCTGGATCCGCTCAAATTTCAGCGCGTTGCCGCGCAGATAAGCTACGGCGCGTCCTATGCAATGCGCTCTTCCAGGGTTACTCCCTGAAACTGTCGACGCGCCATGGCTTAGAATGCAGTTGCCCTGTACGGAAGCTCACCTTTTTTTGGGCTGTCAATTTTTTTTACCCTGGCACGCCGCTTCCGCCCTGAGCACCTCTATGCTCGGCATGGGCTCGCCGAGGTGCAGGAGCATCACTTCGGCATCCGCCGCCACGTCGCTCTGCGGCGCGTTTTTAAGGATATACCGGTACTGCACCTCTGCCAGTTCCGGCATGGCGCAATACTTGTCGTAAATAAAGCCGATCGTGAACATGAGTCCCGGGATCCGTGATCTGTCTGCGCCGCTCACAAGAAACCGGCGGTACAGTGCGATGGCCGCACGATAGTCTCGCCTTTCCGTATGGATTTTCGCGGCTTCAATAAGCGCATTCTTGCCGTGGGGCAGGAACAGGAAGTGGTCGATTAAGAGAGTATAGTTCTCCTGGGCAAAAGCGGCATTGCCGGCATCACGCAGCGAATCCGCGACCCGCGAAAGCTCTGAAGGAGTTTTCGCCTTATGATCGACCCATAGGTCCTGGAGGAACCGCACCGGGTACCGTGTGCGGTGCGCATACACCAGACTGTCAAAGGAAACCGCGACCTCAAGCGAATCCAGATGCGCGCAGTGCCTGCGAAATGCGCCGGAATCAAGGAGCATGCCCGGATCGCCCGTTTCGTCCCAATACGAAAAAAGCGCCATGGCAGTGTCAATGCCGGCCGATCTCCTGGCAGCCGGGAGCAGCGAACGAAGTGCATACTGCCGGGCCACCTCGTATTTCCAGGCCCAGGAAAGCACCGCCGTCATATCTTTCCTGTCAAGAAAACCCCTGGCCTCGGCCTGTTTGGTGAAAAGCAGGAACCGCAGGGCCATGGTGATCAGGGAGGAGGGGGTGGAATCAAGCCACGCATACTCGTCGCCCCGGTACCATGACCGCACGGTCCGCAGATCCTGGGAATCGATGATACCCCCTTTTTTCACCAGCGTTACCAGTGAATCCGGCAGCGGTGTGCCGTATTTCTCCCGGTACATTTTTCTCATGAAGTGGTCGCGGTACCCGCTCTCGCGGAACATGCGGAACGTCCTGCGGTGGCGCAGGTCCATGGTAGAGGAGTCCGGCTTGTACCTGCTGAAAAACAGCATTTCAGCGACCCAACCCTGGATCGAATCAAACGGCGCAACCGTCCGGGTGGTGCACACAACGCCCGCAGAGTCGTGCACTTCCAGCTTTTCAAACTCTTTTTTATGCGTTGCATAGTAGTTCCTGACATCCGCCTCGCTCTGGCCCAGATATTTCTGAAACGCTTCCCTGCCATACAGGTGCGCGATCAGACCGGCCCTGCGCCATTTCCACTCCCTGCCAGAGCGGATCTCCCTGCTCTTTTTCAAGCGGCCGGAACCCTGATACAGGACCTCGACCGCAATCAGCGTTGAGACCGGGTTCTGCGCAAGAATGGTGGTGCTGTCATAGATATCCTTGCTGAACTCACGCACGGCATTGAACGCGTCAACGTCAAGCTGCGTGATACTGGTGGGTCCGATGGTTGCCAGAGCGTCAGGCCCGGGAGCTGGCCCGGTGCACAGGATGCCCATGGTCAGCAAACCGCTAAGCAGGGGTGCTAATAAAAAGCGTTTCATGTACAGAAGTTTTTTAAACCTTAGTATTGATGAACTGATGCACTTCTGCGAGCGGCCGTTGCTTGCCGGATTCTCGTATTGTCGAAAATACTATATAGCAAAAGGAGCAAAGCAGCAAGGCGTAAAAGAAACCAAGGGAACCTAACGACAGGGAATGATTAGGTACAATAACCGGATCTCATGTATGACCATTCTATTGAAAACGTATCCTTTTTGCCGATATAATCATGCGCCTTCCTTTTTTCTGACTTTTTTCCATTTTACCTTATATTTATAAACAGATAATAGAGAATGAACGCTTTTGCTGTTTCATGTGGGATTCTTTATCATGGGGGAGAGAATTCCAACATGACGTGTTTTCCATTTTCAAATGTATCGTGAATAACCAAAGGAGCATGATATGAAAAAACAGCTTCTCGTTCTGACCTTTCTGGCTCTTCCTATATGGGCAACATCAATCATTGGCCCGGGGTATGATCTCTATGACGGCACCGACCGTACCGTTGTAATCAACAAATCAGCCGCTCAATTGCAGGCAGAGGCCGAGGTCATTTACAACTCTGCCGGATTTGCAGCCATGACCGCTGATCAGCAGGAGCAGGTGCGGGCCTGGCTGACCGTGGAGCATTTTCCCGACGCGCGAAGCGCCCAGCGAGATCTCGGCGACTTCATCAGCGACAACAATTATGAGAGCCAGAGCGCCCAGGATCAGACCGACCTGCTCATAACCTATTTCCGCGGATACAAATCAGGGCTGCGCGCCAGGTTTGACATGAGCCAGTATCCCCAGGTGGAGTACCTGCTCGAAGGGCCCGTCGACATAACGTACCATCCTGATTTTGGCATAGATTACAACGGGCCTGGATTTGAGTACCGGATGACCTTTAACAACCACCTGGTGCGTATTCAATCCTTTTCAGAAGAATGGGACGTGTATGAACGGATAGCCGAGGCAATTTCCTTTTTCCCCTTTGGGCAGTTGGAACTATTGGAACTGGTTCATTATCAACCTCAAGACGGTGGAACATGGTATGGAAATACCAACCGGGTGTATATCTGCACCCGCAATCCCGGCGACATACCCCAGATGCAGAGCATCTTTGCCCATGAGATGGGCCATGGCACGCATATGACCTTTCGGCTGGACAGGGATTGGGAGGCGGTGCTTTCCCTGGACATAGCCCAGGTTTCCAGTTACGGCAACACGAACAGGGCAGAGGATTTTGCCGAGTATAACCGGCTCATGTATCTCTACATGCAGAACACCGACATGCTGGGCGACATCAGCAACATTTTTCCCAACCGCTTTGCCTTTTATAAAGTAGAAGTTATCCAGCGGCTTGATTTGCCTTTTCTGCTGCCGGATGCTTCTACTATAGCGCCAAATGTTTCAAAGAAGCAGCAGGTCAAGGCTAACATTGTTGCAGGATACATTACGTTTTTCATCCCACTGCGCAAAAACGGCGGCCTGGTCCCTGTTTCAATCGCACTATTCAATACCCAGGGCCGGAAAATTTCCCAGGTGCTGAGCGGCGCGTATGGATCAGGATGGCATACCCAAAACATTGCCAACACGCTTTATCGCAACGGGAACGGCATGTACATTATCCGGATACAGACCGGCACGGAAAAAACAGCCATTCCAGCTTTCATAAGGAAGTGACGTACGGCATCAAGCCGGAAAACAGGGGCGGCGCATTGAAGCTCGTGCCAAGGGGAATCGAGCACGATCAGCGTGTCGCCTTGACGCTCTGCACGGCTGCGGGCAGGAACGTTTTCAACAAAACCATCGCATCAGGCGAGAGCGCGGATGTCTCGCACCTGCCGTGGGGTGTGTATGTGGCGAGGGTACACAGCGCGGCGCAAAGCATGAACGAGAGAATAGTAATAGGAAAGTAATATTTCACAAGCCCGGAACAACACGCAACAGTTCCCAGTCCAGATTGAGCGCGTTGTTAGATCGCTTTTTGAATTACTCTATGAAAATATCCTCTCCATGTATTGTCAGGTTTAGATAATACAAATATTTGCCCACATTTATTTCATCTATAAATATCTTCCCCCTTAAAACCTTCCCTTCCAAAGCCAATTCATAAAAAATCAAATATTGGCTTTCCTAAATACCCTTTGTATGTACCAATCAATTCAATATTTATATTTTCTTGAATTTCTTTCATTAATGTTTCATGCTCGATATATGAGTCAAACTTTGAATATTCCTTCTTTATGCAATAATTACATTCATAAAAGCCAGGTGATGTTCTAAATATTCTTTTATTGTTTATATCATAAACATCTGAATAATTATGTTTTACTGGTTTTCTAATTATCATTCTAGACAAATTATTTCCAATTCCGATAATAATCATTCCAATACCAATAATGATGGAAAAGACAAAACAAATAATGATAGAATAAATGCCAATATCTTCATTCTCTTCTCATTGCGGTCTAACCGAGGGATAAGCTGCCGGTGATACCAAACGTGTTTTCTTCAGTAAGTTTTTTCTTTACTAATATCCTGGATCAGAAACGTTCAGTTCCGGCCAGCATGATTGCCGAGTTAGATTTCCTTGTCTTTATTTTGAGTTGTTCCAAAATTATTTAAAATTAATTTTGCTAAGAATTTATATCCTTTTGTAGTTACATAGCTACCAAGAGCAGCTATTACTAACCCCGGGCATGATCCTGCAATAGCCAGTTGAATTCCTTTTAAATTTGCAGTGAAATTAAATTGATTTGATACAATACCCATTATAAGTAGTTTATATCCCAAATAAATTGTCAAAGGTCCTGCAAGAGCAACGCAAAAAGCTGCAATTAATACAATTGATATTGTTAACATAGAGTCTTCAGTTTTTTTTACATAAGCCATAAACACTCCTTTTAAAGAAAGTAAATTAAATCAAATATATTTGCTCTTAATAAATCACCAGGACTAGGCCTATCAAATTTAATACCCATTTCTTTAAATAAAACATATATAAAGATACCTGCCCAATTAAACTTTCTTCCTAATGTTTTATAACAGTAAGCGCCTATTTCATTTCTCTTACTTCTCTCAATATTTCTTGCCCTATACAGACCTAAGAAATATCTTTTATCGTTAAAATTATCAAATTTTATTTCTTTTACACCATCTAATCCAACATTAATAATTGTCTTATTTATAGTAACTAATGCACAATGGGAAAATTGACACCTATCATACCTTCTTATTAACTTTGATATTCTACTCATATTATTAAAAGTGAATAAGGTATCTCCAGGCTCAGCAATATTCTTTATTAATTGAAGTCGGCTTTCATGCTCTTCTTGGCTTTTATGAATAAATAGTGGTGGATATTGAGTAATATTTTCCAATTCTTTCTGATGCACAAATACTCTTACTAAATGATCAATCGCAAAAGGATTATCATGATTATCTGCAAAATATTTAGATATTTCCTGATTTTCAATTTTACCTAGATACTCTCTAATAATACAGTCTTTTAAAATATCTTCTTGATTTTCAAGATATATTCTGAACGAATTATAATAATTACAGCCCCATACCAAAAAGCAATCATCGACACTTAATCCAATAAAATCGTGCTTGATGCTGCTTATAATATATTTTTTATTTTTAAAATCTAAATTGTCTAACACTGCGATTGGGAGTTCATTTAAAATGAAATCCTTCAATATTCGAAATAAATGATTTGATTTTATCTTCATTTATTTTGATCTCTTAGATCTAACATCTATTAGAAAGAATTCAGATATTTAACTGTCCGACTACCCTCCAATTATAATATTTACTAAGTCGAATATTCCAATTCATATTCATAATGATACGTTTGAAGGCCCTCAATTTAACTCATTAACCTTTCTTGTGCCGAAAATGATTTTAGTATCCAGTAAAAAATCAAACGTACTTTTGTAATGGTTCATTTCTTTTATTATTAAACCGGTTTAAACCCATTTAAAGACCTTACATCCATTTAATGGAACGTAACAGCCCCAAAAAAAACTAGATTTTGTCCCCGCAAACTCTCGGGAAGCCATTTTAAAATTGGAATGGGTGTCCGGGAGTTGTCGGGTAGCCATTTTAAAATTAGAATGGGTGTCCGGGAGTTGTTGGACAGCCATTTTAAAATTGGAATGGGTGTCCGGGAGTTGTCGGGTAACCATTTTAAAATTAGAATGAGCTCCCAAGTTTTTCCGAACACCCAAACTAATTCTAGAATAGAGGAATCTGTCTGTGCGAACGATAAAATAGGATCCTAAAAACTGCAATCCACGCTTGAGAGCTATGTTTTTGTTCCAAAAACCAACTTTCCGGACCTGCGGACGATTATCATTGATTAAAATCCGGGAATTTCAGGAAGATTAACATTGTTTTTGATTGAAGAACAGAGGATTTTGCGCTTTGAACTGATAATTTATTGAAAAATAACAAGTTTCGCTGTTGTATGGATAAAAAGCGAATCAGGATACCCTTTTCCTGGGCTTAAAAAAGCTTATCCTTTATCAAATCAATGCATTATACTGCACTACCAGCCATTTCACGCACGTGCCTGCACTATTTACAATCTTCGCAAGATCTGGTCATTTAGGGGTGGGATTGTTCGTCTTACGTGAGGGATAAGCGATAATAGAAGGCTGTTTTCGCGCCAGGGGCGACGGAAGGTAATGGCTGAACAGAGAGAAGCCATTAGTCTGTCGCGCACCAGGCACAAATGTGCCGCAGT
>JAFGDP010000065.1 GCA_016932075.1 Chitinispirillaceae bacterium | reverse complement strand
GCTCGGCTGCACTGCCTGCCTGCCGAAGTCTCGGCGCCTAAAGGCCTTATTTGGAAAAAAGATTTTTTACAAAGAACGGCAGGCAGGTGCTCTTGCACACCCTTTGTCCGCCCTAACGCGAAAAACAAAAACCAAAACACAACGCCATGAACCATCCCTTTCAATTGCAGATTGCAGCATGAAGATTGATGATTGAAAAACCAAAATTCAAGGCTAAAAACCATCTCTTCTTCCATAGTGAAAAAGCTTCGCTTCGCTATTCACGGTACCTGAGGGCGCAGGAGTTTTTTGACAACCGCTATTGGTAGTCCGCACAGAGGGGGTGGCGAAGAATCCCGACATACTGTCGGGATTCGAAGACAGGGGGACACGTCCCCCTTTTAAATCTATCTTACTATTTAAAGCTTATTTCTTCTTCGCCTCCTGCCATTTCTCGATCGTCGACAATTGCGACGCCATGCCGTACATGTCAATGGTGCCCGCGTCGAACTGCGTGCTCATGTACGCGAGGGACGGCAGCGAAAAGAGCCATGCGCCGAGGCAGATTTTGGACTCGAGCTGGTCGATGAGTATGGCGCCCTGCTGTTTGTCGCCGATCTCACGCGAGGACATGAACAGGAACAGATAGTCGAGCAGCTGTTTCAGATCGGCCCGTTCCGGCGTTTCCTTGCCCAGGTCAAGCCGGAAAAAGTTCTTGTCCGCGGTAAACGACTGCTCGCTCACGACCTGTTTTCCCTTGCGGTCAAAGCTGGTCTGCAGATACACCTTGTAGGCGCTGAAATCAGGCTCGCGCAGGAACACATTGTACAAGTCGAACAGAAAGTTCGAGCGGTACCCGGTCGTCGGGACCAGCACCGCGTCGTACATGCCGTTCGCGATCTCTTCGTTGGAGACCGCGGTCGCCTTTATTTTGCCGTGGAACATGGCAGGATCATTCATGATCTCCACCAGATCAGAAAGCTCCTCCCGGAACCCGAAATTGAGACAGGTCTGGATCCGCACCGTATCGGTGAGAAGCGAGATGTCGCCCTCGAGCGGCTCCTTGGGCGGATTGACGATCTCATCTTCAACATAGTAGGTGGTGGTCGGAAACACGCTGAAATTGAGGTACTCGTCATAATTATCACCCGCTCCCCGGTAGTTCGCAATATGGCGCTGCTGCGGCGTGCCAATCTTGAAAAACCGGTTCATGATCATCTTGTTGTTCACCAGTTTGCGGACCGCCATGCGTTTTTCCAGCGAGAGCCGCTCGGTATTGAAAAAGAGCGCGAAAAACGCGGTGGCAATGCTCGATTTGTAGAAATAGTCGCCGGTGTCGCGAAGGATGGGCGACACCGCGCCGAACGGCGTTGAAAGCAGCGTGTTGATATTGCGGTTCTTGAGTTCGGTGGTATAGGTGCTGTTGTCGATAAACGGCCGCAGCAGAATGGTCGGCACGACAGCGCCGCTGCCGGGCATGTCCTTGAAAAAGATCTGGTCCTCATACTCGCCGCACAGAAGATACGGACCGGTACCGGTGGTGTACTGCGGCGCTTCCATATCGGAACTGGCAGGCAGCACCTTGAACGACAGGATCTCCTTCACGTCGTCCTCGCTCCAGACGCGGTCGCCCCTGAACTGGAACTTGATCTCGCCGTTCTCATCCGGACCGCTGAAGCTGAAATCCGGGACCGCCTGCGAGACCAGGATGTAGTCGGGCGAAAGGCTCCCCAGCTTCTGGATGCGGCTGAGCGTGAATTTAAGGTCCTCGGCCGTAAAAGCGATCTCCTCCTTGGGCGAGAGCGTGATCTCCTTCTTTTCCATGGTGACGCCGAAACTGGAGTGCCACTTGCGGTTGGGCTTGAGACGGATGGTCACCACGTTTTTCTCATCCATGCCGATCAATTCACCCAGGCCGTTTTCGTATATCACGCCGCTCGGGCTAGCCGACACGTTGAACAGGCCGTCAAACAGCACCTCGTCAAGCTTGTCTGATATGGGGACCGAACTCGGCACGTGCGGATCAACCTTGGGTTTCTGGTGCGCAATATAAGGAATGATAATCTGCCCGGAAAGGTCTTTTCTGAACACGAACCAGTACAGCGCACCGGCACCGACGAGGACGACAAGACCGATAACGATACCAAGAATAGTTTTTTTCATTCATTCCTCCTGTCAGTTCTTCTTGATAATTGGTTTCTGTACCATGACGCTGACCTGCACCACCTTGAACGCCGGGTATTTGAACACGATCTCCAGAACATTGGTTTTTTCCTTGCTCATCTGGACCGGCGTCATCTGGCACACATAGTCATTTTCCGCCGTCGGCGCGGTGATGGTGAACCTGCCCTCGTTCTTCAACAGCTTCTTGTTGAGCTTGATGGTCTCGTACCACTGGGTTGACGCCGCGTTTTGGGCCACCTCCTTGGGCAGCTTGATGTTGACATCATAGACCGGGAATACCGCCTCCTCCTTCTTGATCTTCACGTTGAACCGGACCACGTATTTGTTCGTGCCTCTCCGGTTGTCGGTGACCGGGACCACGAGCACACGGCGGTATTTTTTGGGCTCCACGATCCACTTGGCCCGCATCGGATCGGCCTCGGCGATCCGCCGCTTGACCTCGTCGTCCTCGCCCTTGTAATGATTGCCGTGGGCAACGATCGCACGGGCCTTGAGCACGCCGTTGTCATTCGGGTTTTTGACGAACTCCTTGAACAGCAGCTGGACGGCCCGCGCCGGGAACTCGTTCTCCTTCATCTTGGCAAGATCGGCGACCAGCGTTGCCTTGCGCTGGACAAGCTCCTTGCGCGACCCCGAGGAGAACGTAATGTCGTAGACGGGCAGGAACACCGAATCCGTATAGAACGAATCGATGTCCTCGAACTTGTTCACATTGTCATCCAGGAACTTGGTCACGGCCCGTCTGGTCACCCGCTCAACCTTGGAATAGAGCGAATCCTCGTAATCCATGACCGCCGCCTCCTTGACCTGCAGCATGGCAGGATCGAGAAAATTCTGGTCGGCGTGCAGTGTTTTAAGGCCGGATTCTGCGTCGCGCCACGCATTGCTGCCGAGCGCGGTCTTGATGGCGCCAACCTGCGCGTCGATCGACATCTTGTCGAGCCCGCGATATTTTTCGATAAGGAAGGTGAGCTCCGGCTTGGCCTTGAGCATGCCGATCATGCCGCTGTAATCCTTTCCCGCCTTGAGCACGTTCAACTGGACCACCATCTGCTCGGCCTCGCGGTACTGGGCGATCTGCTTGAGCACCTCGGTGTTGAACGCGCCGATCGCTTCGTTGAGTTTCTTGGCGCAGGGCATCTCATGGTATTTTCCGTATGATTTGTCGATGCCCTTGGGAATGACCTGTTCCAGCCCGGCGGCACGGGCATTCACCTTCTTGAAAAAGTCGTCCGGCGGCAGGCTCGGCCCCTCCTTGACGAACTTCGCCAGTTCGGCGAGCGAATCCTTTATGCCAAGCATGGCGTTGCCGTTGGCGTCGAAATCGGTCATGAATTTCACGACTGCGGCCAGCTCCTTTGGCATGGCAACTTCGGCAACCGCGTGCAGGGAGTCGAGCAGGTTTCTCGCGCCAACACGGAAATAGCTGGTATCAAGCGGTGCCGCGTCCTCTTTGGTCTTCAGCCGCTCATCGAAAAAAGCGGGCAGTTCGGCGAGCCGCTTTTCAAGATAGGTCTGGCTCTCTTTGACAATATGGTCGGGCAGCTCTTTCTTTTTTGAAAAGTAGGCGATGAAGTCCTCGGTGAATCCGAGGAACGTGAACGGATTTTTCCTGGTCTGATACTCCCGGTGGAAAAAGCCGAGCACGCTGACATAGGCGGTCTGGAACGCGATCTCCTCGTCAAGCTCCTTCTTGAGCTTCTTATAGTTCAGATACGCGACGTCCGTGGAGTTGAGCATGTCGGAGGGGAAAATGCTTTCAAGCGCCCGCAGCTCCTTCTCAAGCTTTTCAAGCTCCGCCGTGTGCTTTGACACGGTATCCATGACCAAGGTGTAATTGAAATCCTCCAGATGCAGGCTGGTCCCGATGGCGTTGTACACTCCCCGGTCCACGCGGTTTTTTGCAAGCGTTTCCTTGTAGATGGCGTGCTTGCCCTCGAACTTGAACCGCCACTGGGGCGTATAACGGTACTTGATGGGCAGGTCCTTGAGGTTCTCCGACACCTTGTCGATGAGAAGGTAATAGGCAGGCACGCTCTTGTTGATCGGGTAAACGCTCATGGTTTCAGGGCCCCAGGTCTCGTCCCCGATCAGTGCGCCGGGGGTCTTTTTCTTTTCAAGCCGGTCGGTCAGCGACGTAGCGAACTTCTGTTTCTGCGGTGACGTGACCACCAGGTAGAAGTGGTCTTCTGACGGGCCGGGAAAGGTGATAAAGTATTTTTTGCCCTTTTTAAGCGAGAAATTCTTCTTGGCCTTCTTCTTCAGTTCGATGTATCCGGCTTCCTTGCTCTCAAGCCCGGGTTTGGGCTTGAGTTGCTTGTATGCGGCGCAGTTCATGAGCACCAGTGCTACAGCCAACAGCAGTATCTTTAAACGCATCACGACTCCTTTGTTTGGGCGTGGACAAGGATAATGGTTCTGGATGTAATGATCTTTGATGTTTAGGTAAGATAGTAAAATACAGGCAACAGATTCAACCGGTCCGGATTATCAGTGAAAATAACGTATTTTCCGCTGAAAAAAGCGGGAGCGCGGGGTGGTTACCCCTGCTCCCAAGGCAGGAATTGCCTGTTGACCACCGATTACGTTCCGGCCGACGCCTTGTCTTTGGATTGCGCCATAAATGCCATGACGAGCATGATGACCCCGAATACCGTCAGGCAGATGCCGGACCATATGTTGATGTTAATACCAAGCGAGTGCTGATACATCTCCGCACCGCTGGTGGCAAATCCGAAAATGGTTATTATGACGCCCACTATGGTAAAGAGCAGTCCGATGGGAAAACGAATGTCGGTATCCATGAAAAAACCCCCTTTTTACCAGAACATAAGGTTGAGAACGAACGCGCTCACCAGCACTATGGTACCAAGAATTGCCGGCTGCGAATACCAGGGTACCCCTGCCGTCTCCTTGATTTTCGGCGTCAAGGAATAGACTAACCCCTTGAGGTCCTCGTCGGTCTTCGTGCGCCTGGTAATCATGGAAATAATAATGGTAATGAGGAAACAGCCGGTCCACGCGAACGTTGCAGCCCAGAAATTCTGGGCCATTTCACTGGGATAGGTGTGAAACACCGCGCCCAGCCATCCGCCCTTTATGCCCGCAGCAGCGCCTGCCGGCAGGGTAAGGCCGTGGTGGAGCGCGGCTGCGAGCGTTCCGCAGACAAGGCCGATGAACGCGCCATGACCCGTGGCCCGCTTCCAGAACATGCCCAGAAGGAACGTGGCGAACAGCGGTGCGTTAACAAAGGCAAAGATGAGCTGCAGGAAATCCATGATATTGTTGAAATTCGCCGCCACGTACGCCGCGCCCATGCTCACGATGGTGCCGAAAACGGTCGCATACTTTCCCATGGTCAGATAGTGCTTGTCCGGCTGGCCGGGCCGGATGTAACTCTGATAAATATCATAGGTCCAGACCGTATTGAACGCGGTCACGTTGCCGGCCATGCCGGACATGAACGACGCCATGAGCGCAGTAAGACCGAGCCCAAGCACGCCGGACGGGAGATAATGGCCGAGCATGAGCGGGATGGTGTTGTTGTAATCATAGGTACCGTCAGCAAGTGTCGGCAACTGGAACCCGCTCGTGCCGCTGTGGGCCGTAAGCCCTATGGCGATCATGCCCGGCAATATGACCAGGATCGGAATGAACATTTTGGGAATGGCGCCGATGAGCGGGGTATTGCGCGCAGCAGACATGGTTTTCGCGGCCATGGCGCGCTGCACCACCAGAAAGTTGGTGCACCAGTACCCGAACGAAAGAACGAACCCGAGCCCCATGATCAGACCGAACCACTCGATACCCATCGGGTTGGTGGAGGGCGACCCCATGTGGGCCCAGCTCCTGGTCCACGCGTCAGGAGCAAAACCGGCATTCGTTGCCACGAGCTGCAACCGTTCCTGCACCCCGGCCCATCCGCCCGCGTCCTTGAGCCCGAGGAACACGAGGGGAACGAACCCTGCTACGATCAGGAAAAACTGCAGCACCTCGTTGTAAATGGCCGAGGTGAGGCCGCCGAGAAACGTGTATATGAGAACGATGATCGCCGACACGATCAGGCTCGCGTTAAAGTCCCACCCTAAAAGCACCTGCATGAGCTTTGCCATGGCGAACATGGAGATGCCCGAGGCGAAGATCGTCATGATCGCAAAGGAGAACGCATTGAAACCGCGTGTCTTCTCATCAAACCGCAGCTTCAGGTATTCAGGCACGGAGCGCGCCTTTGATCCGTAGTAAAACGGCATCATGAACACGCCGAGAAACACCATGGCAGGAATGGCGCCTACCCAGTAAAAGTGGCAGGTGGCAATTCCGTATTTCGCGCCCGAGGCACCCATGCCGATCACCTCAAGCGCGCCAAGGTTGGTGGAAATGAACGCAAGACCCGTGATCCACGCGGGAATCGATCTCTTCGACGTAAGAAAATCCTCGCTGGATTTCATGCGGTTCTTGAGCACCCAGCCGATCCCCAGAACGAACACTACGTAAATCGCCATAATGGCATAATCAATGGCGCCTACATCGATGTGCGGCATACGCGTACCGGTCCTTTCTAAATAGTTTCTGTCCGAAAACCATTTATCCGTCAGGCGTCATTCCGGACCCTGATCCGGAATCCAGGCTTTCGATGCTGATGCACGTTCCTGGATACTGGCTTTGGTTCGACAATCTCACCACAGGTCACCGGTGTGACCTTATAAAACGGAGACTTTTCGGACACCCATTAAATAGATCAGCGGAGCCCGAAATAAAAAACAGACATGCTACGAAGAGCAATACCCTTAAAAAGACACAAAATATAAGCAGTGAAAGGGCGCAAAGTCAATCAGAAAGATGCAGTCCTTCTTCCGCCGCGGAAGCCGATAAAAAGGAAAGGGCGCCGCGCAAAACCCGTCAGTATTTTTCCGATAATGATTCATATAACCGGGTGTATTTTTCATGAATCATTTTTCTGTCAAATTCCCAGAAATCACCGAGCATTGCATCCAATTCTTCATCCGAAAAGTATTTCTCCGTGTCAGGAAAAAACACCTTGTCCTCTTTCCGGATATGCTCGGGATAAAACTTGATCAGGTAGTCCAGTTTCTCAATGATGCCGTCAATACTGCCTGAATCGCCGTCCGCATATCTGGTTTTTGCTGCGACCAGCTCTTTCACGGCCTTCCTGGCCGATATATGTTCATCGATCAACTCCCGCATGCCATCCTTATCCCTGTCATTGAGCGTTTTCTTTTCCAATTCCCTGAAAAGAATATCCTCCTCCTTGCCATGATGGGTGCGGTCGGCATAGGTCCTTATAAAATCAACAAGCGTATCAATAAAAACCGGATCAACGGTCTTTTCCTTCCTCATCACATCCAATTCCCTGCCCGCGATCTTCAGCATTTTTTCTATCAACCGGTGCTCGATCATCAACGGTCCCCGTGGTTTCATTGCGTCCTCCTGAAAAAGTTGTATTCCATGCGTTATTCCGCGGCGGTCAGTGGCGTCGACCTGGCGCTTTCAAGCAAAATATATTGCCGGATTAATTGCGCCAACGTCTCGCGGTATGGTGAAGTTGTCCGGAGCGCCTACATGATACCGTGAGCGA
Organism: Chitinispirillaceae bacterium; assembly: GCA_016932075.1. Next base: position 4,883 of record JAFGDP010000065.1, on the reverse strand, counting down.
AGCGAAGACGGTGACGGAGGCGTAGAACCGGGTAATTGCCGGAGGCCAAGGCCGGGTTTCCGGCCGCAGCGCCCATACCGCTGTTGGCGGATTTGCTTGCGCCCCTTCCCCTATTTCTTGGCGGCGGGCTTTTTCATTTTTTATCATATTCAAGCGGCTCTCTCTTTGAAACCTTTGAAAGAACCTGATCGAATTTATCCCTGCTGCCTTTGCTGGCCTTTTCGCTAAAATATTCAGCAGCATTCATAACAGAAAGTTTTTCCGTGATGGCAACTGTGATAAATTGGTTTACTGAAACGCCGTCGTATTCCGCCAAGTTCTTTACCCGCGAATGAATGGAGTTCGGAATACGTAAGGATATTGCGCTCCTACTATGCCTCCAACAGTTTTAAAAAGTCTCCTGGCTTAATAGGTCTAACACACTGCTAACCGGCTGCGGCAGTTTGCAGTCCGGTTGAGCAGATTGTTAGGCGCGATTTTCTTGAATACCTTGGCTTTTCCTGCCTTTAAGATACGCTCCGGTAAACACCAAGTACAGCGATCGGTTTTAAGGTGCTGTGTTGCAGCTTTGCGACCACAAGTTGTTTCTGCTGCGATTAAGCGATTTTCTGCAAAGTAGTGCAGAGCCGTTCCATTCGTTGTTAGTTGTTGCTATGGTTGCTAATGTGACGTTTCTGCATTTTCCGGCATACGATTTGTACTGTCTCTCTGGTTTTACCCTTCAGAGGACAGATCATGTCGTATGCAGTTGCAGCATTACAGGATACCAGCCCGCTCCGGAAAAAAAACAATTACCTATCAGTTTTTTTCAGGCACATGCGACGTCATCCTGAGCCTGTCTAAGGATGGTATGCTGAATGCAGGCCCTCTGTGATAATTGCCCAATCTACGCCGTCTTCGTCTCCCGGTATTTTTTCAGCACGGAAAGCACGTCGTCGATGTCCGCGGCCGTGTGGCTGCCGTTCACCTGGCAGCGGATGGTCTGGTCGCCGTTCGGCACCACCGGGAAGTTCAGGCCCGTGGTGAGGACGCCGTGCTCCTTGAAAAAGGCGACCAGCTCCGACGTCTTTTTCGTGTCGCGTATCATGAGCGGCACGATGGGGTGCCCGCTCTCGATGATTTCAAAACCCAGTTTTATGCAGCCGTCGGCGAACCGCTTTGCCAGGGTGCGCACGTGCTGCAGCCGCTCCCTGCCCCGCGGGCTGTCGATGAAGTCAAGGACCGCGCCGCACGCGGCCGCTTCGCCCACGGTGATGGGGTTGGAATAGATGTAGGTGATTGCCTTTTCGCGGATGTAGCGGGTGAGCGCCAGGCTGGTCACCACATAGCCGCCATTCACGCCGAAGGCCTTGCCCAGCGTGCCGATGAGGACGTCCACGCCCCTGGCGTTGGTGCGCTCAAGCGTGCCCCGGCCGGTCTCGCCGAACGCGCCCACGCCGTGCGAGTCGTCGACCATGATCACGATGTTTTCCGGGAACGAGGCGTCGTACTTTTCCGCGAGCCCGCAGATGACATCGAGCGGCGCGAAGTCGCCCCGCATGCTGAAGATGCCGTCCGTGACGATGAGCACGCGGCTGCATATGCCGACGCACGACTTGATCTGCTGTTCGAGGACCTGCATGTTGTTGTGCTTGTAAATCATCTTCTCCTTGGGCCGGGAGAGCTTCATGGCGTTGATGATGCAGTTATGGTTCAGTTCGTCCGAAATGATGACGGTCTCGGCCGAGGTGAGCGAGTTGAACACGCCGATCATGGTCGCGTAGGCGCAGCTGAAAATGACCGCGTCCTCGAAGCCGTGGAATTGCGCGAGCCTTTTTTCGAGATCGCGGTGGGCCTCGAACGTTCCGTTGATGAACCGCACCGCCCCGGGGCCAACCCCAAAGGCATGCACCGCCTTCTCCTCGGCGGCGATGGCCGACGGATCGAGCGACATGCCCAGATAGGAATTTGAGTTGAACCGGATATACTCCTTGTCGCCCTTTCCCTTGAGGAGGTACCGCGGACCCTTGTCTCCCTGCGGCTTTTTAACGCCCACGATGATGTCTTCTTTGCCCTTTGCCCTGCCCTCGCCACGGAGCTGCTGCAACTCTTTATCAAGGGCGGCCGCCAGTTTATTCAGTGCCATGGTACCCTCCGGTGTCTGATAAAAATAAAAACAAGTATTTCACCGCAGAGACGCAGAGTACGCGGAGAAAGAAATGCAAAATGAAGGTAAACAGGATACATAAAAACTTCTCCGACAAAACCTATCCTTTTCTGCTCCTTCATCCTCTGCGATCTCCGCGTCTCTGCGGTGAGCTCATGAATTTTTTATTTCATACATTCTCCCAGTTCAGCACGACCTTGCCCGACCTTCCCGAGCACATGACCTCGAACCCCTCCAGGAAATCGCCGTAATCGAACCGGTGCGTGATGACCGGCCCGATGTCGAGGCCGCTTTCTATCATCATGGTCATCTTGTACCAGGTCTCGAACATTTCCCGGCCGTAAATGCCCTTGATGGTCAGCATGTTGAACACCACGTAGTCCCAGTTGATGGGGGACGGGCCGGACTGGATGCCGAGCAGCGCTATCTTGCCGCCGTGGCACATGGTGCGGAGCATGTCGGCGAACGCGGCCGGGTTGCCCGACATCTCCATGCCCACGTCGAACCCCTCCTTCATGCCGAGCTTCTTCATGGTGCCGTCGAGGTTCCCGCTGCGGACGTCGAGCGCCACCGTGGCGCCCATTTTTTTCGCGATCTTCAGGCGGTACGGGTTGACGTCGGTGATCACCACGTGGCGCGCGCCGCAGTGTTTGGCAATGCCGACCGCCATGCAGCCAATCGGCCCGGCGCCGGTGATGAGCACGTCCTCGCCCAGCACGTTGAAGGAGAGGGCCGTGTGCGTGGCGTTGCCGAGCGGGTCGAAGCACGAAATGACGTCGAGTGGAATCTTGGGATTGCAGTACCAGACGTTGTTCATGGGAATGGAAAGATATTCGGCGAACGCGCCGTTGCGGTTCACGCCGACGCCCCGGGTATGGTTGCACAGGTGGCGCCGGCCCGCCATGCAGTTGCGGCAGCGGCCGCAGGTGATATGCCCCTCGCCGCTCACCAGATCGCCCTTCTTGAAATCGTGCACGTTGGCGCCGATTCGTTCCACCACGCCCACGAACTCATGGCCGATGACCATGGGCGTCCTGATGGTGCGCTGGGCCCAGTCGTTCCATTCGTAAATATGGACGTCGGTGCCGCAGATGGACGTCTTGAGGATTTTGATGAGAACGTCGTTGATGCCGACCTCCGGGACCGGGACCGTCTGCAGTTCGAGCCCGACGACGGGGCGTGCCTTGACAAGCGCTTTCATTTTCTTCATGGCGTGCCGCGGTTCCAGGAAAGTGAAAAATGCTTTGAATGTGGTTTGCGATGAATGTCACCCGTATACACTGCACCCCTCTTTGTGCCGTGCCATGCGACCCTTGCCTGCGGACGGGATAGGTCGCGCCTCCCCTTGCGGATTTCAAAAATAATTCATGCAAGACCGGCCGGTACACGCAAGTACCTCCGGGAGCAGGGTACAAAGCATTTTTTTTGCCTGTTACTAGCCATGAACATCGGGAGGTTGTATGATGCGGAAAGAGTCTTATACTCTTGCTCAAAAATCGTCTGTGTCAATTCACCTGTACGACCTACGTGGAAAATCGGTTGCATCCCTCGTTAACCGTGTTCAGGCTGGCGGCCAACGCGCTTGAAATGGGAAAATCGATGCCTGACGGGCTCTTGAAAATATCAAAGGCCAGGACCATGCCCGAGCTGCAGGTGCAGATATCTGAAATGGTACGGCTGCTTGAGGAAAACCTCGCGAAAATCCCGGGCAAAGGGGTCACGGACCTGCTCGAACAGGGTACAACCCTTGAAAAAGAATTGCGCGCATCCGACGCCGAGCAGGAAGTCAAACGGTGGAGGGAGCTGCCTGAAACAATACGGGATTTTTACCATACCAAGGGCCTGCTCTACACCGGCCTGAAAATGATCAATAACGAGGGCCACGCGCTCCACGCCGATGACCCGCTCGCGGCAGGCAGGTATAACATGGACATACTCCACCGCCGCAACGTAAAACACCAGCCTGTACAGATGAACGCCGCAGCATAAGCATTATTCACTGCCTCCCCTCTCCACGCTTCTGGAGAGGGGCCGGGGGTGAGGCGAGATCCCGTTTGGGGCGACTGACCCAGTCGCCCGTTAAGAAAAAGGGAAAAAGCGGGCACGCCGCTGTCCGTATGACACCGGCACAATGCTATTTTTGAATACTCCGGAGGAGACCTGCTAGCATGATCGCCATTATCGACTACAACGCCGGCAACTTGACCTCGGTCAAACGCGCGCTCGACTTTCTCGGGATCGCCTCAACGATCACGTATGATCCGACAGCGATCGCCAGGGCCGGGCGGATCGTTTTTCCGGGCGTTGGTCATGCCGCCGCGGCCATGAAGGTGCTCAGGGAGCGCGGCCTTGACCGCATGCTTCGGCAGGCGTTTGACGCGGGAACACCGATCCTTGGCATCTGTCTGGGCACCCAGATCATACTGTCGCGCTCGGATGAGGGCGACACGCCCTGCCTGGGGCTGATCGAGGGCACGGTGCCCCGATTTTCCCTTTCAGATCCCGGGCTCAAGGTCCCGCACATGGGATGGGACGGCATTACCATTCGCAAACCGCACCCGATCCTTTGCGAGGTGAAACCGGGCGACGAGTTTTACTTCGTGCATTCGTACTATCCCCTTCCCTCCTCCGATGACGCAGTCATTGCCACGTGCGACTATGAGCTGACGTTCGCGGCGATCATCGGCGACCGGAACCTGATCGGCACGCAGTTTCACCCGGAAAAGAGCGGTCCGGC
>JAFGDP010000064.1 GCA_016932075.1 Chitinispirillaceae bacterium | reverse complement strand
TATGAAAACGTTTTTCCATACATTTCTGGTCGTTTTTTTCCTCAGCCTTATTGTGCTGTACAATTTCGGCCTGGTCGATATCAGGTTTGAGGAGATCAGATACCTGCTTGGCGCCATCAGCTCCCAGGAGGATGCGTCGAACACCCTGGGGATCGTCGCGAAATACGAACTCATCAAACGCCGGATGACCGAGGGCGAGGACAATATGTCGAATTTCCAGCTGGAGGCGCGCATCCAGGCTTTGACCTCCCGGGAGGACGATAAAAACAGAAGGCATACCCTCAATTATCGTCTCTATCTGGTACCCATACAATACGTGGTAAACGGGATCAGGCTGCTTTTAGGGAAGCCGATCATTCAACCCACGGAAGACGACAAGATTTACAGCGTGCTTGAAATAGGGTATTTCTGGGAGCGCAACAGAAAATATCACGAGGCGCTCAAAATTTACGAGGATGTGCTTAAGACCGGGGGCGTGGTTCCGGAAATAAAATCGGCAGTCATGGTGCATAAGGCCTTCTGTATTTCGATGCTGGGCAACTACGGGGACGCCAAATTGATTTACGAGCAGGTGATCAGCCTGTATCCGAATACGGACGCCGGCGTACTTGCCTGGAAGCTCCTTGATTTCATCCAATCGATGGAACGCAGCAGGACGCAGCTGGAACAAAAAAAGATGCCGGAACTTGAAAAGGCGCGCCAGTTTTACCTGGTGATGGATTTTCGCAACGCAATCAGGAATTACTCGCTGTTCCTGGAACGCGACGTGCCGGTGGCGGAATCCAGTGAAGCCCGCTATTTCAAGGGGCGTTCCCACGAGGAGCTGGGCGAAACCGAGGAGGCGGTTGACGAGTACCGCACGGTCATTAAGATTGACAAAACAAAACAGTGGGCGAAGAAGGCAAACCGCCGGCTGCTCATGATCGGCTCGTTTTACGAACAGCAGAAAAACATCACCCAAGAGGCAAAGCGCCAGCTGGATGCGTATCAGGACCAGAAATTTTTTGATAACGTGCAGCAGTATGCCCAGCTGGTGTCGCAGAGTTCGCTGCGCAAGGAACTCATGAGGGACGACGGCAGCGCGCAGCAGCAGCCAATACGCGACAGCCTGCTCAACGCGATTCTCAACATCGGCGACCTGGATCTGACCGGCGAAAAAAGCGCCGCGGAACAGCAGAAAAAACTCGACAGCATACGCACGACGCTCATCGAAAAGGGTGCCGTCGGAAAGGCGGAAATGAAGGCGCTGGAGCGGTGGCAGGCCGTGATGCAGAATCCGTACCGGCGGCCGAGCGTTCTCAAGGAGGCGATCGACGGCTATGCAAACGAGCTTAAATACATCTATAACAAGCGGCTGCGCAGCGGGATAAAGCTGTCCGGCAAGATGCTGGTGCAGATTTCAATCCAGCCGGATGGAAGGGTGGCGACCGCCAGAGTCCTGCAGTCCACTATGGGTGACCAGACATTTGAAGAGTCGATAACCGACAGGATTTGCTCGTGGAAATTCCGGGCCGTGCCGGATTCGGTCGGGAGGCTGGACATAAAATACCCGTTTGAATTCTACGAAGAAGAATAATCCGCCCCCGCGGGCCGGGCGGAAATGAGGCTTTTTTTATGCCGTGCTCGCGGCATCAGCCGCCGCCGACAAGAGCGGCAAGCTGTTCGCGCCGTTTCCGGTACGTATGATTGCTCAGCACCGTTTTCCTGTTGGCGTCGATGCGTGATCCGAGGGTGTCATACCCGGCCAGAACCGCGTTCACCGTTTCGCATACACGGTCGATACCGTCGAACGTGTGGCAGGTGCAGTCAGGCAGGAATTCGGCAAGCAGCGGGACCTGTTCGGTGACGAGCACGCATCCGGCCGCAAGCACATCATAGACGCGCGGACTCACGTGCGCATGTTCGGGTTCCAAAGGCTCCTCGACCGATAGATTGATCCCGATTTTTGCCTTCTGTAAAAGATCATAGGCCGCTGCCGTGTCGACCCATTCGCTTTTGACGATTGATGGTTCAAGGGGGCCGCGGTAGTTTTTCCATCCGGACCCGGCGATCAGGAGCGAGCGTCCCGTTGCCGCGAGTTTTTCCAGGACCGCGATCCGGTATACGCTCGGTATGCCGATAAACGTGATGTCGGTCGTCCTCACGCCCGGAGCGGTGTGCAACTCCGCGCCGCAGCAGGCAGTGGGGAAAAAATGGAACCGCCGACCGTGCTGTTTGCAGAGGACCTCCAAGGGGCCGTGCTGGATCGCGCAAAAATGGTCGTATCCCGATAGTACGTCGTTCCAGTATCGCGCACGCCGGAAATCTTCGTACAACCAATGGACCGTCGTGATCCCGTAGGCGCGGACAAGGTTCAGGGTAAACAGCGTCACCGGCGCGAGCGCGGTGACGAGGAGGTGCGTTGCTTTAAAATCAAGGCATGAAACGATAAGCGACTGGTTGAGGAGGTCGGCGATACAATTGTCGTCATGCTGCACCAGCATCGTGGAAAAGGCCTGGCGGTACGTGAAGGTATCGAAGGTCTTGCACCGCTCTTGCAGATCCAGAGAAAACGCCCGCGCGATATGCATGCTTACCGAACGGGCCGCACCGTCCGGCGACAGGGCGATGAACCAGCGTTGCCCGCTCATGGTTTCAGGTCTGCGGCCGTCGGAAGTGCGCTGATGCCGCGCCCCTTTATGCCCTTGAACAGCGCGACGGAATTGGCAAAACCGGCGGCGGTAAAAGGATCATGTCCGCGGGCGACCGAGTGCAGGAACCCGCCGGCAAAGGCGCTGCCGATAAGCGTCACCGAGGTCACCTGTTCGGTTGATACCGCCTGAGGGAACTCCTCGATCTTGCCGTCATAACCCACGATACAGCCGTTTGCCCCGGTCTTTACCACTACCATTGATACCCCTCTGTCCCAGAGAAAGCCGATAACATCGGTAGGACGTTCGTACCCGAACAGCGCCTTTGACTCGTCGGGTGCCGACGGGAAAATGACGTCGATGAGCGGCAGCACGCTCCAGAGCCCCTCTTTGGCGTCGTCCATGGACCACCGCTGCAGCCGCAGATTGGGTTCATACGCCACCATTGTTTTGTTGCTGTGCGCGAGATTGAACGCCTTGAAAATGGCGTGTCGCGAGGAGCGTGACACCGACTGCAGTTCGCTCGACGCGTAGACGATCTTGCAATTGTCGATCAGATCGTCATAGATGAGCGCCGGGGTAATCGATTCGGCGACATTGCCCGGCCGGTGGACCAGGTATTCCCGTTGTTCCGGGAACCGGGAGCTGGTAAAATAGATGCCATTGTAACCGTGGCTGGTGATGACGTGGTCGATGTTGATCCCCTGGGCAAGCAGCCGTTCCCTGATCAGGGTGTGGAACGGATCGCGACCGATCGCCGAGATGAGAGAAACGCCCGATCCAAGTCGGGCCGCTGTTGCCGCCACCACCAGGTCGGCCCCGCCGATGTCCTTTTCATAGGAATCGCAGAGGCAGACATCGCCGTCACACCCGAATTCGACGAAGCACTCGCCGATGACGAGCAGGTCATAGTCGCGTACGTGCGTTGGTTTCATAGGCTCGGTTTTTCCTTGCAAGTGTCAATCATTAGGTTGCCGGCCGGTGTTTCCGGCGGACGGGATCTTTGATGAAAAACGCTCCACCAGGGTATCGATATCCCTTTTGCGCGCCAGGGTATGCAGCCATTCGTCCGGAATGCTGCCCAAGCCATAGACGAGTCCGGCCAGGCCCCCGGCGATTGAACCGGTGGTGTCGGTGTCGATACCGAGGTTTACCGCAGCGATAATGATCGATTTGGTGTCGTCGTAGCGCAGGAGGCACCAGATACTCGCCTCAAGCGTGTCCACGATGTATCCGGACGAGTTGATCGCCGACTCATCAAGCGAAGGCACCGTGCCCGAAAAAATCCGTGAAAAATGGTTGAGTTCGCCTTTGAACGCATCACGCTCGCGGTAAAACGAGTACGCATTCCGGGCAGCGGTCCTGACCGCGGCGCTCTTGTCGTTGTTTGTCAGCAATTCGCGGACCAGCATCGCATAGATGCCGCACCCGACAAGCGAGCGCGGGTGTGCGTGGGTGATGGCCGACAGCTCATGGATGCGCGTCAGATACGTTTCAGTATCCTGCCCGTGAAACCAGAGCGCGGCAGGCAGCATGCGCATCAGGGAACCGTTGCCGTTGTCGTCTTCGGTGGTCCTGCCCGAATCGCGGGCCGTGACGTCGTGTGAGAGCGCATCCAGGGCCATATAGGTGGTCAGGCCCACGTCGAATGCGTATCCGTACGGCGTCCATTCGCCTTTAAAGAGCCATTCCCTGAATGTGGCGGCCATGGTATCGAGATCATAGCCGTTGCACAGCACGTCCATGGTGCACAGGATCATGGAGGTGTCGTCGGACCAGGTGCCTGCGGGAAGGTTGTACCGGCCGTACCCGAGCATGTTCTTTACGGCGCGCAATGACAGCTCCTTGCGGGAAAGCGATTCCACGGGAACGCCGAGCGCATCACCGATGATACCGGCATAAAGGGACGCTTTTACCTGTGCAGTAAAATCCATAGCGTAACGGGTATCCTATTCAGAAATTATATGCCATCGGAAAAAATATGCAACACAATAGAAGAAAAATACATGCCGGAGACGGGTGCGTACCGAACCGGTTGATGGGCGGGCGATGGTGCCATTTTATTGCCATGATTGAATTTGTTTGCCCGTTGATTTAAAATAACAATACACGAACGTCAGCCCCATTCCAACGAGCGACGGTTCCGCATGCGGTACCAAAACGACGGCGCACTATGATTGATTTCACCTTGCAGCTCCTCCTTTCGCTTCTGATCATCGGCGGCATGTTCTATATCGTTGTAGAAAGCTATGTGAAACTGGACCGCGTGTTCCTTTTTTTTGGAATCGCACTCGTTCTATTCGGGCTGATTCCGGCCATCGACATCTGGGTCCTGCCGCGTTCGCACGCCGCCGGCGAGACACTGCTCTGGATCCGCGTGCAGCATATCCTGACCGTCCTGCTCCTGCCGCTCGTGCTCTGGTATCTGAAAAACTTCCTCAAGTCCAGGACAACCTACCTGCATCTTGTCGTCAACGTGTTCGTCGTCTTTTTTTCCGTGGTGCTGTTTTCGGACGCCTCGCTGCGGGCCGCGGACGGCGCGATCGTCCGCGGCCCGCTCTATCACTTTCTGTTTCTGCCCTGTTTCGCGGCAACCGGATGCTTCGTCATCTTTTTGATTGCGGCGAGGCTCAAGGGTACCATCGGCAACGAACGGCGGATTCTTTTTTATCATTTGATCGGTTTCTCGTTGCTCTGCTCGTTCGGTCTCATCGATCTCATGGTAAAAGCGACCAACCAGTCGTTTGCGGTCTTTTTTCACAGCTTTTTCATCCTGGGTATTTTCGCCTTTGGCCTCATGACGTTCCTGATCTTCACCGAGCGGCTGCTCATGCTGGTAAACGACCGCCGAAAGGCGTATGAACAGCTTGGGACCGCGCTCAGGGAGATGGAGGAGGCAAGCACGCTGCGCCAGATCGGCGAGTCGGCCTCGATCATCAACCATGAGATAAAAAACTATCTGTGCCGGATATTCGGTTCCGTTGAACTTCTCCAGATCAGTGAAAGCCTGTCTGACGAGGGAAAACAGGAGATCGACATCATCAAGCGCACGGTACAGGAGCTGCAGAGCTTCAGCATGGATATCCTGCAGCTCTCGCGGGCCCGCATCATCAAGGAAAAGGAGATGCTGACCGTCGTACCCCTGCTGCGACAGTGCATCGCCAGCTATTTCCCTGAGCGAAAACAGTCGATCACCATCCGGAGCGACGACGACCGGCATACCATTCACGGGGAATGGGGCAAGCTCGAGCACGTGTTCGTCAACATTCTGAAAAACTCCTTTGAGGCGGAGGCGACCGCCGTTGACATTGCCGTGCGGTCGACCGGGTCCGTGCTCCTGATCGCGATCACCGACAACGGCACCGGGTGCCCGGCAGACCAGATCAGCGAGATTTTCAAGGCGTTTTACACGACGAAGAAGGGACAGCAGGGCACGGGCCTCGGCATGTCGATCAGCAGGGCGGTGGTTGAGAGCCACGGCGGACACATCTCCGCATACACGAAGAACGATCTCGGCAACAGTGCGCACGGCGTCCAGGTGGCGATCACGTTTCCCCAGTACGGGCAGGAGGAGACCGGCAAGGCTGCCGGGAAAAAGGAGGAGATCGTCCTGCTCAGGGAGGGGATCCAGGACATGCCTTCACTGCTGCAGGTTTTCCGCAATGTTCATATGTACCCTTCCATTATCCCCTCGACAAGCGAACTGGAACGGTCACGTCCAGACGAGTCGGCCGTCATTATTGCCGCCGACGCTTCGCTGCCGGTCATTCAGAAAAGCCGGAGCATACGGACGCTCAGGGTTATTCCGGTTCTTTCCAGAAAGGGCATTACCTACGCCAGAACCAGCCCGCCTGCCATGGACCTCGAGCTTTTCAGCGAGGTGTATGTCATTGACCGCCTCGTCAAAGCGGGCTGATACGCTGTATAAAAAGCATGGTAATACCTGCAAATCAGGTTTATATTATTTATTGACACCTGGGGCGTTTTTATCCTGAAGCACGCATAAAAGAAGGCGGCAATCAACCATCCAGGCGATTAACCGCTTCAGCCGGAGTGGCGGATGCAATCAAGGAATGAACGATAACACCCCAAAACAAAATCCCGGGGAAGGGAGAGGGTATGCGTAACAATCTCAAATATGTCGTGGGTACCTGTCTGCTCTTTGCGGCGGCCCTGTTCGCGGCGCCGCACAACGGCGACGACTGGCAACTCAAACAGCCCGACGGCTCGCTTGTCTCTGTCAAGGTATGGGGCGACGAGTATTACCAGCGCGCCGAGACCCCTGACGGCTATACTCTAGTGCGTAACGCAAAGGGGTGGATCTGTTATGCCAAGCAGACGTCTGACGGCGACCTTGTTCCGTCGGGTCTTATCTATCGTAATGGAATGAGCCGCAAACCGCCGGCAACGCTTGTAAAAAGCATTGACCGGCTGCCGGCAAAACGGCGCGCAATGGCCCTGGCGAAAAAAGCGGAATTGGAAGCGGCCCCTGAAACCATGGAGTACAGCTCCTCGAGCAGTTCCGACGTTGTCGGCAATATCGTCGGCCTGACGGTCTTGATTGATTTTTCAGACAATGTCGCCACTATCCCCAAGGAACGGATCGACAGCGTGATGAATTTCGTAAATTATCGCGGTTCTATGTCCTCGGTGCGGGACTTTTTCTATGAAGTGTCGAGTGAAAAGCTGACCTATACAAATATTATCGCTGGCTACTACCGTGCATCAAATACCATGGCATATTTCGACGATCCGGATGCCAGCGGCCGCGCCCGGGAACTTGCGAGAGAAGCGATCCTTGGGATTGATCCGCAGGTGGATTTTTCCCAGGTGACAGCGTCCAACAACACCGTACTAGCGGTCAATATTCTCTATGCGGGAAGGTGCACGGCTGGCTGGGCCAAGGGACTCTGGCCCCATTCCGGATCAATGACCGCTGTGACTACCGCCGAGGGAGTCAGGGTTAGCCGTTACCAGATGAGCGGTTTGGGGACCGGTGTTTCGACCGGAACGATTCAGCATGAAAACGGTCACATGGTGTGCCGGTGGCCAGACCTTTATGACTATGGCGGCGAATCACGCGGATGCGGCTCATACGATATGATGTCGTCCGGAGGCGTCATTCCCAACGGCTATCTGAGGTCGCGCATCGGATGGGACGAACCGGTCGATATTACCAACGCTCCGACCGGTACGCTGTTTCGCCATGTCGCCAACTCCTATACCTGTTTTGTGTACAGGAACGTCAGCAATACGAACGAGTTTTTCTATATCGAAAGCCGGTACCGGGCAGGTCGGCTCAACCGGACGCCGGACTCGGGTCTTATTATCTGGCATGTCGACGCTCGCGGCTCGAACAACAACGAGCAGATGACGCCCGAACAGCACTACCTGGTATCGGTCGAGCAGGCGGACAACCAGTTCCACCTTGAGAACAATGCCAGAGAAGGCGACGGCGACCTGTATCATGCAGGGTATGAAACCGTGTTCAATGACCAGACAGCGCCTGACGCCCACTGGTGGGACGGATCAAACTCAGGCCTGTTTATCGGCAATATCAGCCGTATTGGCGTTGAAATGACCTTCACCATCGGCGACGGCCCGGTGAAGATCGACTATGACCAGCGTAAGCTCAATCCGCTGCCGGAGTCGTTTTCCGTACTGCCGCAGCATTCCGGGCTCACCGTTTTATGTCCTGCGGGCTGGACTGGTGATATGATGATGAAGGTTTTCGACATGCGCGGCCGGTGCGTTGCATCGACCTCCTGGCTGTCGGATGCTGCCGCCCGGAATAAAACCATTGGCTGGAAATCATCAGCAGGCTGCTATTTGGCCGTGTTCCAGGGCAGGGACCGTGATGGAAACAGCAAGCTCGAAAAGGCAGGTTTCACCCTGGCTCAATAAAACGGCCGGACAGATGCGCCGGACTCAGCGTGAGCCTCAGGGTGTCACGATCAGGGCAAGGCAACCCATTGGCTTCCATTGCCTGCAACCTTGATATTTTCTCCCCGCATAGGTACTATTATATATCAGCCGTGGAATCCTTATGGAACTTGCGCAATGATCCCAAAATGCCCTGCATGTTCAGCACCGATCTATTCCCGGACCTCGGGAATCTGTCCTGAATGCCGGTCGCCTTTGCCGGGAGGGCTTCTATTGAGTGAGGAGGAGAAGCGTAACCGGTCAATTGAGAATGAAAAGCTCAAACAGATGGTCTCTGAGATGCAGGACAAGTCAAAGAAAAAAGGGGTGCTCAAGAGGTTTTTACAATAGCGGCAGGGAGCGAAGGGGACTGAACCGGGACCGCTGTAACCTCTTTTGGCGCAACAAGATCTTGCCAATCACGTACCAGAGTATTATAATCAATCCTGTAAAAATGTATGGCCGGGAACAAAATGAAACAAATCAGGATATCCTGTGTTGCGGCACTGGCGGCCATCGTATGCGCCGCGGGCGCCGGTTTTGCCGCGACCCCGGATTCTTCTTCGTCACCCCGGAAGGGAAGTGAGACCGCTCCTGCGGCCGTCACGAAGATGACCGCTTCGGGGATGAAGCAGCTGGTCTTTGAAGAGCAGAGGATCGAGGGCAAGATCAGGCGGCCCCAGCTTGTGCTTATAAAGGCCGATCAGCGACCGGAGTTCAATCCCATGGTCATGCAGAGCCTGGGCAAAACCAGGAATATCGCCGGACTGATTGACCAGTCGCTTCTTGAGGAGACGCAGTATGAAGGGGCATTCAAGTTCGACGGAACAAAAATTGTGAATATCGTACCATAGTTGCGGGAGGACGGTCATAGGGCAATGGACTATCCGCGCCGTTGGAATCCACTTGCTGGGAAACGGAAGGAGCACTAATGGAATTCCTGTTGAAGCTGTTTCACGCGTTTAATCCTTCGTCAGACGCTTATCTGTTCATGTGGGCGATTCTCATCACCGGCGTGTTCAGCCTTTCGATTATGATCGAAAGGTTCCTCTATCTCAATCGGCGAAAAGGCGTGAAATCCGAACTGTTCACCAGGAATATTCTCGATTTCATCGGCAAGGACGATATCGCCTCTGCCGTGAAACTCTGCCAGAAGGCCTATAAGATGGCCCTGGCCCGGGTGCTCAAGGCCGGGCTTGACGATGCGTCAATGGGCGCTGACCGGATACGGAACTCGATCGACGAGGCGATGCTCAAAACCGTTCCGCAACTCGAGAAACGGACCGGCTATCTTGCGGTCATAGGCAACGTCTCCACGCTGCTCGGATTGCTCGGCACGGTGTACGGTCTAATCATGTCATTTGCGGCGGTAGGACGTCCCGGTATTGACGCCGCACAGAAATCGGAGCTGCTGGCGTCCGGTATCGCCACTGCCATGAATGCGACGTTTTCCGGTCTTTTTATCGCAATCTCATCAATCGTGGTCTATGCCATTCTCAAGTCAAAAACGCAGAAGATCGTTGACGAACTGGATGAATATTCGTTGCGGGTGGTAAACGCGCTCATCGAACGATCGTTTAAAACGCACAAGTTTCATATCAGCGCCGCGCAGCTCAAGGAGGGAGTCGGCGTCCATGTGACCCATAACAACGTCAGGATTTTCACCGACAACAAGCTGATCAAGGAAATAACGCTGTAGCCGGCTTTCTATGGGGATTCTCGACGAACTTGGACACTGTTTCCTGCCTGAGCATGAGGCGTTCCTTTTCATGTGGGCGCTCGTCACCCTGGGCGCGGTCGCCGTCATCATAGCCGTCGAGCGGTGGTTCCATATCAACCGCCGGACCGATTACGACGCGCCTGCCTTTTTTGAAACCATTCGCAACCTGATTCTGGAGAAACGGTTCGAGGAAGCGGTGCATATCTGTTCTTCAGGAGGGAAGCGGGCACTGCCGCGCATTCTCGGCGCCGGGATCCGCAAGGCGGTGATCGAGCCCAAGCTCGTTACCGGCGCGATGACCGAAGAATCGGTGCACATGGCGTCATCCATGGAGCGGCGCCTGAACCTGCTCGTCATGTTCGGCAATGTCTCGACCCTGCTCGGCCTTCTGGGAACGGTATTCGGCCTCATCATGTCATTCGCCGCCGTTGGCAGGCCCGGCGTCGCGCCGGTCGAGAAATCGGCCATGCTGGCAACCGGCATTTCGGCGGCCATGAACGCCACGCTGGTCGGGCTCTCTATCAGTATCCCCTGCGTCATGGTGTATTCCTGGTTCCGCGCCCGTGTGGACATGGCGCTGCAGGAGGTCGACCGGTATGCGATCGCCGTGCTGAAGATTCTGAATCCTCCAAGCGCGAAAGAGCGGACGCTGACCACGATCGGCAGACGCACGGAAGAGGAGGAACCGGCCGATATCGAACTCACGCCCATGCTCAACCTGATGGTCATTCTCATTCCGTTCCTGCTCAGCTCGTCCGAGTTTGTCAAGATCGGGGCCATTGAAATGAAGCTGCCTGAAGCGGCCGCGGCGGGCGGCGGGGAAGGAGGAGGCGGGGCCGCCGTGGAGAAGGCGAAGCTGGACCTGGGAATCGTTATTACGGCCAAAGGATTCAGCGTTTTCAACTACTTCAAACCGGAAAGCGCACCTGCGGCCGATTCAGGTGGACTGTCGGCGCCTGATATACCGCTTAAAAACGGTGGGTACGATTTCGACGCATTGTCCGCCAGGCTTTCTGAAGTAAAGAAAAAAGCACTCGCGCAGATTCTGAAAGCGTATAAGCCGGGAGTTGCCGAGTCGCGGTCTCTTCAAGAGTTGTATGGCGATTTCAAGGGGCTGCAGGTATCGAGCCTTCCGGTGTTTGAGGATCATGAAGACGTCAAGATCGTTGCCGAGGAAAAGATACAATACAAGACCGTGGTCGCGGTCATGGACGCTGCGCGCGGAGTCCGCACGCCCGACGGGAATGTGACGATGTTTCCCAATGTCGCCATCGCAGGAGGGATCGTACCGTAATGGTAGGCCAGCAGTCGATACACCGGCGCCGCCGGAAAAAAACCGAGGGGACGGTCAGGCTCAACCTGACCTCCATGATCGACATGTTCACGCTCATGGTGGTGTTCCTGCTCAAGAACTACTCTGCCCAGGGCCAGCTCGTGACTCCTGCGCAGGGTCTGTTGCTTCCCACCTCCTCCATTGAAAAAAATGCGGTCGAAGCGCTCAGCGTGAAGATTTCCCAGACCACCATCATGGTGGAAGACAACATTATTATTGATGAGAAGGGGTTCGAGTCGCTCCTGCAACAGAAGGAGTTCATGATTGAACCGCTCTACAAGGTGCTGGCGGAGCACGCGAAAAGCGCGCGCGAGTCGGCCGAGCGGTTCAAGACCGACTTTTCCGGAAAGATATCGATCCAGGGCGATGTGGTCATCCCGTATAATGTCCTGACGCGGGTGATGTATACCTGCGGCCAGGCCGGGTATCCCATGATGAACCTGGTGGTATACAGGAAGGGATAATGGCAACAGTAACGTCGCAATCAGGGATCTATTTTACCCAGCAGACGGGTCCCCGGGGGTCCTTCCCGAAACGGCTGCGAAGAAGCGCACTCAGCCGTCTTGAGCCGAGATTTTCAGGTCTTTTCGGCGTGCTGCTGCTGTGTATCGGTGCCACGATTTTTTTCCTGTCGCACATACGAATCAAGGAAGAAGCCTATTCTGAAAAGGCCATGCAGCAGATACAGGAACGGTATGCCCAGCTCGTGCTCAACCAGCCCAAACCCAAAGCGGAAGAGGTGGAAGAAAAAGAGGTCGCGCGGGTTGAAAAGGCCGGGAAAGAGACAAAGGCCAGGGCTGAAGAGGATAAGGAAGAGGTAAAGGTCGACCGGGAAAAGGAGTCGTTTGTCCAGCGCCGGGAGCGCCGGGAGGCCACGCGCCAGGTCCGCGCCAAGGTGCGCGAGCAGGTGAAGCAGCAGGTGATGTCGAGCGGTATTTTCGCCGCGATCACGGCCACGAGCGGTACCGGCGCGTCGTCGGGCGGGCCGCGGGTGACCGACTTGCTCAAGACCGCGACTTCGGATATCGGTGACCTTGGCGACGTCAGCATTTCCAAAGGCTCGTTCGCCACCAGAAAGGTGGAGGCGTCGACGATAACGGCGCGCACAACCGGGCGGGTTTCAGGAGTTTCCATTGAGAAGCAGGAAGTAGGACGGGCCGCGGTTGCGCAGGTAGCCTCTGCCGCTGTGGTCAATATTACCTCCCAGCCGCCTGAAATCACCGGCGAATCCGCGGATATCGAGGAACGGAGCCAGATCGCGATTGGCCGGGTGGTGACCAGGGAGACGAGGAGGCTTAAACGGGTATACGAAAACTGGCTCAAGCGCGATCCTCAGTTGGGAGGCAATCTCAAGGTGAAGTTCACCATCCTGCCAAACGGGGCGGTCACGAACGTCACCATTATTTCGTCAACCACGGGTAATGCCGATTTTGACGATGCGATTCTTCGTTACATCAAGCGCTGGATGTTCGCGGAAGTGCAGGGAGCGAATCCTGTTGAAGTGGTATACCCGTTTGTTTTTGAAGGCAGTCCCGGTTGAGAAAGGGGCTGCTGGAAAAGGTGATGGAGAAGCGGGCGGCGGGATGGAGGGGGGCACCAGGACACCTTTAAGGGAGAAAACAGCACATGGTAGAACGCGGAAGCGAACGTATCGAGTATCTGAATCCGGGCGACACAAAGAAAAAGGCGCTGCTTGACGTGAGTAGTACCGGCGCAGCGTTCATCTACCCGGAGCGGAAGGAACCCGGAAGCACGCTTGTCGTGAAGATCAAGGAGCGGCAGCTTGATGCGGAAGTCGTTTACAGCCAGCAGCGGCTTGAGGGATTTCGCATCGGTGTGCAGTTTCAGAACGTTGCCGCCGACATGCAGGAAGAGCTTGAGAAGATTGTGGATGAATTTTCCCGCGGCGTGCCGATATACTGCGAAATAACAAATAACAAATAATAACCGAAAGCAGGGGACACCATACGAATGTCGGAGTCTTCATGGGAACAGCACACCGGGCGCGCAAGCAACTTCTGGAAATGGCTTTTCATTATCCTGCTTGTTGTCGTGGTGGCAGGAATTATTATTTATAACAATCGTGATAGTATTTTTCACCCTGCGGATGGTGCCGGCGACAATGATGCGGGAGGGGTGTTCTCCCTCGTTTCCGAGGGCGATGTACCCGAAAACGGCCTGACGGCACGGGAAGATTCTACGTCACGACCGGATAAGCATTTTAGGGCGCAGGTTCGCCGGGAACAAATCGGCGATCGTACCGATTCATCGGAGGTTTCTGTTCGCGACAAGCAGCGTTCGCATCCCGTAACGAAAGAGCCGCGCGCGCAGGAAACCCGGACAGCCAGGGATAAACGTGATTCAGTGGACCTCGGTAACGTTTCATGCAGGGTGCAAAACCGTGACGATATCGTGGTGGTGGCGGAGCTGACCGTGTATTGCGACGCATCGAGAAAACAGGAGGTCCTGGTCAAACGTGACGCGCTTTCCGTCCTGACGCAGAGTGTTGTGCGGTCAAAGGATCTCGAGGCGGTGAAGATCGGCGCGATTAAAGAAGAGTTGCGGAAGGCGATGAACCGCATGTTTGATAGTCCCGCGGTTACCGGCATCTCCTTCCGCTCGGTAAAAATAGAAAAGGCTGTTTACGAATGACATTTCTTGATGTCGTCCGCGTCCTGTTCGGTTCCAAACAGGAGCGTGATCTCCGCAAATTAAAACCATTTCTCGGCACGGTCAACAGCTTCAGAGAGGCGACTGCGGTGCTCAGCGATGAAGAGCTGAATAAAAAGACGGCTGCGTTTCGCGAACGGCTCGCCTCCGGCCAGACCCTTGATGACCTTCTTCCCGAAGTGTTTGCCGTGTTTCGCGAGGCGACGCACCGCGTACTCGGTGAGCGCCGCATGATGACCGATCCGGTTACCGGCAGGCAGATTCCGTTCATGGCGCATTTTGACGTGCAGGTGATCGGCGCAATCGCTTTGCATCAGGGAAAAATCGCGGAGATGCGAACAGGGGAGGGAAAGACACAGGTTGCGGCCATGGCCGCCTATCTGAACGCGCTCGACGGCAAGGGCGTGCATGTCATCACGGTGAATGATTACCTGGCACGGCGAGACAGCGAATGGATGGGCCGGATATACAACTTTCTCGGCCTGACGGTCGGCTGCCTTGATCTTACCGAACCGCACTCACACGAGCGCCGGGAAGCGTACGGCTGCGACATAACCTACGGCACCAACAACGAGTTCGGTTTCGATTACCTTCGTGATAACATGGCGAGCTCACCGGACCAGTGCGTGCAGCGCCAGCTCAACTATGCCATTGTAGACGAGGTGGACAACATTCTTGTTGATGAGGCGCGCACACCGCTCATTATTTCCGGCCAGGTGACCCGCTCCAACAAGGAGTACGAAGAACTCAAACCCCGTGTCGTCAAAGTGGTGAATGTGCAGAACCAGCTGGTGCAGAAAGTCGTTGACGAGGCCGAAAAACTGCTTGCGCAGGAGGGGAAGGAGTACGAGTGCGGGTTGAAAATGCTCATTGTCAAACGGGGCGCGCCAAAGAACAAACGCCTGCTCAAGCTGATCAAGGAGCCGGGCGTAGCAAAGTTTATGAAGACCGTTGAGACCGATTTTCTCAGGGAGAAAAAGCTGCAGGAGATCGACGAGGAGTTGTACTTTACAATAGACGAGTCGGGGCATTCCGCCGAACTGACGGAAAAGGGACGCGCGCTTATCGGCGGCAGCAATCCCGACTTTTTCATTGTGCCCGATCTGGCGGAGTGGATCGGAACGATCGACAACGATCAATCGCTTTCCCCTGAAGAGCGGGTACAGAAGCGGGAAGAGGCGCATCGCAGCTATGCCGAACGTTCGGAGCGGATACACAGTATCAGCCAGCTTCTGCGCGCCTATGCGCTCTTCGAATGCGACGTGGACTATGTCGTTCAGGACGGACAGATTCTTATCGTTGACGAATTTACGGGCCGCATCCTGCACGGAAGACGCTACAGCGAAGGCCTGCATCAGGCCCTTGAAGCCAAGGAGGGGGTCAAGGTGGCGGGTGAAAACCAGACGCTTGCCACCATCACCTTTCAGAACTTTTTCAAGATGTACAAGAAACTGGCCGGCATGACCGGTACCGCGGCCACCGAAGCGGCAGAGTTTCATGAGATTTACAAGCTTGACGTGATGACGATCCCCACCAACCGTCCGATGGTCAGGAAGGACAATAACGACGAAATCTATAAAACACACCGCGAAAAATACAACGCCGTTGTCAAGGAGATAGAGACGTGCAACATAAAGGGCCAGCCGGTACTTGTGGGCACGACGTCGATCGAGAAATCGGAGCTCCTCAGCAAGCTCCTGCAACGCGCTGGCATCATGCACGAAGTGCTGAACGCGAAGCAGCACGCGAAAGAGGCGACGATCGTTGCCCAGGCAGGGCGTCTTGGCGCCGTGACCATTGCGACCAATATGGCCGGACGCGGCACCGATATCGTGCTTGGCGGGAATTTCGAGATTATGGCCAATCACGAACTGTTCAAGGAAGGGATCGAGCCGACCGACCTTACGCTTGAGGATAAACGGAAAAAATTTTCGAAACTGTACGAAAAGACCCATGCGGAACAAAAGACGATAAAGGAGCAGGGCGGTCTGTATATCATCGGGACGGAGCGGCACGAGTCCCGCCGTATCGACAACCAACTCCGTGGTCGTGCTGGACGCCAGGGGGATCCCGGCTCGTCGAAGTTCTTTCTCTCGCTCGATGATGATCTCATGCGTATCTTCGGCTCGGAACGGATCGTCTCCATCATGGATAAGCTGGGCGCCGAAGAGGGAGAGGTGATTTCGCACCCCATTGTATCACGCGCCATTGCAAATGCCCAGAAGCGCGTAGAGGGCCGCAATTTCGACATCCGTAAGCACCTCAAGGAATATGATGATGTCATGAATCTGCAGCGCACCGAGATCTACGGTTTGCGACAGAAAATTCTGCGCGGCGAAGACCTCAAGGAAGACATCATGGATCAGATCGCCGGTTGCCTTGAGGAGATCATCCTGAAGTATACCGAGGCGGGAAAATACCCCGAAACGTGGAACCTGTCGGCGCTCTATGCGGAGTTGCAGACCTCGTTCGGCGTGACCTACCGCATCCCGGACAGCGAGCTGGCGAGCAAGACCCAGGAGGCGCTTTTTGATGACCTTGCCAAACAGATACGGCAGCGGTACGAGGAGAAAGAGAGAAGGTTCGGCGCGCACGTGATGCGCCAGTTCGAGCGCGGCGTTTTCCTCATGGTGATCGACGATCTCTGGAAGGATCACCTCTACGAAATGGACCATCTCAAAGGCGGCGTGCAGTACCGCGCTTTCGGCCAGAAAAACCCGCTGTATGAGTACCAGCGTGAAGGCCTCAAAATGTTTGACGAATTGCGACGGAACATTGCCCGTGAAGTATCGAATTACCTGTTCCGTCTCGAGCGGGTCGAACCGGAGCGGACGGCTCCGGTCCAGGCGCCATCACAGACCATCCACAGCAGTTTCGATGTTTTTACCTCGGGGCCGGGGGCGGCAAAGCCCATTCCCACGGCGCAGCGGCAGGCCCAGCTGGTCACCAACCGCGCTTCCGGCGGTTCGCGGGCTTTCGTGAACAATGCTATACAGGTAGGAAGAAATGACCCATGCCCGTGCGGGAGCGGCAAGAAATACAAGAAGTGCTGTGGAGCATGAGCGCATGCCCGGCCTTTTCGTAGTTTTTGACGGAATTGACGGGTGTGGAAAAAGTACCCAGCTTGACCTCGCTGCGAAGCGTTTGTCCCGGCGGGGTTACGACGTGCTGACGACCCGGGAGCCGGGGGGCACTCCGCTTGCCGAAGCCATCCGCGCCCTGGTCCTTTCTCCCGAACACGATGAGATGTGCAGCGAGTGCGAGCTGCTTTTATACGGCGCGTCGCGTGCGCAGCACGTTCGCGAGGCAATCATGCCGGCCCTGCAGCGGGGAGTGGTCGTCCTGTGCGACCGTTTCGACATCGCGACCCTGGCCTATCAGGGATACGGCCGTTCCATTCCATTTTCAACGCTTCTCGCGATAAATGAGCTGGCAACCGGCGGCCTGGCTCCCGACCTCACTTTTGTTTTCTCTATCCCGGTTGAGAAGGCATTTGAACGGCTTCAGGCAATGCGCAAACAGCTTGACCGGCTTGAGGGAAATGATACCGTTTTTTTTGAACGGGTTGCCGACGGGTACCGCGAACTTGCCGCGAACAATCCGGATACAGTCGTACTGCTTGACGCGATGAAACCCGTTACGGAGCTGGAAGAGGCCGTTTTCAAGGAAATCACCGCGCGGCTGTCAGGCAAATAGCGCCGCAATGTGTTTCGCCAGTTGTGAAAGCGATGGATCCCGCGCTCCCATCAGCAGGATGCAGTCACCGTCATGGGCAATGAGCGTCAGTTGGCGCAAGAGTTCCTCGCGACTGTTGACCGCGCACACCGTCATCGATGACGGGCCGGTAGAAGGGATAAGGTCAGCAGAGGAAATGCTTTTATCGGCAGTTCCGCCCGCATAGTAAATCGGCAGAAGAAACAGGGCGTCTCTCCGGGTGAATACCGATTTGAATGTCGCCAGGTATTCTTCTTTGAGGAACATGGTCGGACCATAGCCGTGCGGCTGGTACACGGCGATGATGCGCCCGGAAAGACCGCGCGCGGCGGACACGGCGGCCGCGATTTTGGCTGGATTATGGGCGAAATCGTCGACCACGGTGACACCGCGGCGGGTGCGCACTATGGTGAACCGGCGGGCCACGCCTTCGAAGTTCCGCACCGTTGTTGCACATTGTTCCGCATCGCACCCGAAATGCTCGCATACGCACAGGGCGGCGCACAAATTCTCCGCGTTGTGGCTGCCGGCGAGCGGAAGGGTGAAGCTGTGGCCGTACCGCGTGATCGTGACGCTGTCGGGATGCAGGGTGACCGTATCGGGTTTCCAGGTGGCGGAGGCGCTTCTGCCGAAACGTTCATGCGCAGTGATGCGGTCAAGACCGCGGTCGTCAGCATTGATTGACAGCCAGCCGCAGTTCCGGGCGAACTCGGAAAAAAGACGTTCTCCCTCGTCGATTGGTTTGTGGTCTTTCGAAAGGTTGAGGATTACCCCCGTGGCCGGCCGGTATTTAACCAGTGTGCCGTCGCTTTCGTCAACCTCAACGACGAGCAATCGGGATTGGCCCGCGTATGCGTTTCCGACGAGCCCTTGACGTTGGAGCCTGAGAAGCGGAGCCCCGCTGATGAGTGATGGCGACTTCCCGCATGCATCGAGGAATTCGAAGATCATGGCGGTGACGGTAGATTTTCCGCTGGTACCAGCGATAGCGATGGATTCTTTCGACTCAATGATGGCGGCGAGCACGTCGCTGCGATGAAACACGGGAATACCGCGGGCGCGTGCCGCCGCGATATCCGGATTAGTGTCTTCGATCGCCGTGGATATGCAGACCGCATCGGTGGACGGCAGGATGCCGGTGCCGTCCTGGTCAAATACAATGCATCCGATGGCCGCAAGCAGTTTTCTGACCGTGGACATATCAGGACTCGGAAGAAGGCGATCCGAACCGCAGACGGTGATATTTTGCCAGCGCAGGTATTGCGCAATGGCGCTCATGCCGCTGCCGAACAGGCCGGTGAAATGGAGGTGCGAACAGATGAATCCGTTGATCGTGAGACACGGTGCGTCGATAGCGACGATCGTTCCCGTCGCTACCTGCTCGGAGAGCCGGACGATGTCCCTGTTGCGAAGGCAGATGCATCCGTGAGAGAGAGGGGTGCCGACCTGTTCTTCCTTATTGGTACCGTGAATATAGATATACCGCTCGTACGAATCGACGTCCGCGCCTTTGTTCAGCCCCTCCTCCAGCCCTTCCAGACGGAGAATACGGGTGAGGATCAGGTTGTCTTCTGTCAGGCCAGGATACCAGTCGGTGCCGCTGTCGCGCCGGTCGCGAAAAATCCTTCCTTCCGGAGCTTCCGCACCGATTATTTCAGCGATGCGATGGATACCGGTTGGTGTTTTATTTGAGCCTTTGCGGGAACCGAGACCGAGCGTCGCGGTAGAGGCGGCGTATGGTTCGACGATTTCCGTCCGGCGGCAGAGGAGCAGTTGTTGCGGTGCGGCGTCGATAATTATATAAAGATCGTCAGGGTGCGACAGATATGACTTCAGGCGTTCATACCATGTTACGATTCTGTTCGGTTGCATGTCGACGTGCCGTTATCCCGGTATGGTGAGAAGGGTGATGGCAAAATAATTTAAGCATTCGATATGGACTGCCTAGTAACAAAATAATATAATCACTATTGTCTGATTGATAAGTCCGTTTATGTAAAGGATGACTGAATATGCCCAACAACAATAATTCGGCACTACGGGAACAGCAGGACACGTGGCGGCTTTTTCGCATCATGGCCGAGTTCGTGGAGGGATTTGAAACGCTCTCGCGCATGGGGCCGTGCGTGACCATTTTCGGCTCGGCGCGCACCCCGAAATCGCATGCGTATTACAAAATGGCGGTGCAGGTCGCCCGGCTCGCGGTTCGCAACGGGTATGGCGTCATTACCGGAGGCGGGCCGGGGATCATGGAAGCGGCAAACAGGGGAGCGCTGCTTGAGAAAGGGACTTCCATCGGGCTGAACATCCAGTTGCCCTTTGAGCAGATTCCCAATCCCTATATCAAGCATCTCATTAATTTCCGGCATTTTTTTAGCCGCAAGGTCATGTTCCTTAAATACACGTCGGCGGTCATCATCATGCCCGGCGGTTACGGAACCATGGACGAAATGTTTGAAACGATGACCCTGCTGCAAACTAAAAAAATTGAATCGCTTCCGTTTATTCTTATGGGTAAAGCATTCTGGAAAGGACTGTTCGGATGGCTCCGGAAAACCGTGCATGAAAAGTATGCTTATATTTCTTTGGAGGATGAAACCATCGTAAAGATCACGGATTCTCCCGAGGAAGCCATCGAATATATCAATGCGTTTGAAGACGCCAAAAAGGTTCATTCGAATTTTTAATGGCTGCAACCCCTCGCGAAAAAAAATATAGAAAAATATTGACACGGTTTCACTATAAGTTTATTATTAATTAATAAACCATGATCTTTTTAATGATTATTAATAGTCAACGACCGGTTTCGGTCAAACGAATAAAAACGCGAAGGCGTTTTGTCGGGGCACCCCGGTGCGCGGAACTGATGCAAAGCATGCCGGGTGAGTGCCTGAGGTATCACCCACCATATCCTTTTTAAAGGAGGTAGTGAAGTGGCTGCAAAAAAGAAAGCTGCCAAGAAAAAGGCGGCGAAGAAGAAGAAGTAGTAGCAGTAGTTGCAGTTAAGGCGCAGTAGAGTATTAGAAGAGGGCGAAGGAGCCATTCCTTCGCCCTCTTCTGTATGAATCGTACGGTTGTATTGCTTCATAAGTGTGCATGTTCTATTTTTCACAACCGAAAATAGAAAACCCCCTTTTACTGCGTTACTGCATGATAGAGTTTTTAAAGAAAATATCCGAGAAATGGAATGTTTCTTCCGCCATCGCCGAATTATTATATAATTCTTTTCGCAAGGGCGATACCCCCTATTATCTCACCGAATATTGTCCTGAAGTAGCGGTTGAGCTTTCCTTAACGCTCGTGGGGGAAGTTTTTGACTATCTTGCGCAGCTGGAAGAACTGGCCACAAAGAAGAAACGGGTGCTCAATGCCTTGAAAAAGGCCGGTAAACATACGCCGACCGCTCAGAAACGCATTGAAGTTTGCACCAGCTCTTTTGAATTGGACGATATTCTTCTTCCCCTGCGTCCTAACCCCCGGAGCCGGGCGCAGCTGGCGTTGAAAAAAGACCTAGGGCCTCTTGCCGATCATATTATGCGTCAGGAGGATCACGGGATGGCAATTGAGTCGCTTGCACGGGAATATGTCGGAAAGGATCCGTCACTCAGGTCGGTTGATGAAGTCATAACCAACGTTAAGGATATCCTCATTGAGCGGTTCGCTTACGATGAAACGGTCAGGGCGGTGGTGCGTGATTTCGCCTATGAAGATGGTTTTTTCGAGGTCACGCTAAAAAACAAACATGATGCACGGTTTTCAAGGTATGCGGGAAAGCAGCTGGTGATACGAGAATTGAATAAGAAGGAACTGCTCTTCCTGCTGTCCGCTGAAAAAAAGAAAGAAGTACGGATCAAGCTGAGCCTGCAACTGTTCCGCATATCAGAGTTGTTGCGGCATCATTTTATTCATAATCCGGATTTCAGCGGATTCGACCTGCTGTGTGAAATCATCGATGAGAGCTGGGTACGGTTTCTTCAGCCGATTGTTGACCGTGATGTGAAAGCCCGTCTCTTTGCCGAGGCTGAAGAGTGGGGTGAGCAGCAGATCGCTCCTGAACTGGAGAAAAAATATGCCGACGATGAAACCCGGGGCCCGATCCTTTTTATCGATGCAGCGCACCCGAAGGTTTTTTATTTGATTGTTCTCAATGGAAACGGAGACCTGCTCGGCGCGACCGTTGAAAAAAAACCGCATGAGGGTAAAACCTTTTCTTATGAACGGTTGCGACAGTATTATTTCCGGTACCATCCGGTCAGGATCGTCATCCGTGAAAATCCTCAGGTTGCGGAAGCTGAAACATTGCTCGAACAGATTTTACCGGAAGGACACGCCGAGCAGGAGCTCGCAATAGAACGATTCGATCCGGGACAATCGCCCGTGCATCCCGAAGATGCGCCATGGATAAAAAATAAATATGAGTCCCTGCTCGACGACAATATGCGCCGCCTGTATGGCGTTGGCCTCCTGTATATCAAACCGCTGCGGCTGCTGCCGCATATCGGGACGGAGTTTTATTCCATCCATGCGTTGCAGCACCTCATATCGTTTGAGCGGTTTCAGAAGATTCTGGACCGAATTATAACCAATGCCGTCTTGTGCAAGGGTGTTCTTCTCAAGGATATTGTTGATTCGCCGCTGGCAGCATTCACGATGGTTGCGCCCTCGCTTATGCAATCAATCAGAACGGCGGACATAAAGGAACCGCTCGCATCAAAAAACGATCTGTTGAAAATTGCAGGAATGACCGAAGTGGCGTTCAGGAACATCGCTGGCTTTGTCATACTGCCGCAGTCAGAGGATCCGCGCGACCGGTCGTGCGTCCATCCTGATCAATATCTCTTGCTCGAGGACGCGGCGGAACAGCTAAACGTATCGCTGGATACCCTGATGAGTGAACCGGAAATGCTCCGATCGTTTGCGGTGGAAGATTTTGTCCATAAAGCGTTCATCGAGAAGAAGCTCATCGGCCAGGCCCGCACCGGTCTCCGGCAACCCCGTTCAATTTCATCAAAGCTTAAAAAGAAATTCAAATTGAGTGAGTTGAAAGAGGGAACCGTTGTTTCGGGGCGGGTTACCAACATCACCCAATTCGGTGTATTCGTCAATATTAACGCGGTATGCGATGGCCTCATTCATATTTCGCAGCTTGCCGATGAATATGTGGAGACCCCAGGGCAGGTGGTCGCGCTTCACGACAAGGTGGACGTGCGCATTCTCAGGGTGGATGTAAAAAAGAGACGGATTTCTCTTTCCATGAAGAATTGTGGCAAGAAAGGGCCGCGCGTCCGTCCCACGCAGGGTCAGCTGAATACGCTCGCCGAGTATTTCAATAAGCGCTGACCATTATTGTGGCATTGCGCAGCGCCTGCCTTCCGACCATAACGATTCAAGGTCGTAAAAACGTCGCAGGTCGGGAAGAAGGACATGCACAACCACGTCAGTGAAGTCGATTACTATCCATCGTCCTTCTTCGGTGCCCTCATGGTGCCAGGGTCGCGTATATTGATCGCCGCACCGGGCTATGATCTCATCGGCTATGGCTCTGTTCTGTACCACGTTGTCGCTCTGGCAGATGACGAAATAATCAGCCGGTGTGTCACGACCTGAAAGATCAATGATGGCAATATTTTCAGCAAGTTTGTTCTGCGCCGCAGCAACGACCGTATCGACCAGTGTCTTTCCTCTAAGCAAGGTTCGCGAAACGAAGTTCACGGTATTGTTTCTCCATAATCGGGTCCGATAATGACCGTTACATTGCATGCCGAGTCATCCGTGCGCAGGAGTACGCAACGGTCGGTCTTGAGTGAAGCCGCGACCATTCGCGCTATGGTCATGTCCTTTGTCCGTGAAATGACCATTGTGAACGGGTAGTTCCAGGTTTCGGCATTACCGATGTATTTGACGTCAAAGTTGTGTGTTCTGAGGAAATCTGCGGCCTTGTCTGCCGCACCCGGTGTGCCGCAGCCATTGAGTACCTGAATGCTGCCGATAAACGGGACCGACGGGATGGTTTGATCCGCGTCCTGAAGAACACGGTGGCGGGTGCGCGGTATACCGATAAAAAGGGCGGCCGTCAGAATAGAGCAGAGAATGGTGAACGCAACGATATTTCGCGACATCATGCTCTGGTAACTGAGGTCATGTACGCTTCACTCCGGTGAAATGCATACAATGCGCGGTTTATGATCTTGTACTTCCTCAGGATTAAGCAACGTATAGGAAAGCACCATTATTTCATCGCCGACCATTCCGCTGCGGGCTGCAGGACCGTTGAGTTCAACATATCCTGATCCGGCTTTGCCCGGGATGGCATACGTGACGATTCTGCTGCCGGTGTTGAGATTCAGCACGTGCACTTCTTCGAAGGGCAGGATCCCGGCTTTCATCATATAGTTCTCATCAAGCGTGATGCTTCCCTCATAGTGCGGCCGTAGTGCCGTGAGGCGGATATCCCGAATCTTTGCATTCAAAAACCACCGGTACATTTTTTCTATCCCTTATTCCGATCAAGTGTAAAATAATTCATTGAAGACAGGTTTTTTGCGCCGGCCTAGTTTGCCTTTTTGATCTTGGTAATTTGATCTCGAATCCGGGCAGCATCCTCATAGCGCTCTTCGCCAATCGCCTTTTCAAGCTGAGTTTTAAGCGTCTCCATGGTTGATGGTTCGCCCAACGCTTCCTTTTTATTCCTTTCCTGATCGGCTTCCATTTCAGAGGGGAGTATGATTCCGGCATCATCCAGCACTTTTTCTTCCACAAAAATAGGAGCGTCGAACCGTATGGCAAGCGCGATGGCGTCACTCGGCCGCGAATCAACCTCGACCGTTTCTCCCTTGTGGTTGAGGAAGAGGTGGGCATGAAACGTGCTGTCGAGAAGGTCGTAGATGATCACGCGTTCCACCGTGCTATCGGTTTTTTCGAGAACTGACTTGAAAAGATCATGGGTGAGGGGGCGCGGAAAGTCGACCTGATACAGTTTCATGGCTATCGACTGCGCTTCCAGCTGGCCGATCGAAATGGGAAGCGTTCGTTCATCATCCGGACCACGCAGCAGAATGATGAACTCATCGCCTTTTGTTGTCAGAAATACGTTTACTATTTCAACGCGTACCATCGTTCGTTTCAGCTTTCAATGGGTTCGACCTCAATCGTCTGTTTCCGGTCCGGTCCGGTGGAAACGATGAGGAAGGGAATGTTGTAGCAATGGAATCGCAACCGCTCGATATAGTGTATCGCCGCTGCCGGAAGGTCATTATACCTCGAACATCCGGAGAGATCGCATTTCCAGCCGGGAACGGTTTCATAGAGAGGGCGGGCCTTTTCAAGCTGCATAAGGGTCGAGGGAAACTGCTCTGCCTTTTTACCGTTTATCTCGTAATGTGTGCAGAGGGCGATCTCGTCAAGAGAATTTAAAACGTCGATTTTGGTCAGCGCAAAACGGGTGCATCCATTAAGCTGGACCGCTTTGCGTACCATGACGCTGTCGAACCAGCCGCATCGACGAGGACGCCCGGTGGTTGCTCCAAATTCGTCGCCGTTGTTTCTCAGTTGATTTCCGGTCTCATTGGAAAGCTCCGTAGGAAAGGGGCCGTTACCTACGCGAGTCGTATAGGATTTCACGATACCGATGACATGGTGCAATGCCGTCGGTCCGATCCCGCCGCCCGTACACGATGCACCGGATATGGTATTGGACGAAGTCACGAAAGGGTAGGTGCCGTGATCGATATCGAGAAACGTCCCCTGCGCTCCTTCAAAAAGAAGCCGTTTGTTTTTCTGCATTGCCGCAAACAGCAAGCTGCTGGTATCGGTGATGAACGGAAGCATTTTCTCGCGGATTGCACGGTATTCTTCAATAATCGCGTCGGCATCGAGCTCGATGGGTACCCCGTAGAGCGCTTCAATTTTTTTCTGCTTGTGCAAGAAATTGACCCTGAACCTGGCAACAAAGTGATCCCACTCTGCCAGGTCACCGCAGCGAAGACCGGCGCGAGATATTTTATCGGCATAGGCCGGACCGATACCCCTGCCGGTGGTTCCTATTTTGCTCTCGCCTTTGTTGTGCTCTGAAGCCTGGTCTTCCCGTTTATGGTAGGGAAGCACAAGATGCGCCTGGTTTGAAACAAACAGCCTGTTTTCGACCGATATTCCTGTGGAGCGGAGCTCATTCACCTCGGCAAGAAACTGGTTTGCATCAAACACGACGCCATTTCCTACCACGCAGATTTTGTCGCGGTTCATGATCCCCGACGGTACGAGGTGGAAGATGAATTTCTTTCCGTCGACAACGACGGTATGCCCCGCATTCGCTCCGCCCTGGAAACGGATGATAATGTCCGATTGGCTGGTGAGATAATCAATGACTTTTGCTTTTCCCTCATCACCCCACTGGGTGCCGACAATAACGGCATTACTCATGATATGGCTTTCTATGGACTGCAGGGATAATAAATTAAGAGTCCGCTTGCAGCTGCCAACGCCAAAAATACACCCTTTCCGGCGTTGTCGCAAGGGGTGCAATAACAATCCGCAATTGCCTTTTTACTGAAACGGAGGCCAGAACGGCGGCATAGGCAACTTTGCATACACCTCTTTTTCTGCATACTGGCTTGAGCTATTTTATAAAGCTTCGTTTTTTGATGTCGGAGGAAAATTACAGGTGCGGGACGTTTCACTCATACGAGGCAGGGTAATAATAACCGGCCCTGCCGTATGAGTGTACCGAGTGATAAAAAGCGGGAAGACCGGTGGACCACGAAAATCCTGTCATTGTTCAAAGTAACAGTTCCATTCTCCTTGAGGTAAACAATCCGCTTTTTATCGATGCCCGCAATGCAATCAGCGAGTTCGCGCACCTGGAAAAAAGTCCCGAGTACATCCATACCTATTCGATTACCCCGCTTTCGCTCTGGAACGCTGCGGCGCTCGGCATGACGGCCCGCGAGGTGCTTTCGCGGCTCGAGCGGTTTTCAAAATATCCGTTGCCTTCAAATGTCACGCAGGACATCGTAGAACTCATGGGGCGTTTCGGTGCGATAGTACTGGAGACCGCTCCGGAGGGTCTCGTCCTTTGCTGCAAAGACCCTGCGCTGCTGGCGCATCTCGCGCGTCATCCCCGCCTTCAACCGCTTCTGGGAGACACGCTCGATGACTACCGAATCATTATTCCGTCTTCGCACCGTGGTCTGATCAAACAGGTACTCACGGGCATCGGATATCCTGCGTATGACAAGGCCGGGTATGTCGATGGCGAATCCTATCCGGTGGCCCTTCTTCATGAGCTTCCCGGCGGTGTGCCGTTCTTTATTCGCGAGTATCAGCGCATGGCGGCCGAGGCGTTTATCGGAAACGCCGCCTCGCCGGGAGGCAGCGGCGTTGTCGTGCTCCCGTGCGGCGCCGGAAAAACCATCGTGGGCATGTATGCAATGAGTCTGCTGCAGCGCCGCACGCTCATTCTGGTCACCAATATCACTGCGATCCATCAATGGAAAAGGGAACTCGTCGAAAAGACGGGAATCCCGGATCATGATATCGGTGAATACAGCGGGGAGCAGAAGGAGATAAAACCGGTCACCCTGGCTACCTACCAGATATTGACCTATCGGGAAAAAAAGAGTGATCCGTTTGTCCATTACGGGCTGTTTAATTCGGAGAACTGGGGGCTTATTATTTATGATGAAGTCCACCTGCTTCCCGCTCCTATCTTCAAATTTACTGCTGATCTGCAGGCGCGCAGGAGACTCGGTCTTACGGCAACACTGATTCGGGAAGATGGTCATGAAGAGGACGTATTCACGCTCATCGGGCCAAAGAAATTCGACGTGCCATGGAAAGATTTGGAACGGCAGGGCTGGATAGCCACTGCACGGTGTGTTGAGATCCGGGTCGATCTGCCGCCCGAGGAAAAACTCAAGTATCTTTCGCTTGCGCCGAAGCAGCAGATCAGGCTTGCCTATGAGAATCCGGTCAAACTTGCTATTGTCCGGCAGCTTCTGCACAACCACGTTGGCGACCAGATCCTGATCATCGGCCAGTACCTTTCGCAGGTGGAGATGATTTCCTGCGAGATCAACGCACCTATCATCACCGGTGTCACTCCCACGAAACGCCGGGACGAGCTGTACCATGAGTTCAGAGAAGGCCGTATCAAGGTGCTGGTCCTCTCAAAAGTCGGCAATTTCGCGATCGATCTGCCTGACGCTAATGTTGCAATACAGATCTCGGGTTCATTCGGTTCGCGTCAGGAAGAGGCGCAGCGCCTTGGCAGGATCCTGCGGCCAAAGAAAAAGGGAGAACAGGCCATATTCTATTCGATCGTTACCCGGGAATCCAAGGAGCTTGATTTCGCCATGAACCGTCAGTTGTTTCTCACCGAACAGGGATACACGTACGATATTCAATACCGGGAGATAAAAGAGCGATAGCGCGGACTCCCACGGCGACCAGTCATGTTTACACGCCGTGCTGCACCCGGGCGGATCGCAGGGGAGCGGTCTGTCAGCATGCTCCGTTCTGCTTGAAAAACTTTATCGCTTCCTCAACCATTCCCATGTCAACGCCGGTATTGAAACACGGGCCATTCGGCCGGTCGTTGATGACGCCGTAGACAGGCACCGGGTGTACATCCTGGATACCGAAGGTAAGGTCGCGCTCGCAGGCAACAGCGATGATGCCGCTCGGCTTGAAAGAGGCCACACGCTGACGGGCTAGGGTGCCGCCGTTCACGACCTCGATATGGAGACCGTATTGTTCGCCGAGGGTAACCAGCGGGCCGACCGCGCAACGGCCGCACCTGACACAGTTATTAACGTTGTTTGTCAGTTTCCGGTTACAGATATCGATTTGAAGGCAGTGGGGAAGAAGCACGAGTATCCGGTCGCCCTTGATCCGCTTGCGCTGGGCAATGGTCAGGGCGTTGTTCACTTTAACAAACGAGGTGCGGAGACGGTTCCTGTTGATACCGCAAAACTGGGCAAGCGTTGCCGCAATCGGAAACAGCACCTTAACGGTAATGGAAGCGCGTCCATGCGGATAAAGCAGGTCGATTCCCGAAAGCGCGGTAATCGTTATAAGGGTCAATCCGGCAAAGGGAACGATGAAGAAGGCGAGCATTGCCGCGCCAAGAATCGTGACAAAAACGGGATTGATAGCCGCCAGCCGGGGCTGCACCAGGTAGAAGGTCGCTGCTTCAATACCGGCAAGGATACAAAGGCTTATCCAGCATGCCCCAAGGAAGGTCGCCATGGTCCACCACGAACGCCACGTTGATTCCTTGCGCGCGGTGAGAACAGGCGTATTCGATTTCAATGAGGTATCCATGAAAACATCTTGTATGCGACTTCCGCTAGGTGACCCTCTCAACCTCTTTTACCTCGGGAATCCGATTTTTCAAAATACGTTCAACTCCCATTTTAAGGGTCATTGTCGCGCCGGGGCAGCCGCTGCACGCGCCTTGAAGCCTGACCTGTACGACACCTTCCGGTGTCACATCGACGAGTTCTATGTCGCCTCCATCAGCTTGGAGATTCGGTCTGATCTCATCGATGACAGCCTGTACTTTTTCCTTCATGAGTCATTCCTTTCAACATTAAAGTATAAAATGCAGAGAAAAAGATATCAATCCTCCTGTAAGATCTTTAAATAAAAATATATGGACAGGGTTTTGAAATTCAACATCTTGAAAGGTACGGGACAAATAGACGGGGAATTAAAAAAGGGAGTGGGCCGACGCGCCAACGGCAGAACCACTCCCCAACAGAGAACATGCTGTGAGGCATGTAGGTGATATGAATATAATCAAAAATGAATAATAATGCAATAATTTTTTTTCAAAAAAAAAGAAAAATTATTCGTTTTTTTTACCTGTCGCGGCAGTGATTTGTTCTATTTATTATATATCAATAGGTTACGGGCAAATAATCGAGTACTAAAGCTGTCCTGCAAAAATAAGGTGGATAAAAAAACCACATAAATAGATCGTACAATACCCGCATCCATTTTCCATGTGGTATTCCGCCGGTTCGTTCCCTCTCGGTTGTGGAAAATATTTTCTTCGGTCAAACTGCCGACTGCAGGGATTGCTGTTTTAAAGAAATCCTTGCCGTAAAGCAAGGTAACAGATCGCTTTATCGTCAGAAAAGCTCTTCTGTGAAAGGCGGTTGTTCTCTATGCCTGACAGTAACCTGCGCTAGCCGCCATGCGCCAGGTGGAACGCACCAACGTCGGCGTTATCAGGCACGACCCATGTATCATACTCGTCCTGCGGAACCAGGGTATCGTTCACCGTGACGGTGATGAGCGCATAGTCGTACCCCATGGCGTCCAGAACATCCCGCACCGTCATTTCCTGTTTCCATTCAACGGTGTCGCGATTGTTAACCCGTATCATGCTGCCTTTCCCTTGCTGACAAGCAGCTCGATGGCGATATTCGCCTCCATGTTCGCGGCGATCGCCACGCGCGCCGAGCATAATCCCCTGCTCGAGTCGGATGCACCGTCGCCGACAATATGGATCATGCCCGCGTTCCGCACGGTCATGGCTTCGGTATTTCCATACCCTGAAAGACCGCTGGCGCATACAATAGGACGCTCCGGAAAGGCCTTGCACCACGATTCGATGAGCCATGACTTGGCGTCCGCGCTGTCGAACGCCTCGATAAGAAGGTCGGCGTTGTTGAACACTTCAGAAACATCGGCAGCAGTGATGTTCCGGTCCACCGGGTTCAGCCGCACCGAGGGGTTGATCGCCACAAGGTGCGCGCAGAGAGCATCGACCTTTTTTTTACCGATGTCGGCATGGAAAAAATATTGCCGGTTGAGGTTCGATTCCTCGACAATGTCAGCGTCAACGAGAATAAGCGTGCCTATGCCGGCCCGTACCAGTGCAACCGCCGCGTTCGAGCCTAGTCCGCCGCATCCTGCGATGCCGACGGTCGCTTTCTGCAGAAGCTCGTAGGTTCCGGGAACATTTTGCTCAAACATCTTTGGGAGCATAGGAAAATCTAGGTAATGATTTTCATCAGTTCCGGAAGATCAATACCCAACTCCCTGAGCAGGGCAGGGGTGGGGATGCCGTCTTTGCTCCAGCCGCGCCGTTTATACGTAACCTCGACCAGCTTGTTGTACTGGTCATACCGGTAGGCTCGCATGTGCCGCAGTTTTTGTGCGGTGTCCATGCCCTCGATCGCAATACCGGCCAGCTCCTTGAGCTGCTTGTCGTAGCGCTCCACGCGCGATTCATACTCCTCAACAGTCACCGGTCCTATCGCGCGCATGGGAGGTATGTCATCCTTGGCCGTCCCGTATCCCAGCATGTAACAGAGCAGCTTCTGAAGGGTATAGACACGGGCGGACTGGGCAAGCATTTTGTCCTCATCAAGCGGTATGCCGGTCATGCCTTCAAAAAATTTGAAATAGTTTTTAACATGCTCGGGTATCTTGGCGGCTATCTGCGGCGGGTATTTACGATTGTCGGCGGGAACAATATCGTTCCAGAGGATTTTGCATAATCCCAGGAGGCCGAACCAGGTCCGGAAAAGCGGAAAGTAGTAAAGCGCTTCCGCCTTGTCCTCAAACGAAGGAATCTGGTTGTTTACCATGTCCATGAATATGAGCCATGCCTCGTCATGCTGCGGCCCTTTTATGGCAAGAGTGTATCCTCCCTGCTGCGCAAGCGACTCCTTGCACATGTACTCGGAGTATTCAAGGCCTTTCACCTCCATGCCGATGTCGGCCAGGAACTTCGGATCTGCGCCGAGCTCCTTTGTCCATTTGTTTTTGAGCCACCGGATGCCCTGGCCCACGTCAACGCCGAAACCTTTACCGCGTGCCATTTCATGGAGGATCTCAAGTGTCTCCGCGGTCGCGCCGAACTTGAGTTCCTTGCCGCCGGTATTCTCTCTGGTAATGACGCCATTCTCATAGCACTCCATGACAAATGCCATGCAGGTTGCAAACGAGATGGTATCGATGCCGTAGGTGTCGCAGTAAAAATTGTATTCAACGATGAAATCAGGATCAAAGCACCCCATATTTGATCCGCCGGCCGCGGTTTCATACTCAGGCCCGCTTACGTTCACTTTCTGTCCTTTGTACGGGCCGGTTTTTAGAGTAAATCCGTCAACTACCTTGGCGCAGGCCATTGAGCAGCCGAGCCAGCACGCATCAGAGGCGCCCTGGCTGAAATACCTGCTTTTCAGGACCGAGGAATCGATCTTCGGGGTGTCCTTGTGTTTGCCGAATTTGTAGTTATGCACCGGCAGAAGATCGTACGCATCCATGACCTCGACGATGTTCGCGGTGCCCACCTCCCTCATCCGGTTCTGCGAAAGGTCGAGCATGGCCATCTCGGCGTTGACGCGCATGCCGAAATCCCGGATCATTTTCGGATTTGCCGGCCTGTTTAGGTCGTCCACGACCTGTATCGCGCCGGTCGGGCAGACATAGGCGCACGAAGTGCAGCCGACGCAGTGCGGGTCGACCTGCCCCCACGGCATGGTCATGTGTCGTTTGATACCCCGGCCCGCGAATTCCAGGATGCCCTGCTGCATAAATTCCCTGCATGCCCTGACGCAGCGGCCGCAGAGCACACAGGCTGCAGGGTTTTCATCGGTAAGGTCGCTTTTATATTTATTCGGATCGTCCGCGCCGCAGAGGCGGGCGATGTGTTGAATGACCGGCACGTTCGGCCATCTGCCCAGATACATTTCCGCCAGGGTCTTTCGGACCATTTTGACTCTTGGAGAGTTCGTTTCAACGCTCATTTCCCGGCGGACCGGGTAATTGCACGAGGTGACAAGCTCCTTCACCCCTCCGGCTTCGATCTCGCATACGCAGAGCCTGCAGGCGCCGTACGGCGTCAGGTCCTTATGATAACAAAGGGTGGGGACAGCGATGTTTTCGCCCTGCAGCACCTTCAGCAACATGGTATCCTTGGCAACGGTTACCTTTTTCCCGTTGACCGAGAGCTCGATTTTCTGCGTGGCGACCGGTGTAGCTACCGTTGACATGGGCGCACCTCCACTGCGTCAAAGTTACAGCTGTCATAGCAGATACCGCATTTGATGCATTGTCCGGAATCGATGACATGCCGGGATTTCCGCTGCCCGCTGATCGCACCTACCGGGCAGTTTTTCGCGCACAGGGTGCATCCGGTACACCGGTCGTTTATGGCGTAGACCACGAGCGCTTTGCAGACTCCTGCGGCGCATTTCTTATGGTGTATATGCTCCTCATATTCGTTTTTAAAATACCTGAGCGACGAGAGAAGGGGATTGGCCGCTGTCCTGCCGAATTGGCACAGGCTTGCATCAGCCATGGTATGCGCGGTCTCCTCAAGAAGAGTCAGGTCATCGGGCATGCCATCACCATTGCATATCCGTGTAAGAATGGCGTATGCGGCATTGCAGCCTTCTCGACAGGGTGTGCATTTTCCGCATGACTCGCTTAGCAGAAACTGCAGCGAGGAACGGACCGAATCGACAATGCATTTCCGGTTGTCCTTAACGGTGATTGCGCCGGACCCCATCATAGCGCCCGCTTTCTTGAGCGTATCGTAATCAAACGGAAGGTCAAGGGCAGCAGCGGGGAGGAACCCTCCCGAAGGACCGCCGACCTGGACCGCCTTGAGCGAACGTTTCTTGACCGCGACACCGTTGCCAACCTGGTCGATAATCGTTTGCAAAGAAGTCCCAAGCGCTGCTTCCGCAAGACCGGAATAGTAGCAGTCTCCCTGCAGCGAAATAAGCTTTGTTCCTTTGGAGCCGGAGCCAACGGCCGCGAAGGTTCCGGCGCCGTTTTCAAAAATAAACGGGATCGTGGCCCATGTCTCGATGTTGTGGACTAACGTGGGCCGTCCGCCAAGGCCCTGTTCTGCCCGGTGAATATATTTTGGAAGCGGCTCTCCGACATTACCTGAAAGGGCGTTGAGCAGGGCGGACGACTCGCCGACCACGAACCCTCCTGGCCCGCGATGTACGCGCAGATCGAACGAGAGCGAGCTTCCCGCGATATTGTTGCCAAGCACGCCTTTCTTTCTCGCTTCTTCCACCGCGGCTTCGAAGCGTTGCTTTGCCTCGGCATGCTCATGGCGGAAACAGACATGACCGCTGGTTGCGCCGGTTGCCAGCGCGGCAATGAGCATTCCTTCGATCACGGCATAGGCCGGGGGTTCGACAATGGCCGCATTACAGACGAGTACCGCTTCACGCCTGCTGCAGAGGAAAGCGCTTCGGCATGCTTCCCATTTGTCGGCAGCGGAAAACCCTCCTCCGCCCCGGCCCCGCAGCCCCGATTGTTTCAGCAGAGATATGATACGGTCCGGATCAGGATCAGCGAGCGTTTTTTTCAACGCAGCAAAATCGGATGAAACGGTACGCATGACGATCGGTTCCTGAATGCCAGCGCATTTGATCGGTGCTTTCGCCGTTTCTACACCCGCTTTTGGGCCGGAACGCAGCAGTTCTTGTACATCGGCCGCTTTGACCCTGCCAATGATGGTATCGTTGATTTTCACCACCGGCGCTCGGTCGCACGCGCCGAGACACGATGCGGACCGGAGGGTGAATTTTTTATCGGTGGTGGTTTCTCCGGCCTTGATCTGCAATTCACGCTCGAACGCCTCGAGCACCAGCCCGGCACCTTTTGCCAGACATGCCGATCCCGTGCATACCTGGATCGTTGTCTCGCCGCTCCGCTCAAGACTGAAGCCGTCGTAAAAGGTTACGATATGGTATATTTTCGCAAGCGGCACACCGGCAAGCTTCACCAGGAGATCCATTGCGGTTTTTGACACATGCCTGAACCGTTGCTGTATATCAATCAGCATGGGGACGATATTGGCAGGCGCTGCGCCCCATTTTTCGATAACAGCCCTGATCTCCTCCTGTTCCCTGGCGCAGGTTTGCCGCGGCACTGTTTTCGGCGTCACGAGCCGAGCGACCCTGTTTTCTTCGATACGCCATGCCGGCGTGATACCCCGGTTTTTCAATACGAGTGCCTTTATTTTCTTGTTGCGGAAGACCGTGCCGATGCCGCCCCTCCCCGCCTGCTTGAGCCTGGTGCAGCCGCGCCGCCAGTCCCAGAACGAGAAGTTGAGTACCCCCATGCGCGCATGGTCGGCCGCCCTTCCGGCGGAGACCACGGCGATATGTTTTTTGTCAAGCTCGTCGTCGGCGTACATTTCGGTCAGTTCTTCAGCCAGAACGTGCGAGTCAACGCTTTCAAGGGGCGCCTCTTCGATCGTGATGATTTTTTCTACCGCGTTGATGACCACGATGACTTCCTGTTTGGCCTTGCCGATAACCGTGAGTGCGTCGAATCCGGAGAACTTCAGGAACGGACCAAAATAGCCGCCCACGTTGCAGTCGATGATAATGTTGGTCATTGGAGAGATCGTCGTCACCAGGGTCTTGCCTGACCCGGGAAACGAGCAGGTCCCTCCGAGCGGACCGGACGACATGCAGATGGGGTTTTCAGGGCTGTCCCACGTGGTGTTCCTGTTTATCTCGTTGAACGTGAGCCAGAGGTCGAATCCCTTGCCGCCGGTCCATAAGTCTTTCATCTGCTGGGAGACTGGTTGAATTGAAACCCGGGGCACTGAGAGATCGACACGTAATGTCCTGTTTGCATACCCTTTATCAAGTTCGACCTGCTCATAAGCAAATGATTGGATGACCTTATGGGCTTTGCGCATTGTTTCAACGCGGGTATCTGCCATACGAACCAGCTCCTTACAGGAATAATAACACGCGCTTCGATTGGACAAGGGAGACTGATAAAGAGGGATTTATGGAACAGGACGTATCATGTTCTTAAAGAACACCCTCCCCTCCGATAATGTGTTTAAAAATATATCCCGCGATTGCATGGGCGCAGGCGAGAAATTGAAAGCACCGGCAACGTCCAGCGACGATCAATGTCCCTTGCCGTCCCGCATGTTGCATGCATGTTCCAGGAGCGGCGTGAGACATCGTGCGCAGAATGATGCGCCCTTCTCAGAGCCGGGCAGGTTGATTATGAGGCATTTTCCCTTGATACCGGCGACGCCGCGCGATAGCGCTGCGAACGGCGTTTCTTTGAGCGACTCCATGCGCAGCATCTCCGCAATGCCGGGAATCATGCGGTCGCAGAATTCCTGCGTCACCTCGGGCGTCAGGTCACGTGACGAAAGACCGGTCCCACCGGTCGTTATAATGATATCGCAGTCCGCGTTCGTCTCAAAAGCGGCACGGATCGAGCACGCTTCATCAGGAACGATCTCCATGCGGATCGTGGCGGTGGGAACGGATGCTTCCAAGACCGTTTTGATTGCCGGACCGGACCGGTCCTCGTATTCTCCGTTTGCTGCGCGATCAGAAATTGTAAGTACCAGCAGATCCACGTCTGATCTCTCCTTCCTTTACCACTTTCGCAAAAACGCCGCGCCGGGGCATGATGCAATACCCCACTTGCCGCATGATGGCGCAGCCGCTGTGACACTCCTTGCCGATCTGCGTTATTTCAAGCTCGGTTTGCTCGAACGTCAGCCGGGCGCCAATGGGAAGCGATGCAAGATCGATTCCGGTGGTCGTAATATTTTCCGCGAAGTCACCGCAATCAACCGTGGCGCCGGCAGCGCGCATCGATTCGATGTCTTCGTAGGCGAGAAGCGATATCTGCCGCAAGCCGGGACCTGCGTGGCCGTCGCCCAGCACGCCATGCTCTTTTTTACATATAATGACGTCGACAGGCCGTTTGATAGATCCTCTCTGTGTAGAAACATTGACGGATTTGACGGTAAAACGGTTCATGTCAAGGGCTCTTTTCTTTTTTCAATGAGTTTTATTCCGCCGATAACCATATTTTTATCCACCGCTTTGCACATGTCGTATATGGTCAATGCGGCGACCGCAGCCGCGGTAAGCGCCTCCATTTCAACGCCGGTCCTGCCCGCGCATGAGACGGAAGCCTCGATTCCGACGCCGTCGTCTTTCAGGCTGCATTCGACGCTGATATGGTCGAGCGGCAGGTTGTGACACAGGGGAATGAGTTCGGCGGTCTTTTTCGCGGCAGTAATACCTGCCAGGCGCGCGCATGCTATGACATCGCCTTTTTCGAGCGCGCTTTCTGCCACGAGGCGTACCGTGTCCGGTTGCATGGTTATGAGTCCTGACGCAACGGCGGTGCGCCGGACAATCTTTTTGGCGGATACGTCCACCATGACCGCCCTGCCCTGTTTGTCGATATGGCTGAGTGCCATGTTCATCCTCCTATCTGGCTCATTACCCTGCTGCTGCATGAACTTCCTGTCGCCGGTTTCGCATTGATAGCGGCAATAAGCGATCCGCGGATATCGCTGAAGTCGACTTTGATCTCATGGTCGGAAAACAGGCATGGTTTCAGGAAACCGTCTGCCGTTAGCCGCAGTCTGTTGCAAGTTTCACAGGGCGGGGGTTTATCGGCGGCCTTGACCGCAACACTGTTCCGTTGGCTGAGTGAAAAATGCGCAATGGTCTGCAATGACAGCCCGCGAGAGGCGCAGAACTGCTGCATTGCAGCGATGTCGCTGTCCGCCGTATCCGCAAATACGACCATGTTGATTTTTATCGGATGCAAACGTGCCTCTGCCGCCGCATCGATCCCTGCAAGCACCTGATTGACAGCCCCCCCCCGGGTAATCGCGAAGAACCGTTCCGGGTCCAGCGTATCGAGGGAGATATTGATCCGGTTGAGCCCGGCGCGCTTGAGGACATGCGCTTTTTCTCTGGTAAGAAGCGAACCGTTTGTGGTCATGCTGAGGTCCGTGATGCCGGGAAGTGCCGCAATCAGCCGGACCAGCTCTTGGACATTTTTTCGCACGAGCGGTTCTCCGCCCGTGATCTTGACCTTATATATCCCGAGCGCGGCTGCCTGCTCGACGATCAGGGCGATCTGTTCGAGCCGCAGGATGGCATGGTGCGGCTTCAGTTCGATGCCCTCTTCAGGCATGCAGTAGGTGCAGCGGAAATTGCATTTGTCGGTCACCGAAACGCGGAGGCTGGTGATCCGCCTGCCGTGCCGGTCCAGAAGAAAAGGGGAGGATGTTGAGGTCATTGCGTCACCATTTCAGGAGCAGCACCGAAGCAGGATCTCCGGCTTTCAGTTCAGTGATCCCCTGTTCGAGCATGACAAGACCGTGCGCCTGCGTATACGCATGTATATGGGCTGAGCCGTGGTAGCCGGGCTGGCGGACCGACCCGTCAGGCATGAGCCGCACCGGCCGGAATTCGAGGCGATCTGCGTTTTTTCTTTTTATGGCGGCTGCCAGCGCACATGAAATTACAGGACGGGGGTCCGTGCGCCGCATCATTGCATACAGGAACGGTTTTACCATCATCTCAAAGATGACAAAGGCCGACACCGGATTGCCGGGCATGCCGAATAACCGTTTTTTCCCCGCGATACCGAAGACCGTTGGTTTCCCTGGTTTGACCGCCACCTTTTCAAACAGCAGCTTATACCCATGATTCTTGAGCACCATGGGAACAAAGTCGAAATCGCCCATGGACACGCCTCCGGAAAGCAGGATCACGTCACATCCTGCCTGGGCCTTGGTAATGATGCGGCCGAGTTCCTTGGGATTGTCATGAACAATACCGTAATAGCGCGTTTTACACCCTATTGCCTGCGCCTGCGCGCAGAGCTGCCAGCCGTTGCTGTTGCGTATCTGGCCAGGCCTCGGTTTATGCTGCGGCTCGACCAGTTCGTCGCCGGTGGCAATGACGCCGACAACCGGCCGCCTGAACACGCGTACCGTCGTTTCCCCGGCGCCTGCCAGCACCGCGATATGCGGCGCATCGATCTTTGTTCCTTTGCGCAATATCGTGTCACCCTTGCGAATGTCTTCCGCGCGTAAGCGGATATTGCGATTCTCCTGTTTGACCGTGACAATAACGCTTCCGGTTTTTTTGTCGAACACCGTATCTTCGAACATGACCACGGTGTCTGCGCCCTTTGGAAGCGGAGCGCCGGTCATGATACGGCTGCACTGGCCGGGGCACACTGGTTTCCGCGGCGTTCTGCCGGCAGGGATTGTCTCGATGACCCGGAGCGGTGAATCGCGGTCCCTGCCGCGGCAAGCATACCCGTCCATTGCCGAAACGTCAGATGGGGGCAGGTCGACATCTGACGCGACGTCGGCGCCAAGCACCCTGCCGAGCGCTTTGTCCAGCGGTATGCGTTCCGCAGGCATGAGCGGAACGTGCGCCAGCGCCATGGCGAGGGCGCGGTCAAAGGAGATCGTGCTTGATGGTTTCACCGTTTCACCGGCTTCCTTCTATGGCGCCCGCCAATTTGATGATAGCGTGTATCACCGTTATATCGCATCCAAGGCGTGATGCCAGCTCCGCTGCCCGGCAGCCTTGGAGCGGCTCGCCTCTTCTGATGTCGGCTCGTTCCATGGCCAGCTTGGCCGACGGTTTGGGATTGTCAGCACCAAGGTAGATCGTGCAATCCGGCGCCATCTCCTCGAGGACCCGGTTGCTTTCTATCACCAGATACCGTGCTTCTGCGTGTTCAGAAGCAATGACGTCAAATGGTGTGCCAAGGGAATAGAAATAGCCATCCACTCCCTGTTTACGGCTGCCATGCCCGATTTTTATTCGCACGGCGCCGGGTAAAAGCCCGCACACCGCACGTGCCAGGGTTGTTTTGCCGACCTTTGACCGCGCGCCGGAAACCACAATCGTTTTCACGCTAGTTAAAACAGCCCAATTGACACGATACGATTTTAATGCCGTATTTGTTGCATATATCGCTTATTTCATGCAGTGCAATGCCGTTCTGCTCGGCAATCATGAACGCTTTTGCGCATGCAATAACGCGCTTCCCGTCACGCTCGATTGCGGCATCGTTTATGATTTTTTCATGGTCAGTCATACAATGGACCTCCTACTAGTTCCGGGTGATGATATCGGAAAAATAGGTTATGTATGCTTTGTTGATCTCCTTCACGATA
This sequence comes from Chitinispirillaceae bacterium, assembly GCA_016932075.1. Next base: position 4,370 of record JAFGDP010000064.1, on the reverse strand, counting down.
TGCCTTTCATAGCGCTCCCACGCCTGGAGGAAACTCCTGCCAAATAGGGTCAGCTCCATGGTCCCGCCTGAGGGACCTCCGCGTGTCCTGCACACGAGTGAGCGGCCGAGAAGCTTTTCAGCAGTGTTGATGTCGCCCCATGCCTTTCGGTAGTTTCTTTTTAGCAAGGCGGCAGCTTTGCGCAGGGAGCCGACCGCAGCAACGGATTTCAGGAGCTGTGCCTTACCGTTGCCGAAAATGCCCAGACCGCTTTGGGTCTGAAGATACAGTTTGGCTTTGGGCATGATCGCGCTTCCGGCGCCGCGTTTGACGTGACTTCGCATTGAACGCACCCCTCCTTTCAGAGCAGAACCACTGAAACGGCCTTGAACGATACGGTTACTTTTGACCAGAGCGACAGGCCAAGCTGCGTGCTGGATTCCCGCGTAATAAGCACCTTCAAAGGAATGCCGATATCAACGATTGCCAGAACAGCGTTTCCGCTTTGCCGTAATCCGGTGACCGTGCCGGAAAAGCTGTTGCGCATGCTCGATTCAAACGGCGCGCGGGAAAGCACGATGTCCGATGCCGCGATGAGAAAACGCGTTTTGCCCGGGGAAGTACCGGCTGCGCAGATTATATGCACGTTTTCGGTTACCTTGATACGCTTCAGGTCGCCCTTCGCTTCAATAATTCCTTCAAATATATTGACGATATCGCCCTGGATCACTTTGCCGTTTTCCAGTCGGATGATCGCGGCTGAAAAGCGGGCGGCATGGTCGGTCATGTGGGTGGCCATGATACAGGTGTTGCCATTTTCGACAAACCCTCGGATTTGCTCTTCGATACTGTCACGCGCCTGCGCATCAAGGTTTGCAAACGGTTCGTCCAGGAGCAGGAGTTCGGGATCGCGGGCCAGCACGCGCGCCATGGCAACTTTCTGCATCTCACCGGCGGACATTTTTTTCGCCGGTTGCTCCATAAGATGGTCCAGATGCAGCATAGACGCAAGTTCGCGCACGTTCCCGCACCGTTTTTTATCAAGCCCCCAGGAAATATTTTTTCCAACCGTGCCGCGGAACATGTACGGTTTCTGGAAGCAGAATCCAATCCTGCCGGGCGTGACGCCCAACGTCACGGTTCCTGACGACGGCTGTTCAAGGCCGGCAATGAGGCGCAAGAGTGTTGTTTTGCCTGCGCCGTTATGACCGGAAACCGCATACGTCTTGCCTGTATCAAACCGAAGGGACGGGATATCAAGGACCGTGCGGCCGTTGTACTCCTTGGTGCAGGAATTGAAACAAACAACGGGAGCAGGACTCATGACGTTGCCCTTCCTTGCAGGTAACGCAATACAAGGTTGACGCTGACCGCAAGAAGAAGAAGGATGCCGCCGAGCTTGAGTCCGAGCGTCACCTCTCCTTTGGAAGCCTCAAGCGCTATGGTAGTGGTCATGTTCCTCGTGAACCCGGCAATGTTGCCGCCCAGCATCATGGCGATCCCGACCTCGCCGATCAGCCTTCCGAACACCGCCGCAACCGCGGCCATGATGCCGAACCGCGCTTCGGAGACCATTAGGAAAAAGAGCCGGAATCCTTTGGCGCCCAGAAGGCGCGCCGTCTCCTGCGCCGCGGGATCGACCGCAGCAACGGCCGCATGTGTGAACACGATCATGATCGGCAGCGCGAGGATGAACTCGCCGATAATGATGGCTTCAGGCGTAAAGAGCAGGTGGAGCGAACCCAACGGAGAACTGCGACAGAGCAGCATGTATCCCAGAAGTCCCACCACGACGGTCGGCAGCGAGAGCAGGGTATTGAGCAGCCCCACAACAAGCCGTTTGCCCGGAAACGAGTGCAAGGCAATAGCGCATCCGAGCGGAATGCCTGCTGCGGCGCAGAACGAGGTCGCGACCGTCGAGGTGTACAGGGAAATACATACTGCCGAACCGAGATCACTCATTGCTTCTTTGCCTGCTTCGATTCCGGTTGTGCATTGGGAAAAAAGAGCTGCTTGCCATTTTTGGTGAATCCTGCGATACGGTCCTGCGCCTCCCTGGTCACGATCCAGTCTATAAACGTCATCGCTTCCTTGTATTTTATATCCTTGTGTTTTTCAGGATTGACCGCAATGACGCCGTACGGATTGAAAAGCTCTAAGTCTTTTTCAAAAAGCACGGCAAGCTCCAGCTTGTCCTCGGCCGCAATATAGGTGCCGCGGTCGGTCAGGGCATACCCCATTTTTTCATTTGCCATGATGAGCACGGCCTCCATTCCCTGGCCTGCCTCAAGGTACCATTTGCCCGTGGGAGCGACCGAGGCCTTTTGCCAGAGCGCTTTTTCCTTCATGTGCGTGCCTGACTCGTCGCCGCGTGACACGAAGACCGCTTTTTTTATGGCGATTTTTTTTAGGGCCGCATGTGCCGAAGCGGCTTTTGCTATGCCTGCGGGATCGGTTTTCGGTCCCACGATGATAAAGTCATTGTACATGACGTCTTTGCGGTTCACGCCGAAACCGTTCTCCACGAACCGGTCTTCGGCCGCGCGGGCATGGACGAAAATGAGATCAACATCGCCGTTCTCGCCCAGTTTTATTGCCCTGCCGCTGCCGACCGCGATCACGTGGACCGTTATTCCGGTTTTTTTCGCAAACGCGGGCAACAGAACGTCGAGCAGTCCTGAATTCTCCGTGCTCGTGGTGGTGGCCATCTTGATGGCAGCCGGTTTCTGCGCGGCGAACGTAAACGCACAGCAGAGGAGAACCATCTTCATTAGGTACGTGCGTTTCATAGGAAATCTTTTACCCCCGATCCTGTTCTGCGGATAAAAAAATAGTATCACCTATACGACGAATGTCTCTACCGTTATGTTTTTCCATGCATAACGATTATAAAAAATACTATTTTCAAAACCGTTGATTCAGAATTTGAGCGGTAACGTCAATTTGTTTTCATTCGCCATTTCAAGAAGGAGGGGTGTCATGATACGGTGTTTGTTTGGTGGAATCATTGTTGCTCTGTGTATTCTGATGGCGCAGTGCAATAATCCCGGGTCGCCTGATGACGGCGCCTCAATTGTCATACGGCTCATGGAGGCTGATTCGACCACCGTGAGCGACAGTCTGGTTGTCGCATTGAATTCAAAGCCGGCGACTGATCTTTCAGGAGAAGAGGCGGTGAAGATGGAGGACCTGATCACCAACGACTTTATTGCGCCGTATGTGGACAAGGACAATGCATCCTGGGATAAACGCACGTTATACGGATACCGCATCATCGGTTCTGACGGTTTCAGCCCCCACCAGAAGACCGATCAGGAAACCGGAAGAACAGCGGACGATCTGACGTGGGAACAGATACAACACGGGTATATCAAGAAAAACAGCCGTGACGCTGCGTATGACGCTTCCGTGACCCTTGCCGGCATGTACCGGGTCAAGGAGGTCGCTGTCATTGAACTGTACCGCACAATAAACGTGGTGATCGACACCGGCGCCACCCAGACAAAATGCCAGATGCGGCTTGCAGAAATGGAAAAAGCCGATTTCAGCGGCAATGCATCGGTACGGCTCTCCGTCATTCTCGCATTGGTCGCGAACAGCGATTCCTTGCACTATACGGTAACTGCTTTAGACGGGTATACCGGCATGAGTCCGTTCACCTGGGCGCAGATGCAGACCGGATACTGGATACAGAGCACCGACAAACTCGGTTTTGACCCTGACCTGGGCGGCCAGTCCAGAATCAGTTATGTCAAGGAAATAACGGTTTCCAAATAATGCGAGACGTCGTATTGTTGCTGTCGTTTCTCGTGCTTCCGCTGTCTGCGGGAGCGGCGGATAAGCGGCAGGACGCCCCTGTGTCGGATACGGCCGTGCCCTATGATCTTGGCGTCCTCGTCGTCACCGCGGCACGGACCGAAAAACCCGCTACTGTGGAAACCATCACCAGGAGCGAGTTGGAGACGCAGGGCGCGGTCACGGTCGCTGACGCGTTGGGAAAAGTTCCCGGCGTTACCGTTACCGCAGGCCCGAAAGACGAGGCAGGCGTCATGGTGCGCGGTATTTCGTCGCAGCGGGTCCTGCTCATGATCGACGGCCGTCCCATCAACATGCCCTATTACGGGTCTCTGGATATCAACTCGCTCCAGCTTGACAATGTCTCGCGAATCCAGGTGACCAAAGGCGTGCCGTCGCTTCTGTACGGCGTGAACGGGACCGGCGGCGTGGTCAATGTCGTCACCAGCCGTCCACTTGACGAAGGCACCTATGGCATAGCCGCGACAGCGTCCGGCGGAGAAGTACGCAGCCAGCGGGTGCAGGCCGCGGTCCATACCAGACGGGAAAAGATCGACCTTTCCGGCACATTGAGCAGGAGCGTATCCGGCGGGTAT
>JAFGDP010000063.1 GCA_016932075.1 Chitinispirillaceae bacterium | reverse complement strand
TTTCCGCCGGAGTGTGAGGCCGCTTCCGCCTTTGTGGTGCTGTGATCAATAATCCATACCTCGCTTAAATCGACCACACTGATCAGAATCTGGTCGAACTCCTCATTGTAAAAAACGGCATTGGTATGAAGCCAGTCCGCCCCTGAAGAGTTGAAATTGATGTCAACCAATTCCGGATGGTCCTTGACAACGCCGTAATTCTCTTTACTTTGATCTTTTTCCTGAACAAGGTGGTCCCACACATGCCATTCCCATACGATTTCTCCACCACTGGACCCGGACGGTTTGACTTCAACAACATGGTCCATCCATACGTTACTGGTAGTGGTTTTTCCCCGGGCACTGGCTTCCGCTGCAGTTTTAACTTCCCATGCAAGAAGCAGAACATTACCGTTCGGCAGATATTCAATATCATGTTGTTGACAATGATCGGAATTTGAATAGTCATAGGTCCACATTACCTGACCATCCCATGAAGTCCTTTTTACACGTCCGCCGGAGCCGCCCCCATTAAATGACATATTCCGCATCGATTCGCAGCGGAGCAATGAGCCGTCTTCCAGCAGATAGTCGGAAGCCCCCGATGTTTTATCACTTTTCCATGATTTTATCTCACGCCCGAAATTATCAACAAGATAGGTGGATGTACCACTCAACGGTGCAAATAGGGTGTAACCGGTTGCTGTATCGGCCGTCATGGAAAGAACACCGACCGTGCGATTTTGCGCCGGGGCGGATAAATAGGCGAGTAGTAGCAAGGAAACCGCAAATGGAAAATAACATTTCCGGAAGTTACAATCTTTTAATGAAAAAAACCTGTTTTTTACAATTTTCCAACGATGTTTCATTTGGTTTAAACTCCTTACTACTGGTAACTGATAGGAATTATAATTTACCGATCCGGATTTTTTATCCTGGAATTAAACCACATGTGCACCTACCCTGTAAAAACACCGGTAACACTCATGTGGTCGTTCATAATAATATACTACCCACATGTTCCAGAACCATTTTTTGTCGTTCGGATTATCCAGCACCTGTTCTCATGTGAGAACAACTGACAAAATCTTTGATTATAGGTAATTAAACCGATTAAATTGATCTCCCCTTTAGAAAAGGCCCCCAGAGGCAGTTATATAATATAGTGAATTATAACCTGGTATGATTCACTTTATACAATATTTATAGAAATAAACGTGTGCACGATACCGGTTGTATGGTGATTAGAGTCTTAACTCCAATATGTTATTAATTGTATTGCATTTTCTAAGGAATACCCGAATTTACGGTATTTGAATAAACATGTGTGGGCATCTGTGGAAGAATGTTCAATTTCTGATTGACTGATAGGGACTTTCTTTTTTCCGGTTCCTGCATAAAATCCCTGAAATTCTTGTAACACTTAAGCCCTGTTGTCACTTGAATATCGCTCCATTCGGTCCATCAGAGAATTCTTTTCATGATCAAAATAGGTATCTTATACCGGAAAATGCAAGAGTTTAGCTCAGAACCGATGCACATAATCATCTGGTACGACGTACAAACACTTGCCATTGGGGAACTGCGGTAACGATACGACATTGTGCAAACAATACGTAGTGCCGCTTCCATATGCGTAACGAATAGTAGTGATAAAACGGTTACAATCTCCCGGGCCAGCTCCGACTCAACTGCTTTTCAACACGCGAACCACTACCCTCACTCCCCGATGGACCGCACCAGCGGGAACGGAAATAAGCGTTCTGCGCGGTAGATGCCGTAATCGGCTCCCTGTTCTCTGGGCATACGCATCTCCCAAACCACCTTGCCGTCGTCTTTCGCGACCTCCGTCACACGACTCACCGGTGTCTCCGGTGCGCTGCTGCTGCGACCGGCGGTGATCAACACGTTACCGTTCTGGAGACGATCCGCGTCTCCCCAGAAAGGAACGTAGTAGTCCGTTCGGTAGAATTCATCCACATCGAAGGTGCCGGGCCATTCCCACACCAGCGTTGCCGTCAACGCCTCTTCATCGATGGCATACTCGACGGCACGTGAGTGGTAGTTTCCCGGGTTTCCGTCCTCTATTCGTCCGGTGTACCCGCCGTTGTCGAAAAACAGTATCGTGCCATCGTCATGAATCTCCGGGTCATGGATGTCGGAGAATTGAGACCCGGGTGGAATAAAGGTCATGTTTGCGGCCGGGGTGTATTTGGTATTGTGTGTTATGGCGTACGATGCCGGCAGATGCCATATCCGCGTTTTGGTACTGTACTTCATCTTGAATAATCCCACCCAGCGCGAACTCATGTAGGCTACATCCTGGTCCAGGTCTATCGTGATCGAGTTGCCGTGAGCCCAGTCCATCCCGCTCCCCGTTACTGCATCAGACAGGCAGATTTTAAACACGGGTTTATCATTTCCCGGCGTGTACTGCTCCCAGCATTGGTCACCCATGTTGTTGACATCCTGTTGCACGACGAAGTCCCCATTGGACAGCTTACCGGCATGGTGGGATATCTGCTGCCCCCCGCACTTCGAGTCGGAGCAGCTCCAGAGCTTGTTGCCCGCCCAATCCACCTCGATGGGAGAGTGGCTGAGGGTTGGCCCCATGAGCACCCCCTTGTCCGTGCGGTCGACGGGTATCGCACCACCACGCTCGGTCATGGTCCCGTTGACGAAATACCAGACGGGATACCCTTCCAGGTCGTACGCTACGGCGGTTGGCGGCGCGTTGCTCATCGCATTGGGCTGGCCGTCTCCCCGTTGCACGGCCATCAGCGTCCAGCCGGGCTGGACGCGGGCCGCATCTTTCATTTCTACTTCCGCGACTGGAATATGGGCCGGCAGGGTGCCGGTGGTAAAGGTGGTTTCCGCCTTTGCCAGGCCGGAAACCGCACGGATCTGATACTTGGTTTCGGCACGCATGCCGATGACGAGTACCTCATGCTCCGTGGTCGCCTCATCGTGCGCGATCTCCCACTGCACACCGCCCACACCGAACTGCACTTTGGAGGTGGCGGCTTCCCCGGTGGTCCAGCTGACGTAAGCGGACAGCACGCTGTTGGGGTTGGCGCGGACGCTCAGGTTGGTGATAGTGCCGGAATAATTATCTTCCGACTCCATCTCGATAGTGATATTTGATTTTGTGTAAACGTCGATCGGCACTTTTTTCGTCGTAAAGCCGCTTTTTGTTACTATGAGCGTATCCACTACCGCGGCAACCGCCTTTTTCTGCAGGGTGATGTCACCTGCCGCGATTCCGGACGGAGAGATCTTCTTCATGAACAGTTCATTCGTCACGCGCACGAGGGTACTGATGTGGGTCGTCGCACCAATGGTGATATGCATGATGCTGATTCCGGAACTCAGTTCAGGCTGTGCAATGCTTCTTGAATGTTCCTGCCCTGAGACGAGTCGGCAGGAAAAAATTTTCCTGCCGTTGCTTGAAAAAAGGTCAATTCTTCCAGATACATTTTCTGAAACCGGAGAAAAATGGATATTGTTTCCCTTGAGATTGTAGTGAAAGGACGGAACCTGCTTCGGCGGTGTCCGGAGAGATGTCGTACCGGTTATGGTGAATTTCCCGTCGGCATCTGTTGTCGTCGACAGTGACGGAATTTTTACTACACTGATATTTGCCCCGCTAAGCCCTGTAGCGGCACCTTTTTTTTCCACCGTTCCGGACAGAAAGACCTCTTCCGCAAAAAGTGAAAAGGTAACGGAAAGTATTGCAATAGTCAACAGAATAACCCGTATCATAAAAACTCCCTGAGGTGATGGATGATGTGCATTCCTGAAATGGGTATAGGTACTAGTATACTGGTGTTTTACAATAATAAATACTATATGAAGTCATGCAATGTTTGAGATCAGGCCTCAAGCCGCAAAAAACTGTTGTTTCTCAGTTCCACAAGCTTCCTTACCACCGTACTCCTGTCTTTTATGATCACTGTCACATGACTCTAAAGGGGCTCCCTCGCCGCTGCAATCAGTAATCGAGAGGAGGCCCGTACAGACTCTTGCGGAACCTGGTGTAACCGAATTCTCCGGAGGAGAATGACAGGACGACGTTGTGTGAGCTGTCAAGCTCCTCAATATTGCCGGCGTTGGAGACGGTAACGAGAAGGTGATCATCGGGCAGGCGCTGGATATCGCCGAGCGATATGCTGCTGCCGTTCGCTCCCTTTTCCCACGACTTCGACGCGGACATCGCGGACTCGTTGAGCTTGTACCCTATGACTTTTGCCTGAACGCTGCCCATCATCGGACCATTGTTGAATAAGACGATACGACCATCTTCTTCGATTTCGTGGCCGTGATTTGCCTCCCAGCCTTCGCCAAGCGAGAAGGCACTTCCCTTGGGGTTGCTCCCGCCGAACTGCCAGACGAGTTTGCCGTCGGGACGGAACTTCACGATCATATTGGTGTTCCGGTCCGAGAGCGTGAAGAAACCACCATCGAATTCATAGTATCGGATGTAGTTGGTGTGGACATCGTTCGTAGGCTGGTAGAGGTTCTTGACGTCCGCAACAATGGTGCTGATGGTGCCGTTCTTGTCGCGCGCCACGATCTGTGAACTCCTGCTATTGTTGTACACGATGACGACGATCTTGTTGTCGGGGGTTACCGTGAAGTCGTGGTGGGCACCCGAGAGCCCGCTGACGTTGTTCTCGACATTCAAGCCATCCATGGGAATACGGCGCATCTCGCCGCTGGTGGTGTTGCCCGAAACATTCACGCTTGTGACCCACATGTTCCGTCCGTCCCAGCTCATACGGGCGCGGCTCGGCATTTTAGGGGCGGGTGCCGCCCAGACGACGTCTCCATCCATGTCGAAGATAATGGCCATTCGCGCACCGCCACCACTATGCGTACCTAAACCGTTGGTCGTGACGATGAATCCGCCGCTCATACTCGAGGTGCCCGAGCCGGACTTCTTGATGTCCGGAACGTTTGACAGAGTGCCTGTGGTCAGGTTGTAATCGTCGCTCACGCAGGTACCCGCTCCGGTCCCCACGACGATGCGAAACACATAGTCGCTCTTCTGCTTCATTCCCAAAAGTAATGTACGGTAGTTCGGCTCGCTGAGGTCAACGGGGGCTTCCATCACTGTGGCACCCCCTTTTGGCCCGAATTCGATGTGTGCATCGGTCACCTCCTTTGAATACGACCACTCGATAATACCAACTGTTGGAATGGCAGTACTCGTTTTGTTGGACTTCATGGTGAATTCACCGCAATCGCCGCCTGTTGCTTCCATGGTGACATTCACTTCCATGTTATAGGAGGTGATGGCGATCGCCTGTTCCTTGTATCCGGCGGCCGTGACTTTGATCGTATCGGCCACGGCGGTTATTTTCGCCAGGCCGCTGCTGACAGGAGTGGAGAACCGGCTTTGCGAGTGCACTGCATTTTTACTATCCAGCGGCAGATAGTTGAAGGTCATCTCTTCGCTGCCAATGGATGCACGGATAATAAGAAGTGTAGTTGTGCCTGTATTTTCGGCGATATTGAAACGATAAAAACCCTTACGGGCGTTTTTGAGCACTTTTTTTTGAAGAAGGTTGCCCTTGAGGTCAAAAACCTCGTACTTCACCGGAGCCGCCTCGGGCAGGCTGAAATTCAGGAATCCTTTCTGAAGGGTGATACCTGTATTTTGCGGCAGTGGTGTCGGCAGGGATTTCACGTCCGTTGTTGTCAGCATATACATGCCGTCTGCCCCGGTTGTGGCTGTTGCTCCGATACTCACGAGTGTCACGGTTGCGCCCTCGATCGGCCCCCCGGCCTTTTTCGAGACCTTGCCGCTGATATCGGCGTTCACCGTCTGGTTGAGTGTCAATCCGGTAAAAACTAGCACTGATAGAACTACACGTTGACGTTGATACATGACTTGTCACCCCTTGTTGATTATCATAATAAGGAATCGGCAGGTTGCAGGTGAAAGTATGTAGCATCCCAGGATAGTATATCGAACTGATAATAGCCCTGCATAGAACCCCGGAACTTCCTACAATACTCAACCCTGGTATCACCTGAACATCTCCCGATTCAGTCCGTCAGAAAATTTTTCCCCGTTCGTTGTAGCACCGGCAGGGGATACATGCGCTCTGCTCGGTGGATGCCGTAGTCAGTCACATGCTCCTCCCCGGGATGCACAGTTTCCCCTCGTTATCATCGTATTTTGCGATCTCCTGCGGGGTCTCAGGTCTTTGCCACCCCCATCAGTAATCGTCCATCAGTAATCGATGGGAGGACCATACAGACTCTTGCGGAACATGGCGTAACCGAATTCTCCGGTGGAGAATGACAATACGACGTTGTGCGAGTTGTCGAGCTCATCCATCTTACCGACGTTGGAAGTGGTGACGAGGATGTGGTCGTCGGGCAGGCGCTGGACATCGCCAAGCGACATGCTGCTGCCACTCGCGTTCTTTTCCCACGATTTCGATGCGGACATCGCGGACTCGTTGAGCTGGTACGCTATAACCTTTGCAGTCCCGCCGCCCATCATGGCACCATTGTTGAACAAGATGACGCGCCCATCTTCTTCGAGCTCGTGGCCGTGGTTTGCCTCCCAGCCCTGGCTGAGCGAGAATGATTTTCCCTTGGGGTTGCTCCCGCCGAACTGCCACACGAGTTTACCGTCGGGCCGGAACTTCACGAATGCATTGATGTTCCGATCCGAGAGCGTGAAAAAGCCGCCGTCAAACTCATAGTAGCGGATGTAATTGGGGTGGAAAGTGCCCATACCGCCCGAGGCCGAGGGATTATAGAGGGTGCCGAGGTCTGCCACGATAGTGCTGATGGTGCCGTCCGCGGCGCGTTTTATGACCGAGCTGCCTCCACCGTTTTTGAAAGCGATGGCGACGATCGAGTTGTCGGGGGTCACTGTAAAGTCGTGGTCGCCGCCCGAGAGCCCGCTGACGTTGCGTTGGACATCCAGGCCGTCCATGGAAATGCGGCGCATCTCGCCGCTGGTGGCACTGCCCATGTTGTTCGCGTTCATGGACCACATGTTTTTTCCGTCCCAGCTCATACGGGCACGGCTCACTCCTCTAGGGGCTTCCGCCGCCCAGACAACATCTCCATCCGTGTCGAAGATGATGGTCATCGGCGAGCCGCCACCACCACCCGTACCATAACCGTTACCGGTGGTCGTAACAATGAATCCGCCACTCATACTAGAGGTGCCCGAACCAGACTTCGTGATGTTCGGAGCGTTGGATAGTCTGCCGGTCGTTATTGTATAATCTTTACTTTTGCAGGATCCGTTCACCACTATCCGATAGGTATACTCCTTATTCTGCTTCATGCCGAGCAACAGTGTCCGATAATTCTTCTCGTTCAGGTCCACCGGCGCCTCGAACTCATTGCCCTCTGAAGTTAGGCCGAACTCAATGACCGCCTCGGTCACATTCCCTGAATACGACCACTCGATGATATCAACGGTTGCCATAGCGGAACTCAAATCGTCTGAAATAATGGTGAATTCGCCGCAATCACCGACTGTAACCGCTTCCATGGTGACATTTACTTCTTTATCATAAGAAGTGATGGCGATCATCTGTTCTTTATATCCGTCGGCCGTCACTTTGATCGTATCGGCCACAGCCGACATTTTCGCCAGTCCCTCGTTGCCGGGAGTGGAGAACGGGTTTTGCGAGTGTACTGCATTTTTACTGTTCATCGGAAGATAGTTGAAGGTTATTTCTTCACTACCGAGGGATGCCCGGATAATGCAAAGTGTCGTTGTATGGACATTGTCGACGATATTGAAATGGTATATACCCTTTGAAGCGTTTTTCAGCACCCTTTTTGCAAGGAGGTTGCCCTTGACGTCAAAAATCTCGTACTTCACCGGTGCCGCCTCGGGCAGGATGAAATTCAGGAATCCATTCTGAATGGTGATACCGGTATTCTGCGGCATTGGTACCGGCAGGGATTTCACGTCTGTTGTTGCCAGCGTATACATGCCCTCAGGCCCGGTTGTGGCAGTTAATCCGTTACTCACGAGTGTAACTGTCGCGCCCACGATCGCCTTTCCCGCCTTATCCGAGACCTTGCCGCTGATATCGGCGTTCACCGTCCGGTTGAGCATTAATCCGATAAAAACAAGCACTGATAGAGCTACACGTTGATACATGACTTACCTCCCCTTGATGGTAATGACGAGGAATATGCAGGTTGTCGGTGGAAGGATGCATTGACATCCCGGAATCGTATATTGAGCTAATAGCCCTGGAGAGAAACAGGTATACTTAGATTATTCGAAGAGCGTTTTCACAGGCTTAAATAAATTGTCAATAACCTCTTTGCAACCTGTTGCTTTAAGGCAAAAAACTGAATAGTAACTAGATGACTGAGATTGAAAAAATATCAATACACCTTTTTTATAATATACCGAAATTTTAAAATCAAACCTCTTTAACTCATATAGAGCAACTTTTGCTGTTCTCATGTGAGAACAACTTGCAATATCCGTATGCTTCTCAATTCAATTTAAAACCGACAAATTCCGTCCGGTGTCATTTTCATTGGAAGGTATCCAGTTCGGGCCGTCTTTTCCAGCGAGAAGGCAGCAGTTTACCGGCAGGGGGCAGTACCTTCTGTTTGAGCTCCCCGAGTGCATCGAAACGTATCCTGACCGTTTCGCCCGGAAGAAGCCACCGGTTATTGTCCATTCCGGTGCAGTCTGGAATAGTGCCCATTCCGATAATCGTACCGGGTGACGGAGCAAACACGGAGTAGAGATAATCAAGAACCTCTGTCGGTTCGTGGCTGTATTCGGAGGTGGTGCCTGTCCAGACCAGTCTGTTGCCGATTTCGGCTTGTACATTCAGGTCCAGCGGATCGGGCAGCTCATCGGCGGTAAGCAGATAAGGGCCGATACTGTTTGATGCGCTGAAGTCCTTGCTTCTAGCCGGGCCGGACCCGATCATTTCCGGGAACTGGACATCGCGGGCGGAAATATCGTTGAAAATGCAGTATCCCGCCAGCGGTTGATCTTTCGTTCCGGTTACGAAGGCGAGTTCAGGTTCTATATCGAGGTAGGAAGTATAGAGCGGCCAGATGATATCGTCATATGGTCCGGATATAACCTGGTGGTTGCTTTTATAGTAAGCGAGGACGGCTTCCCCGGCCTTTTTCCTGATTTTCCGCGCCACAAATGAGGATGCAATACTACCGATGAAACTGCCGAACTCATGCCTGAACATGGTCCTTGCCGAGTTGATCAGGTGACGCGGGCTGAGACCGAAATCAAATAACGCGGCAGGTGCTCCGAGTGGTGCAAGCAACTTTACATTCACGACCGCTTCGCCATCTTCGTCAACCGCTTTCTCCCGTATGGCTAAGGCAGCCTCATAACTCGCCGGAAGAGCGGAAAGATACGCTTCGGAAGATGCCAGCAACGCACTGTATTTTCCGTTACCTCCGGAAAGCAGGTCGGCAAACGCATACACGCGTCCGGCTTCCAGAAATCCGAAAGCCGCCCCGGTCTGCCCCTGTTTCAGAATACGGACAAGTTTCATCAGGTCTTTCCCTTTAATTGTATCAAGGCCCACCGCCATCCGGGGGCAGTTGCTCACTCTCGCCGAAAAGACCTTCCCTGGGTGCAGCCGAGAGGTCGTACCAGGGTCGCCCTTGGAGACGGCGCCTGCGCAAACCACGAACTTCCGCGACCACGAGCAGCGACAGTGCCAGCACTGCCCCGAACCACTTCAGTGGTGTGCCCAGCACTGCCAGCCACAGGCCTGGGCTTTGTCCCGGCTGCTCGCTATGCAGCAAGAATGCAACACCGGTAGTCTCGACGAAGTCGAACACACCGGGCAGCAGACCGAGCCAGGGCCAACCACGCAGCTTTGTATCGACATCCGGATCGAGCAACCGGAACCATGTCACGAGCAGAACCGAGTATACAACAATAAACACGAAATCGACCACGTTGAATAGGCGATAGGTCGATAGCGCCGAAGCATCGAGTGCCTCAACCAGGGCCAGTGCCTGTGCTGGTTCGTAAGCCAGCCGGGCATCGAGAACACTGAGACTCGCGATGTGCTTGACAATTACAGTCTCTGCCACTGCAAAGAGCAGGAAAAGAACCCAGACCGTCGGTCGGTGAGACGGTTTCAGCCATTGAGGAGGGTGGTCCATAGCCATCAGCGGGTATACCCGTTCAATTCGTGCCACGGAAGGCTTGTCAACGAATGTAAAGCTTTCGCATCCAAGGAGGATGGATGCACCGTTACTTGCGTCGGAAACGAAATGAAGTGCAGGCTCCTTGACACAAATCTCCACGTTTTTTAAAGCATGAAGGCTCTACTGCGAGCACCTGTTAAGGCTCACCAAACGCTCGCCTTCAATTGTTAGCTGTCACATAAAAATCAGTAGGCATTTTTTCAAGAGACCGTTACTGTATCCACCTTTAAAACACTACTGACCAACCACTGTCGCTTCAGGGACACACTCTTCCGGTTGGGGTGATTCAGACCCTACGTCAGGAGCAAACGCTGGGGTAATATCCGGAGAGTTTTCGAATCCGGTATCTACGGTTCCTCTCATAGCCATTCCCACATATCCCAAATCGTTCAAGTGCGCCCGCACAATGACCTCCTGATCGGAAGGAATGGGTACCGGACCGCCACCTCTAGTAAAGGGGTTACCACTGAGTGCTTCCGTATGGGGATGGGCCAGAATACGACGATACACGAGTTCGCCGGAAACGGTGAGCACTTCAAACCAATCGGTAAAGTGGGAACAATCGATGTCTGAGGTTGCAAGGGTGGCATTGAAAGTGTAGCTATTTTCATTCCCGGTCACAGTGACTGCGATGACATCGGCAAATCCCGTTTCCGGCTCAATTATGATTTCAATTTCATCCTGTTCATAAACGGTGAGGGGAAGTTCAGCAGTAACATATCCGTCTTTTTTTGCAAAAAGAGTATCGACGACGGATCCGGCAGCTTTTTTACTCACTGCAGGGAGTGTACCGCTTTCTGCCGATGGAATGGTACCGTTTTCGCAATAGAATTGCTTACCAACGTGTAAGAGTGGACGAATAATTTCCCGTTCACCCGTTTTAACTGCTAAAAAACAGATGCCGGAGCCAGGTAGCGGCAGGGTGACACGGATCTTTACCGCGGAACTGGCTTGGACAGTACGTGAGGTGATTATTCTACCG
>JAFGDP010000062.1 GCA_016932075.1 Chitinispirillaceae bacterium | reverse complement strand
GGACGAATGTAACAGGGGGGTTCTATGACAACGCCGTATCGGTTCTCCGCCGCACTTTTGTGCAGCGCTCTGGCTTTTCAGGCAACGTTCTCTTCCCAATCGCAGAGCAATTACGTCGACAGTAAACTTTACGAATACAATAATGACGGCGCCTGGTGCTGGTTTCAGGACGAACGCGCGGTCATTGATACCGTAAAACATAAACTGATTGTCGGCTCCACCAACATGCAATCCAGTTGCGATGTCGTCATTTTCGGCCTTGAAAATATGCGGAATGAAAGTTCTAAGCGGTTCGGCAGGCTGGACTATTCCGACGACCATAACGCTCCGGCCGTAGTAGTGGCTCCCAACGGAAATTATATTGCCATGTGGGCGCATCATTATGACAGCAAACATCACTACAGCATTTACAGTAACGGCAACTGGTCGAATGAACGAACGATCGAATGGAGTAAATGGGCCAATGGGCAGGATTATGATGTCGCCTATAGCAATCTTTATTACCTGTCGGATGAAAAACGGATTTACAATTTATCACGTACTTTCAATGTAAGATCTCCACATTTTGTCTACTCCGACGACAATGGCGGAAGCTGGGAATTCGGAGGACAACTTACCACCCACGATGTAGTAGATACTTACAACAGAGGCTATTACAAATATTGGGGTAACGGCACTGACCGGATTGACATGTGCTTTACCGAGGAGCATCCGCGCGACCAGAAAACCAGTATCTACCACGGATATATTCAGGATCACAAATTGTACGATAGCGAGGGTAACGTTGCCGATGAGGATATTTACGACGAAAAGGTAATACCGACCTTTGAATCCTTTACCAAGGTATTCGCCCATAGTACCAAGGTCAATGGAGTGGAGATGGGCCGCTGCTGGCAGCATGATATAGCGCGATATGATAACGGTGTAATTGTAATTCTATTTAAAGCACGCGCCAATGACGCAATTGACGACCATCGAAATTTTTACGCCCGCTATGACGGTAACGAGTGGAAGACCACCTACATCGGGAAAGCCGGGCGACATATCTACGGGGATGAACACGACTATGTGGGGTTGGGCGCTGTCAATCCCGATGATCCCAACAGAATTTATATCTGTTCCGCCCATAACCCCGGTGATGACAACGCATCACCTTCCGCCAAACGGGAAATCTGGCGAGGAACGACCAAAGACAACGGCGAAACATGGAAGTGGGAACCGGTTACCGCAAACTCATCGGAAGACAACTGGCGCCCCATTGTGCCGAAATGGAAACCGGGGAAAGAAGCACTGCTATGGTTTAAGGGGGTTTATACCTCTGCACAAAATATCCGTTCAAAAGTCATCGGCACCTTTTATGAATATGACCCTCCCGAGATAACGGCTATTGACAAAGAAACAATGACACCTTTCTACGTGCGACCTGATTTCAAAGCAGTTGCTCCACACCCGGGCGCTCACCGGATAACCATGCAGTATACACTACCCGAACCATCAACAGTAACACTTCAGGCATTTTCCGTTTCAGGAAAACGGGTTGCCACACTGGTCGACAAGCGGACGGCTGCCGCCGGCGCCCACACTTTTGACTGGGATACTAAAAGTATCCCAGGCGGCATTTACCTTGTGCGGGTTACTATCGGTGATTATACGCACATCGAACGGGTGACCGTAGAGCAGTAGAGGTACTGCCTGCAGGCATGAGCCGTAAAAAAAGTAATAACGCGATATCGATATTATTATATTACTACTACAACAATCACACTTTATATAAGGGGAGAAGCATGTTTAACAACAATTGTTCCTTGAAAGGGGCGGGGGCAGGAAGCGGAGTTTCAGTGCCCGTCACCGCCGCCTGTCTTGTGTTGTCCGTTGCCGTATGCATGGCGGCGCAGACTTCCGATACCGCTTTCGTGATCGTCTCCGGCAAAGACAACTACTGGAAGGCCGGTACCGTTACACAGGGGAGCGGCAACGCCACCGTGACGGTCAACGCAAGCCAGAAAAACCAGAAGTGGCTCGGGTTCGCCGGCACCTTCAACGAGGCGGGCTGGGATGCGCTCAATGCACTCAGCGCAAGCGATAAGGAGCGGGCGATCAGGCTCCTGTTCGACAAAAAGGACGGGATAGGATTCACCTATGGACGGATTCCCATAGGAGCCAGTGATTATGCTCTGGAGCGCTACTGCCTGAACTCGACGAAAGATGACTTCACGATGGGCAGTTTCTCCATCAACCGCGACAAAAACAATCTGATCCCCTACATTAAGGCGGCGCAGGCAGTAAAGCCCGACCTCAAGTTCTGGGCCAGCGCCTGGACCCCTCCGCCGTGGATGAAGACGGGTGCGGCGGATGCCGCCGGGTACGACGGCGGCGAGATGCGCAACGATCCGAAGTACCTTGCAGCCAATGCCCTCTACACTGCCAGGTTCTGCGAAGCTTATAAAGCCGAGGGCATCCCGATCAGTTTCGTTTTTCCGCAGAACGAACCGGGTTACACCCAGTACTATCCAACCTGCGGCTGGGGAAAATACCGTCTCCCTGACGGCAGTTCGGACGTTAATAAAACTGAGTATCTCAGCACCTACGTTGCAGACTACCTTGAGGATACCCTGAAGAAGCGGTCTCCGGAAACCAGCATCTGGTGCGGCACCCTTTCCAATGATAAATTTGCCAACGACTATTGGAACGGCGCCAAGTCGAAGGCAGGGCAGATCGTCAAGGGTTTGGGTCTGCAGTGGAATTGCCTCACCCTGGTGAAAAGCGCCGCCGGTGCCGGCTATCTCACGATGTGTTCCGAGCACCAGTGCGGCAACTACCCGTGGCTGGGGGACCAGGGAAAAATAGCATCCAGCCCGGAGGATGCAAACCGAAACAACTTCTTACGGGACATGGCGCCGAACAACCATGCCTACGGTGAAGAGAGCTGGGACCTCATCAAGGCCTGGATTGTAGAGGGAGTGAACATTTACAGCGCATGGAACATGGTGCTGGACACGAAAGGGCTGAATCTCGATAAAAGCCGGGAGTGGCCGCAGAACGCCCTTCTGGCGGTCGATAAGCAGGCGAAAACACTCAAGGTGACCGCCTACTACTATGTCATGCGGCACATCGGGCAGTACGTGGACACGGGCGCCGTTCGCCTCGGAACCTCAGGCGGCGATGCTCTGGCCTTCCAGAACCCCAACGGCGGCATCGTCACCACTGTTTCCAATACCGGCGGTCAGTCCACTATGACGATCTCCGTCGGCGGCAAAAACTACCAGTTTTCCCACCCCGGCAAGGGCTGGGCCACTCTTTACGTGGGGCCCAAGCCCGTCAAATCGACAAACGACATTACCCATAATCATTTCTTCGGCGACGGAAACGGCATCAGGATCACCTGTAAAGAAGACGGCTATCGGATCGCGCTGTCCTCCCGGGAATCCGGACGTATCGAACTGCTGAGCCTCACCGGCCGGGTTCTGGAGTCCAGGGCACTACCGCAGGGCAGCCGGGAAATGTTGCTCCGGAAGCAGGCTTCACATGCCGGTCTTCTCCTCGTAAGGGTGGTCTGCGGAGGCAAAACCGAAACCGCACGGCTTTTTAATGCACGTTGAGGAGACACCAGGCAAATGAAACAGCCACCAACTCTATCGCATGTTCAACCGAAGAAACCGATTATTCACTATTCGACGTATCGCTTATTCGTACGAGGCTGTCTGCACCATACAAAGCCACGGCGGATGTACAGGGGAGCGTGGACGTACATTGTTACATAGAATGAAAAACATATTCCTTAAGGGGAGGTAAGTTATGTGTCGGCGTTTACTATTCTGTCTTATCATGTTTGCCGCTGCAACCGTCAATGTTCAAACGGCTAATGCTGATATAAGCGGCAAGGTTGCAAATCAGGCGGGGAAAGGGATCGCCAATGCAACCCTTACACTTGCGGTTAAAAAAACAACGGCTACGACCGGATCAGACGGCTCTTTTACACTTGCCACAACCGGCACAGCATTCACTTTATTACAACCGCAAAGCACGACCATAACCTTGAACAGGGACGTTATTAATTTCAGCCTGGCCAATCCATCTCCGGTGAAGGTTGAAATTTTTGACGTAAAAGGCAACGTTCTGAAAAAAGAAGTATTGCAAAATGCCCAACCGGGATTCTATCGATTTAATATCGCGGAAAACTGCCGTACAACGAACCTTCTTGTGGTTCATGCTTCGATCGGCAAACGTGAGATGACGTTCCGCTACCTTCCGTTGAACAACGGAAAACAGACGGTGAACTCCTCTGTTGAAACTTCCGTTCCGGCAGGCGGCACACTGGCGAAAATAGCGGCGGTCATCGATACGCTTAAAGTTACCGCTACCAATTATACAGAAAAAAAAGTGGCAATCACCTCGTACGACACCACGGTGAATGTCACGCTCGATACCGTCGATGATAACTCACTGGCGGTGCGGCTCGATCAGGAAAAACAGACCATCCAGGGTTTTGGTATTAATGCTTGTTTGATGACAGGGTCGATTTTTAATATAGATGAATGTTTCGGACTTAATGGCAACGACGCACTCGGTATGTCCATACTGCGGATAGGAATGGATGTAGGTGGAGGACACAGAGGCGTCCCATCCGGGTGGGAAAGAGCAAGAACCCAGTATAATGCTAAAATTATTGGATCTTGCTGGAGTGCGCAAGGTGGATGGAAGTCCAACGGCCAGGAGGATGGCGGTGGGTACCTGAAAAAGGAATACTATACGCAATGGGCAGAACTGATAGCCAAATACGCTAAAAACAACAATCTCTATGCCATGTCGATCGCGAATGAGTCCGATTTTGCGTCGTGTGGTGGTGGAAGTGGAAAAGCGTGTAATCCACCGCTTACAAACGCCTACGCATCAATGACGTATACCGGCAAGCAGATGGCTGAATTTGTCAAAGAGGCGCGGAAAGCTTTCGATAAAATTTGTCCTGATGTAAAATTGATCGCACCCGAAGCATCATTATGGATCCACGTGTGGAGCAACCTGTCGGGTAAAGATAAGTATAACAGCTCCGATCCGCATGGTTGCGGATGCTTCGCAAATGATATTACCGAAGAAGCGGAAGCTAAATGCGCTGAAAAATGCAAAAACGGGGAGGGTTATGATTACGGTCACTGGCTGGCCAAAGACGAAGAAGCATGGAAAGCCATCGACATATTAGGCGTGCATGAGTACGAAACGCAAAAAGCGCACGCATGGCCGGCCGATGTTACCGGCGGCGTGAGAACCAAGGAGGTCTGGCAGACCGAAATGTCCGGCGTGATGTACTGGCCTGAACAGGGTCCGACTACCGACATCAATAACGGTGTCGCGGTCGCACGATGGATTCAATCGGCGCTCACCATCGGTGAGGCTTCGGCTTGGCTCTACTGGTGGTATGGCCCTCCCTACTATGACTGGGACGACAACGAGGGCCTGGCGCTGGTTAAGGGCAAATCGCAGAAAACCAAGCGCTACTACACCTTCGGCAACTACAGCAGGTACATCCGCCCGGGCCAGAAGGTCGTCAACATAACCGGAACCGACAAGCTTCCGGCAAAAGTGCTTCTTACCGCATCAAAAGCTGACGATGGTACCGTTGTTATCGTCGCCGTTAATGAGACAACCAGCGCTCAATCTGTTCCGATCAAGATTGCAGGCGGAACCGCTCCGGCTTCGTTCAAACCAATCGTAACTGCCGAGAGTTACAACTGGAAAGAAGGGAGTGCCGTTTCCGTCGCCGACGGTGTGCTGACCATGCAACTTGAAAAGATGTCGGTTACGACGTTTGTGAGCCAATAATATAGTGATAAATCCTGGGTGAGGTTATTCACCTGAATGAGTCGAGAACCACGGGGGCCGAAATGCTCCCGTGGTCGTTTATTATTATAGGGTAGGGCGTTTGTTCATAATTTATCTGAAAAGTAGCCCAAGTCCGACAACAATAGCCGATTTTCAGATTTTTTCTGGCGATTCCGATCGGTGAAAGCGGTTTTTATCCTGAAAGTCGCT
>JAFGDP010000061.1 GCA_016932075.1 Chitinispirillaceae bacterium | reverse complement strand
TACGTGCTTGCCACGTACGGCACCGGCGCGATCATGGCGGTGCCTGCGCATGACGGGCGCGACTTCGAATTCGCGAAAAAGTTTTCCCTTCCGATCGTTGAGGTGGTCAGGCCGTGCGAGGGTGAAAGCCCGTTGCCGCATGCGGCGTTCATCGAAGAGGGCGTATCAGTCAATTCAGGCAGCATCACCGGCCTGACCACCGACCAGGCCACGAAAAAGATCACAAAACAGCTGGAAAAAAGCGGGCAGGGCAAGGCGGCGGTTTCCTACCGGCTGCGGGACTGGCTTTTCTCCCGGCAGCGTTACTGGGGTGAACCCATCCCAATTATCCACTGTCCCTCCTGCGGACCGGTTGCCGTTCCCGAGGACCAGCTTCCCGTTTCCCTGCCCGAGGTGGAACGGTATGAGCCCTCAGGTACCGGTGAATCGCCCCTTGCCACAATGGCGGCATGGTGCAAGACCTCGTGCCCCGTGTGCAACGGTGAAGCCAGGCGTGAAACCAATACCATGCCGCAATGGGCCGGTTCCTGCTGGTACTATCTCCGTTTTCTCGATCCGCTGAACAACGAAAGTGCATGGTCGCCGGAGGCGGAAAAGCGGTGGATGAATGTCGATCTCTACGTGGGAGGCGCCGAGCATGCGGTGCTGCATCTGCTCTATTCCCGGTTCTGGCATAAGGTGCTCTATGACCTTGGTTTCGTTTCGACCAAAGAGCCGTTTAAAAAACTCAGACATCAGGGTACCGTGCTTGCGCGGACCTTTATTGACCAGGCCGGCAAATATCACGAGTTCAGCGAGGTGGTGTTTAAAAACAACGAGCCCTGTTGCAAGGCCACGGGTGAGAAGCTCGCAAGCGAAATCGAGAAAATGGCGAAGAGCAAGCTCAACGGCGTTAATCCCGACGATGTGATCGCGCAGTACGGCGCCGATACGCTGCGACTGTATGAAATGTTCATGGGCGAGTTTGAACTGCCCAAACCGTGGGACCCGCGCGCCATTGAAGGGTGCAACCGTTTTCTGCGCCGGATATGGCGGCTCGTGGATGAATTCGACGAGGCGAAGGCGCCCGCAGACGATCGCCATCTGCGTCTTCGCCACCGGACGATCAGGCAGGTGCATCTTGATCTTGAGCGGATGCAGTTCAATACCGCAATCGCGCGTCTCATGGAGTATGTCAATACGCTGACCTCGAGCGGTGCGACGGCGGAGGATCTGGGCGTGCTGGTCCGGTTGGTCGGTCCCTTCGCGCCGCATCTGGGTGACGAGGCGTGGGAGCGGCTCGGCAACCAGGGTTTTTTAATCGACCAGCAGTGGCCGTCGTGGGACGAGTCCCTGACCCTGTTCGAGCGGGTGACTATTGTCGTGCAGGTAAACGGCAAGCTGCGGGGTGAATTCATGGCAGCGGCCGACGCATCGCAGGAGGAGCTCCAGAAAAACGCTCTCTCAGTCGAAAAAGCACGGCCGCACCTGGAGGGAAAAACAGTGCATAAGGTGATTGTGGTACCGGGAAAACTCGTCAATATCGTGGCTCGCTGATGGCCCGGATCATCGTGGCGAGCGGAAACAGCGGAAAACTCCGTGAGATCGCGGAGATTCTGCGTGATCTGCCGTATGAACTCTCGTCGCTTCGCGACCACTTTACGCCACTGCCTGCCATTCCGGAGACCGGAACGACCTTTCTTGAGAACGCGCTTCAGAAAGCGACATGGGTGTTTGAACGGACCGGGATATGGGCACTTGCGGATGATTCCGGACTGGAGGTCGATGCGCTTGACGGTGCGCCGGGCGTGCACAGCGCGCGCTATGCAGGCCCTGGGGCGGACGCCGCCGCAAACAACAGGAAGCTGCTTACACAACTTGAACGAGTGCCGCTCTCCGGGCGCACGGCACGTTTTACATGCGTGGTTGTGCTCGTGTCGTCATCGAATGCATATTATCATGCAACAGGAGTCTGCGAGGGGAGGATCATTGAGGCGCCGCGCGGTGTGCAGGGATTTGGTTATGATCCGCTGTTTGTTCCTGACGGGTACGACCGCACCTTTGCGGAATTACCCGCGGACGAAAAACACCATATAAGCCACCGGGGCAAGGCGCTCGCTCAGCTGAGGAGATTTCTGAATGCACGCGACGAATAGCTCTCCGGACAGGGGAAAAGAGACGGTTCTTATTGTCGATGACGAAATAGAAACGGCCAACTGTTACCGCGACATCCTGGAAAACGCCGGCTATGCGACCCGTATCGTCACCAGCGGCGAGGAGGCCCTGCTCGCTGTATCGGGCATGGAGATCGACGCGATTGTCATGGATCTGGTCTTGAAGGGTATGGACGGCCTGGCGGCCGCCAGGAAAATTAAAGAAAATTCTAGCGATGACGAATTCCTGCCGATTATCATTAATACGGGTTATTGCACTGAAGAAAACAAGGTGGCGGGACTTGCCTATGCCGACAGCTTCCTGAGCAAGGGATCGTCGAGCAACGAGATCGTGGCCACGCTTCGGTCGCTGATCAAGATACGGCGTCTTACCCGCGAACTCAAGCTGTCGAAAGAAAAATACCACCGGTTTTACGATAATATCCCCCATCTCTGCGTTTCGGTGAAAAACGACGGAATCATGATCAGTTCGAACAAGCTGTTCTGCGATTTCTGCGGATTGCCCAAAGAGCAGATCGAAGGAAAAAACATCTATGATCTGCAGCGCAAGGAAGAACGGCGCGTGTTCAGCCGTTTTCTGGAAGCGGTCGAAACCACCGAAGGGATACCACATCAGAACGTTTTTACCTTTATTCTGCCGGTTTCCGGAAAGCCCCGCAAGCTCAACGTGCGGGCAACGGCGGTTGAAGATGAACATGAGGGAAAGGTGATTGCGCTTGCCATGGAGGACATTACCGAACGGCTCGATCTTGAGGAGGAAAAAAAGATCGCTCGAAAACAGCTCTATAGGAGTTCTCGCTTGGCGTCGATCGGTACGCTTGCCTCCGGGGTTGCGCACGAGATGAACAACCCCCTGACCGCCATCCTCGGCTTTTCAAGCGCGCTCCTGGGACGCCTTGGCAATAGTGAGGAGATCAATAAAAGCGAACTCGCCTCGTATCTGCAAGTCATTCATAACGAGACCATACGCTGCCGCGACATCGTGGACCATCTCCATCGTTTTGCCAGGGACAGCGGCGAGCCGAACATCACCGGCTGTTCGCTGCTTGGATGTATCGCCAATGCACTGCGTTTTGTCAATATGAAGGCGGTGCGCTCCGAAATTACCATTCTCAATGATATCCGCGACGACGTCATGGTCAGAGCGGATATGAACAGGCTCGAGCAGGTATTCATCAACCTCCTGACCAATTGTATCGACTTCTGTCCGCCGGGGACCACGGTGCATATCGCCAGGTCGTCCGAAAACCGGGTGTCGCGTTTTGTCGCTTTCACCGTCCGCGACAACGGACCCGGTATGACCCAGGAGGTGCTGGAAAAGGCGTTTGATCCCTTTTTCACCACCAAGGAGGTGGGCAAGGGTATCGGTATGGGGCTTGCGCTCTGTTATAAAACCATGGACGAATTGAACGGCCGCATCGGTATCTCAAGCGAGCCGAACAGGGGAACGAGTGTTATTCTTGAGCTGCCGTTCTATGACGTGAAGGCCACAGGAGAAGGCGTATGAGCAAGGGGAAAATACTTGTTGTCGACGATGAAGCGACCCTTCGGATGCTTCTGTCGAATGAGCTGTCGCGGGCGGGTTATACGGTTGATGCCGTGGAAAACGGTGAGACCGCGCTTGCGCACCTGCACCAGGATTTTTACCACGTGGTCTTGCTCGACATTCTGATGCCCAAGGTAAGCGGCATTGACGTGCTGCGCGCAATGAAAAAGGACTCCATCGTGTCGGAAGTGATCGTGCTGACCGGCAACGCAACGCTGGAAAACTGCGTGGAGTGCATGAAGATGGGGGCGTTTGAATACATCCGGAAGCCGTATGAGTTAAGCGAGCTGTGCATACAAATTGAACGGGCCATCGAGCACCAGCGTTCGAAATTAGATGTCCAGCTTATGCAGGAGGAACTTCGCAGGAGCGGACGGAGCGGGGAAATCCTTGGCAAAAGCAAGGTGATGCAGGACCTTGGAAAGATCATCGCGCGGGTCGCACAGAGCAACTCCACGGTGCTCATTCTTGGAGAGAGCGGCACGGGAAAGGATCTCGTCGCGCGTTCGATCCACGGAGCATCGACGCGGTCCGAACAGCCGTTTGTCGCGGTCAATGGCGCATCGTTTTCTGAGACGCTCCTGGAGAGCGAGCTGTTCGGCCATGAAAAAGGAGCTTTTACCGATGCGAAAACTCAAAAGCTCGGCTTGGCCGAGATCGCGGATGGCGGGACCCTGTTTCTAGACGAGATCGGGGAGATCCCGCAGCATTTTCAGGCAAAGCTGCTGCGGTTTCTCGAGACCGGTGATATACGAAGGGTAGGAGGAACGCATGACATCAAGCTCAATGTGCGGATTTTCTGCGCCACGAATCAGCCGCTCCAGGATCTCGTTATGCAGGGACGATTCAGAAGCGATCTTTTCTACCGTCTTAATGTCATTTCAGTAAACGTGCCTCCGCTGCGGGACCGCATTGAGGACATACCGCTTCTGGTCGACCATTTCATAACGACCCAGGGATTTCAGAAGGAGTTCGACCAGGGTGCGCTGGACGTGCTCACGTCGTACGAATGGAAAGGGAATGTGCGGGAACTGCGTAACGTGGTCGAGCGTACGTGCATTTTGACCCCCGGGAAATCGGTGACTGCCGCCGATCTTTCGTTTCTACGGGCCAGAACAGACGTTGCGACGTCTATACCGAAAACCGATGGCGGCGTCGCGGCGGTTTCTCTTGCTGAAATGGAACGAAGACACATTCTCCATGTATTGAATTTAGTCAAAGGACACAAAGGCAAGGCAGCCCGGATACTGGAAATAAATCCGAAGACACTCTACCTCAAGATGAAATCGTACAATATCGTGTCGTCGTTCGAATGAGCAGAGCTACTGGAGCTGCGAGATTTGCTGCGTCCTGCGGAAGTTGAACGGCGTGGTATGATGGAACTTCCTGAAAAAACGCTCCATTTCATTCACGTTTTTAAATCCGCAGCTTTCGGCGATCGATACTTCGCTGGAATGCGACGAGCGGAGCCGCTCACATACGATTTCAGTCCGCAGATACATCACGTAGTTTTTAAATGACATGCCGGTGACCTTCCGGACCATGGACTCGATATGTTTTGGCGGGCTCGCAAGCTCGGCAGCGATATCAGCGACCGACACTTCGTGATTGGTTATGTGCAGGTGGATCGCGTCTTTGACACGCTGAAACACTTTGTTTTTTTCCTCAGGACGGTTGATATGCAGGAGAACAGGGCGGTCTTTGACGAAAAGACGTACGCACCCGTAAATGACGAGCGGGAACGCAAGGCCCGCAAGAAAAGAAAAAAGCCACAGGATCCAGCGCGTTTTAAAAAATGGTTTGGGCACCACTGCCAGGGTGTGCCAGAGGTAGGGGCTGTAATTGTTGTATCCGCCGGCGCCAATGATCGAAGCAGTATGGACGGCACCGTTCGAATCAGACGTTTTGGCGATGATGTTATAGGCCATTTTATCGGGGACGTTTTTTCCGAACAGATAGCTGGGTATGGAGAACGTGACCGTAAATCCTTCGCCATCTTCAAGGGACGAGGAGTGTTCAAAAGCGGACCGTAACGATCCTGCATTAAGCCGGAAATTGCCGCTGTCGCTGAACACCGGTTTGTAGGTGATCCTGGAGACTGGTTTATTCGACAGGGGAATCGCATATATCATAACATCCTCAGTGGGATACGGTCTTCGCTTAAGAGAAGGATCAATGCAGACTTCCACGCCGCATTTTTCAAACACATCCTCGGCTACGTTCGAGGAGAAAGAGGGATCATTGACCCTGATCCGGAACGTGATGCTCTTTTCGTTCCAGTACAGCTGCGACTGCACGCTGCGGCTGCTGTCGATGGGAACAACCGACGAATCGCCGGAAAAGGTCGGGGAGCCCGGATATTCATAAAACACCGGCCGGTCATCGGGATAGGTCACTCCTTTGTGCGCGAGAAAGATCCCTTCCCTGAAAAGACCGGCCACATCTCCGTCGACGAAATTGACTTCGATAATGATTCCTATGCCGACAAAAAGCTGGTTCGGTATTTTCGCTAGGTCCCAGATCTGCTGAAAAGGTGATCGATAGATGTGACTGAGGGTTTTTACGACGGTCGTGTCGGAATTCTCCGGAAAGTAGCGTACTTTTATCGCGGTGCGGTGGATGGGCTTGCATGACTCTTCAACACCAAGGGTACAGGAGGGCACGGTTATAATTGACCGCTGCGCCGGCGCTTTGAACGTGAGGCATTTGGACAGGTCGTCCTGGGCATGCGCGGTGCCTGTGATTACTATGGGCAGCAACAAAAGCGAAAAGAATTGTTTGTTCATTCAATAGTCCGGCAGGTTCGCGTCCCTCTCATCGCACCGTCCCGCCATAGACCGTTTCGATGGAGGGTTGCTCGAACATGAGAGGTGTCATTAATCAAGTATAGTATGGTTTACAAGTAATGTAAATAGAAAAATGGGCGCAGCTGGACTCGAACCAGCGGTCTCCGCGATGTGAACGCGGCGCTCTAACCAGCTGAGCCATGCGCCCTTAAGAACTTCTTTAGAAAAATAGCATGAGGGATATAACCAGTCAATAGCGGTAAATCTTAAAAGGTGATACCCATAGGTTTAGACTCACCCCACCAGCACCGCGGCCCCGCTGAACGCGCCTTTTCGAAGATCGTCGAGCGCCCGGTTCGCATCCTTGAGCGCATACTCGTGTACCGTGGTCCTGACCGGCACCTGTGGGGCGATGTTCATGAACTCGATGCCGTCTTTGCGCGTCAGGTTTGCCACGGAACGGATCGTGCGTTCGCCCCATATAATATGGTAGGGAAACGAGGGGATATCGCTCATGTGAATGCCGGCGCAGATAACGCTGCCTCCCTTGACAACCGCTTCAAGCGCGCGCGGAACCAGATCGCCGGCAGGCGCGAAAATAATGGCGGCGTCAAGAAGCTCCGGTGGTTTCCCGTCAGACGCGCCTGCCCAGACTGCGCCAAGGGAGCGGGCAAACTCCTGGGCTTCGCTGTCATTCGTGCGCGTAAACGCAAACACCGTTTTTCCCTGAAAAACCGCTATCTGGGTTATAATATGCGCGGCAGCGCCAAAGCCGAAGATGCCGATGGCTGTGGCGTCTTTGGCAAACGAGTAAGCGCGGTATCCTATGAGGCCTGCGCACAAAAGAGGCGCTGCCTGGGTGTCTGGATAGTGAGCCGGGATGGCAAAGCAGTAGCGCTGGTCAGCGACCGCATACCCGGCAAATCCGCCATTTATGGTGTACCCGGTAAATAGCGCATTGTCGCACAGGTTTTCCCGGCCGGACGCGCAAAACCGGCACGTGCCGCAGGTCCATCCGAGCCAGGGAACGCCGACCTTGTCGCCAATGCTGAACCTGTCGGTTCCTGCGCCTTTTTTCACAATAGTGCCGACAATCTGATGGCCGGGTATGAGCGGCAGTTTTGGCGCGTCAAGCTCGCCGTCAACGATATGAAGATCGGTCCTGCACACGCCGCATGCGGAGACTTTTATAAGGAGCTGGCCGGATGATGGTTCCGGTATATCAACCTGTTTGAGTTTCAATGGTTGGTGTGCGTGTTCAAAAATCATTGCGTTCATAGGGGAGGTTCCTTTGTATGAAGGAAAATAATGCGTACGGGCTGTATGTACGGATAATAAAATCGGTATCGACGTCGGTATCGGAATCGGATTAAAAAAGGATTGTTGTTGGAGGAATCAGGAAAAACACGATATCGATACCGATATCGATACCGATAGCGATACCGACCTTGATTTGAGCATAATCTGCACGAAAACTCATGCTCATGCAGCTCCAAGCAGGATCATGGGGTCGACTTGGCAGGGTAATGGGCCGGCTTAACAGGGTCATGGGCAGCACTAGCAGGGTATTTTGAGTGACCTAGCAGGCCATTGGGGGTGACTTAACAGGGGTATGGGCTGACTAGACAGGGTAGTATGGGTGAGTTAGCAGGTCTATAGGGGTCACCTAGCAGGGTCAAGGGCAGCCTAGACAGGGGGTTTGGGGCGACTTAGCAGGTATTTGGGCTCATCCTAGCAGGGTCATGGGTTGAATTAACAGGGTATTTTGGGTAACTTAGCAGGCCATTGGGGGTGACTTAACAGGATTGTGGGCTGACTAGACAGGGTAGTATGGGTGAGTTAGCAGGGTCATGGCTGCATTGAACAGGCTTAATCCATTACTTTTCAATATTAGTGCAATATATAATATATCAACACGATACATATTGCAATATTGGCTACGATAAAAATCGGTATCAGCCGTCGGTATCGTAATCGGAATGAAATGTTGCTGAAGGAATCAGGCAAAAAACGATACTGATATCGATACCGATTCCGAGAAAAAATCGGTACTCGGCGTCGGTATCGGAATCGGGACTCGGATTAAAAAAGAGTTGTTTCGGGGGGAGCATGCAAAAAAACGATACCGATTCCGATTCCGACCCCGAGAATTAAAATCACCCGGATTTTCTGTTAAAATCCCGGTATTTTCCCGATAATGGAGATCTTGTGGATGAGGCCGAGTTCAGAGGGGGGGACGATAAGGGCATAGTCGAATCCCAGGAAATCATACCGCATGCCGGCGCCGAACGAGTATTCAGGGTCCATTGCTTTCCGGTCTTCGCGGTTCACCGCGGAGCGGCCGCCGGCACGGACAGAGATGATCCCGGCAAAGGTGTATTCTGCAGCAAACGCCGCCTCTTCTGGCTGGGTAAGGGTCTTGATACCGTCGAGCTCCAGTTTGAGGGAGTTATCGAGAAGCGTTGCGCACACCCCGAACCTGCCGATCATGAGCACCTTATCGCGGGTACTTGTGCTCCACCAGATGTACGAGGCTAGGTTCTGCACGCTTGCGCCAATGCAGAGCTGGCGCAGAGGCCGGTAGGTCGCACCCAGGTCAAATCCAATACCATTGGAATGCTCGCTTTCAATGTTTTCAAAGATGTAGCGGCCGCGCGCGCCGAGCGACACCGGGATGGCCAGGCGTCCGGCAACCGTGGCGCTGATCGCATTGAATCCAGCGCCAAACTTCTCGGTGAGCACGCCGAACTCGTCGCGTCCCTCGATGTTGTTTACGCCGAGCCGGGAAAAGGAGAGACCTGCGACAATGAACTCGCCAATGCCGGATGCAAAATCAAAGCCATAGTGGCTGCGATCATAGGTGAGAAACGATGTGGTGGCGATAACGGTCATGGAATCAGCAGCATCGAGAATGGCCGGATTGTACTGGAGGCCGGTAAGATGGTGGTCTTGCCACGCAACGGTCGCGCCTTCCAGGCCCGCGTTTCGCGCATGCAGGGGCAGCTTGAGGTACTCGCCTGCCGCCGCATAGTTGGCCGAGGCAAACGTGCCGTCAAGCCAGTCGCTATGGGATGGCAGGGCCATGGTGGTAATGGCGAACAGGGTGAGAAGGATATGTCGTTGTTTCAAGTTCATAACGGTTTCGGTTGTCATTCCGGCGCAGGCCGGAATCCAGGCTAATTGGTAAGTACCGGTATCAATCCTGGATGCCGGCTTTCGCCGGCATGACGATCAACAGTGTGCCTGGGTAGTTCCTGTTTTTCTTCTCCTTTCAACTTTTCAACTCTTCATCTTTTTAACTTATTTAAGAACAGCTATCTTCAGCACCTTTTTGTCGGTGCTGCCGTCATTGTAGTTCACGACAATCCGTGCAAAGTAAACGCCGTTCGCGACGTTTCTAAGGTTCCAGCGATAACGATAGGCATCGCCGGCTTGCGACATGGCCGCCAAATTAGCCGACGTTCTGAGAACCGGCCGTTCCGCAGAGTTATAGATCACAAGACCCATTGCACCGGGTCTGGTCACATAGACCTGGATGTTTGACTCGTCCCGGGCCGGGTTGGGATAGCAGTAGGTGCCGTGCTTGAAGCTCCGCGGCTCGGGCCCTGGAACGTAGGATACGATCTTCCCGGTTGACGTGGCCACGTACAGGGTATGATCGTCAATGGCCGGCGAAGCGCAGATATCTCCGCTCAGGCTGTCCTCCCAGAGCTTGACGCCCCTTCGCGCGTGAAAGGCATAGAGCTTTCCCTCGCCCCAGCCGAAGAAGACTATGGAATCGCTTACGACCGGACTGGAGCAGAACCCCAGCATGATGCTGTTGCGCAGCTCGCTG
Organism: Chitinispirillaceae bacterium; assembly: GCA_016932075.1. The sequence goes on along the minus strand of JAFGDP010000061.1, from coordinate 56,689 downwards.
AACTGCCACTTCTCTTCCCCGGTCTTCTTGTCAAAAGCGGTAATGGTGAAGCGTGGTTTCGGATGCCCGTATTCCTTGTGAATCACGAACACATTGGAATCGCCGATTGCCAAGGACGAGGTCGCGTTTCCGCCGAGCGGGATAAACGTTGGGCTTGAAGGAGCGTTCCTCGTTAGGGATTCCAGAACGTCAACAGCCGCCGAGCCTGTTGTATACGCTTTTTTATACAGAGCGAGCATCTTCTTCCGGGTTGCGGGTGTATGCCTGATCAGTTCGTCAAAGAGGTACCTGTTCGCGGCCATTGTCGTATCTTCCATGCTGTTCGTATTCTTCCAGAGGAGCGAGCCGCTCGTTAGTGAAAAGGCATAGATGCCCTTATCATAGCTTCCCGGAGAGAAAAAGACGGTTTGGCCGGATATCGCGGGCGTGGAGAGATACACGCCGCCGCTGGTCTGATAGGTCCAGCGCAAGGCCCCGGAATAGGCGTTGAGCGCGGTTATGCTGCCGCCGTTTTCGCCGTAGACGACAATACCATCTTTCAGCGCGGGACTCGAGTAGACCATCTGCGTGTTGGTATGAAACCAGACATTGTTGTCGGCGCCGATGATATGCTGCGCCCTGATGTCCTGCGACCATCCGCCGGAACCGAACACGACCAGGCTGTCATACACCAGGGGAGAGGAGCACTGCGCGCTGCCGTTGAATATCGCGCCGACCGAATCACCGGTGGCCGCATCGAGCATATACACCAGTCCGTCCCGTGAACCCGCGTATATTCTGCCCATGTAATAGGTCGGCGTGGCGTCAACCCAGCCGCGTGTCTTGAATTTCCACACCAGCGAGGCATGATATAAACAGTAGACGGAACTGTCACGGGCGCCTATATATACGGTGTCATTAACGACGCAGGGCGAAGAAACAACAAGAGCGCCGATGTCAAAGGACGAAGCTTTCTTTAAAGGAACCGAAACGGCAGACAGGGCATAGCCGGACCGGGCATTGTCCTGACGGAAGGTATAGGGGAATGCTATCCCGAATAGCAGTAATAGTAGTGAAATAATGTCACTGTATCGTATAGCCATACACCCTTCCTTCCAGCGAGGTGAATACGACTATGCCGTTTATAACATCCATTACCGGTGCGCCATGCAAAGCGTTTCCTGAGCCGGTTTTTGGAAAACCGGACAAATCCGATGCGGAGGTATTTATTCCATAGGCGCTGTTGTCATCGCATCCGAAGAATATTTTTGTGCCGTCCTCATTGGTGATCGGCATTGAATAGATGGCGCCGCCCGCACTGTATGGCCAGGGAGCGCCCGCAACCGTTGCCGAGGCCCCGTTATTAGTGATTTTTTCCAGATCGTTTCCTGCCCCTACATAGAGAATATAGCCGCCGAGAGAGAAAACGCCGGTGGTGGTGGCGGCGCCCAGGCTCGGGGATGTCCAGGTGAGTGTCAGGGTTGACATATTTATAGCGTATACGAAATTGTCATCCGGAGCTGCAAATAAGGTGCCGTGCCATGCGCCAAGCGGCGTATTGATTGCTGAACCGCTGGTCGCCACATTACCCTGTAACGTGCCGTCAATCAGGTATTTATACACATTCCCTCCGGTAGTACCAAAATAGACATTCGCCCCATCTATGACCGGCGAGCTGTTTTCACTCGCATTAATACTTGCGGTGGGCCAGCCGGACGCGTCGTTGCCAGTGGTATTTGATACTTTGTAGCCAAGCTTGTTATAAGCGTAATAGGCGTTGCCCATGACAGGATCGGGAATGGCCTCGGAGGGGTCGTTGGCCGGGTTGCCGTATGTTCTGGACCATTTGACCGCTGACGAACTGCCGTTGTCCCAGTACGCAACCACATTTTTGGAATAGCCCACATACACGGTATATTTGCCCGCGCTTTCATCATAGGCCGCGCTCACGGCAACAACATCCGCTCCGATCGCCGTGCTCCACTTCAGCGAGCCGTCCGTAATATCAATGCAGTAGAGTTTATCATCGGTTCCCGCGGTACCCACATAGACCACGCCGTCTCCAATGGCGGGCCCGGTGCACGGGCCGATCGTACCCGAGGCGGGATAGGTCCATCCGGTGCTTGTCGTAAAGGAGAAGTAGGCCGCATAGGTTCCTTCATTACCGTAGGCGTCACGGGCCTTGACATGCCAGTAATAGGTGGTGTTGCCGTTAAGCCTGGCAGGAGGCTCCCAGCTCACACCGCTTTGCCATTCGCTGTGCTGCACGCCGGTGGTAAAAGCAGCATCCGTTGCACATTCAAAATAATACTCCATGGTTGATTGGTCAGTGGCGCTGTTGGCTAGTAACGTAGGCGATAACACGATGTCGGTTGCGCTGTTGGCCGGGCTGCTGCACGAATAACCGGTGGGCGCCTGATTGTCCAGCATGAAATCCGAAGAGGTAATGGTCTCTCCGTCTTCGGCTCCGTCGTTGGGTACGCCTCTGATCCAGACCGCGGCGTCTTCACCGGCAAATGCCCCGTTTTCATTTCCGGCATTATCGCTGTCCCAGACAAAGGTCTGGTTATTCGTATTGGTACCGATGCCGGTGACCTGTCCGGCGGATGTGCCGCCGCTCACGCCGGTATTGTCGACCGCGCCGGCTGACGAGCTCTGGATATGGGCCTGGTACCAGGCAACGTAATCAAATGAATATTCGATTGTCAGTTTGCAGTTTTCGCTTTGCGGGTCAGCAAGGTCCCAGTACACCGTCACCTGGCCGGTGCCGTCAATGGAAGTCTGTTTCACGCTGTCGATGACCATGTTCGGGCGGGTGGTGGATATCTGGAAATCGAAGGTGTCGATAGCAAAGGCGCCTTCATTGCCGAAGATATCGCTGGCTTTGACACGCCACCAGTAGTACCCACCCGTTTCCAGGGGGTTTGTCGTCCAGTTGTAATCGTTTGACTGCCAGTCGCTTGTCTGATAGGCATCGCCGGTAAAGGCGCTGGTAATGGTGTCTATATCAAAGAGGTAGGAGATCGTGCTGAGGTCCGTTGCCTGGACGGACGTCAGGGTCGGTTGCGGGCCGGGCCAGTCCGTTCCGTTGATTGGCGTCAAACAATCGTACCCTGCGGGTGCCTGGTTATCAACGACAAAGGCACCGCTTGTCCGAAGGTCGCCGTCCTGCCCCCCGTCATTCGGCGTGATCCGTATATAAGCGCTGGCGTCCTCACCGGTAAAGGCGCCGTTTTCGTTGTTGCCGTTTGGCGTGTCCCAGACAAATGTCGCATCCGACACATCGGTTGCTATGGCGGTTATCTGACCGGTGGAGGTGCCGGCATCAACCCCGGTATTATCCACGCTGCCGGTGGAGGCGCTTTTGATATAGGCCTGGTACCACGTTGATGCATCGTATGAATACTCGATGGTCAGTTTGCAGGCATCAAGGTCAAGGTCCGTTAAATCATATTGCACGGTGACTTCGCCGGTGCCGTTGATAGAAGATTGGTATACCGTGTCAATCGTAAGGTCGGGTTTGCTGGGAGTATAGAAAATCTGAAAAGCAAAGGCATCGTAGTAGAAGTTTCCGCCGTCAGGCCCCTGGTTCTTGACATTATTAACAACGATGTTAGAGGTGGCGGTGAAATCGGAAAAGCTCCATCCCGCAGGAGCGTTGTCAATGGCAATACCGTCACCGGTGATATCAAAAAATTCATACCCCGCGTTTCCCGAACCGACGCGGTTGTTCCACATTGCCGTTGTAATGGTTTTTGCCACGCCGGTGATATCGGGGGTAAGCGTTGCATTATCGTTTGACTGACTTGCGCTGGTATAAATGTACGTCATCAGCTTAACCGAATCAATGCGTCCTTTTTCGGCAGCGCCGCCGTTGAAATTGTTAAAGGTGTGACTGCTATTGGTAGGGTCGTAGGTATAGCTGCCATCCGGAGCACCGGTGCCGTTTGCTGAAGTGGTAAAATCACCGCCGCCGTCTCCTGCTGCCCATAATGTGTCTATTTCAGCAAAGGTTGCAGAAATAATGAGGATTATTAAAAGGAAAGGTGTTGAAGGGCTCTTAATAATGAATCTTTTCATAACAGATTCGATCTATACGACACTGCCAAACAGCTGTAATCAAACTGCATTACGAAAAAAATCATACGAAGAGGATGCTATCCTCATAATTGGCGTGCTGCCTGTGAGTCCGCACGCAAGGGCGCGGCGTTAAGGCAACCGACATGCGGCCTCGCTGCTTGCTTATTGTTAAGACATTGTGCCAGACCCTATAAAAAACAGATAATTTGGTTGTCTTATGTTATTTAATTATATGCGTTTTGGAAGGGTTTGTCAAATAATGGAATTGCAGGTATTGAAAGGTGACGGGGCAAAGGTCTCTGGTAGGCGAAATAGGTCAAAGATAAGAACAATATCGATACCGATACCGATCCTGATAATATAATTGGTATCGGCGTCGGTATCGGAATTCGAATTAAGAAAGGATTGTTACTAGAGGAATCAGGCTACATAAAAACACGATATCGATAGCGATACCGATCCCGACCCTGATAATGGAAATCTTGTGGACAAGCCCGAGTTCAGAAGGGGGGATTATCGCGTAATCAAATCCAAGGAACTTGTATCGCATGAAAGAGCTAACTTATTTGCTATACAAGGCATACTCTAAGGTTAAACATCGCTCATTAGGTTTTTATATAATCGGCCCTGGATAGGGTCGGAATCCCCAAAACCAGAACCTGTTATCATTCATATAATTATCCATCCTCTGTTCACTAAGGTGAACACCAATTACACAAAAACAAGCAAAAATGACAAAAAATGGCTATATTATGTTCACAGACACAGGAGGGACGAGGGGGATAGACACGCATATGCCTAATATTTTCGAGTACCAGAATTACCGGCTATTCCTCAAGGACTATTACAATGCCCAGAAGGCCGCGAAAAAGTACTTCTCGTACCGCTACTTTTCGAAAAAGGCAGGCATTAACGCTTCTGCGTTCCTGTACTACGTCATTGAGGGCAAGCGTAACCTTACAAAAAGCAGCATTGAAAAGATCGCCGCGGCAATGGACCTGTCAAAGGAGGAGAAGGAATACTTTGAGAACCTGGTGTTTTTCAACCAGGGAAAGACGATTGCCGAGAAGGCGATGTACTACAGCCGTATCGTGGAGTGCCGAAAGCCGCTTGATATCAAGACTATTGACAAGGACCAGTATGAGTTCTATTCAAAGTGGTACCACAGCATTATCAGGGAAATCGCGTGCATGATCGAGTTCAAGGACGATTATGCACTGCTCGGCTCGTACCTGATGCCGCAGATATCTGCGAAGGAGGCGCAGGCGTCGATTGTGCTGCTCGAGCGGATCGGACTTATTGAGCGGGATGAAAACGGCCTGTATCATCAGACTGACGTGGTGATTGGCGTAAAACCGGCAGCGCAGGATGCGTTTATCATTGAAAAGTTTCAGATCGAGATGCTGGAACTGTCGCGCAGGTCATTCGATGTGGTATCACGCGCCGAGCGGCTGAGCGCGTCAACTACGTTCAGTATTTCAAAGGATACGTTCGAGCTGTTCAAACTCAAGACGCGTGAATTCAGAAAAGAGCTTCTGGAGATTGCGAAACTGGACAATGAGCCTGATCGCGTGTACCAGTTCACGTTCAACCTTTTTCCGGCAACGCGGGGAGCCAATGAAGATAAAAAATAGGAATAGCGTTGTGCGTATTGCCGGAGCGTTGTTTGTGGCAGTAACAGGTGCGGCACTGATTTCCGGCTGCGCCGATATCAATATCGCGGGCGGCGGATCTGACACCGAGGTAAGCGGACACATCGTTGCAGTCACAGGGGAGGAAGTGACAGGCGCTATTGTGGCGCTTATTGACACGGGTTATGATCCTGCAACTGACGGGGCATTGTTGCCAGGTCGTTTCGATACAACGGACAAGGCGGGACAGTATCATTTCGACAGCCTGCAGCCGGGTGCTTATAACGTATGGGCAATGAATCCCGCTGACAGCACCCAGATACTGGTCAACGCTGTTTCAGTGATTGCCCAGCGGGAGACACGGGTGGGGGACCAGGTGCTCAGGGCCGCGGCATTTCTCAGGTTTCTGCTACCCGACAGCCTTGCTGCAACGCCAGGGATTATTTCTATTCCAGGTACCATTCTCCAGAAGCAAACAACGGGCATGGACGCGCTTGCCGAATTGTCCGGCGTGCCGCTGGGAATTCTTTCCAGCATACGGTTCAGAGCAACACAACCTGAGCCGCCAATAGTGCTGTTCAGCGATATTATTGTCAAGTCATCAGACACGCTTACACTGAATGTCGAAAACGAGATCTCAGGCCGGATCATGCAGGCAGGATCGCCGGCAGCAGGGGTTCATGTAACACTTGTTCCTGCAACGCATAATCCTCATTTTGACAGTGTGTTACACTCATCGCTGAGCGCAACAACCACTACGGATGGAACCTATCGTTTATACAATATTAGTCAAGGAAGCTATAACCTGCATGCAGCCTCCGGGGATAGGATATTCCGAACCGGCATCACTATTAACAGTCAGCGAGTAATCACGATTCCGGATGCTGCGATTCTTGGGACCGCAACCCTTGTGGTGCCGCTGCCTGATTCGCTGCAGGCGTTGGCAGGACATGTTTATATGCCTGGCACGATGCGGTCTGCGCAGACCGTCGCCGGCGCCACAAGCGTCACCTTTGATTCCCTGGCGCAGGGCGTGTATGGAAGCATTGTGTATCAGCAGAGCAGCGCCCATCCTGCGATAGTCCTGTTTACCAATGTTGTTATTGACTCGGCAGGGGTTTTTGTGCTTGATCCGTACGCGGCATGGCAGAATGCGGCGCAGATGACGCTTAATACGACTTCAACCGGCGCGAACGTTGGCCAGAACGTGTATGGTTTTCCCGTGCTCGTGCGGCTCACCGCTGTGGAAATCGACTTCAGCCAGGCGCGAAAAGAGGGAGAGGACCTGCTGCTGGCCCGGCCTGACAACTCGCTTCTCTCGTTTGAGATCGAATACTGGGACTCGGCAACCTCAAGCGCCGTTGTGTGGGTACGAATAGACACGGTGTTCGGCAATGCCTCGACACCCGCGTGCCGCATTTACTGGGGAAATCCAGCAGCGCGAAAAACCTCTGTGCCATCGCTTGTGTTCAGAACCACGGAAGGATTTCAGGGGGTCTGGCACTTTGGAGAGGCTGGTGGTGATGAGAAGAACGACGCGACTGCAAACGGATATACTGGCACGCCCACTGAAATGGACGGCTCGTCTGACGTTTCTGCAGTTGCGGGAAGAGGGCTCGATTTTGACGGTTCTTCACAGTGTGTCTCGGTGCTCAATGCGCGCAACACCAGCCTTGACGTGCAGGCCGACAGTTTTTACACGGTTTCGGCGTGGGTGTACGGCCGCAATGTGCAGCGGGACAATCGCGTGATCGTTTCCAAGGGCAGCGCGCAGTACGGGCTCAGAATGAACGAGCGGAACCAGTGGGAATTCTACGGCGGGCTGCGCGGCTATGGCGTGGATACCACCACGTCATCACCGGCAACAATCAACGTCTGGACCCATCTGACCGGCGTGCGCCGCGGCATGCGGCAGTATCTGTACGTCAACGGCATGCTAGCGGACAGCACTGCGGCTGCGGCAGGAGTGAGCGCGTCGATTTCGAACAATTTCTACGATCTGACCATAGGAAGGCAGTCCGACGACGAATCACAATGGTTTGACGGCATGATAGACGAAGTACGGGTGGAAAACCGTGCGCGCAACGAAGCGTGGATCAGACTCTTGTATGAAAATCAGCGTAGCGGACAGCGGTTTGTGCAAATTCAGAAAGTTCGATAGGGACAGATAAAGATTTTTTTAGAATTGGCTGAGTTATGAGACGAAATGTTTTAACTATTATCGCTGTTTACGCGATTAACCGTATGGCCAAGGTTCCCGATTCGATTGTAAAACGTCATGGGATACGAGTACGATAACGCAAAGAACGCAATTTCCAGAATAACCTTAAAAAGGAGCGCACCAATGAGAACAAACAGATACCTCGCTAAAGCAGCCTCGATTCTCGGCGCGATCTCTTTCCTGTCTGCAGGGTACGCGTTGCCCTCGTCACCCATCGGCTTTGCCAACCTTGACGGCGGGACCACCGGAGGGAGGGGGGGCTCAACGCATACCGTTTCAACAGGCAACCAGCTCCAGGACCTGCTTGAGCCGGATGCAAGCGGGCTTATCATTTACGTCAACGACACCATCACGCCGTCGAATTCACCGGATGAAGGCAAGATCAACGTCAAAGAGGTCAGCAATATCTCGATCATCGGTTCGGGCGCGAACGGGATTTTCAACGGCGTCGGTATCAAGATCGTCAAGTCGAACAACATCATCATTCAGAACCTTATCATTCATCACGTCAATATCGGCGACAAGGACTGTATCAGCATCGAAGGTCCGGTCGATCACGTCTGGGTGGATCATTGCGAGTTGTACAACGACCTGGACCACGACAAGGACTACTACGACGGCCTGCTTGACGCAAAGAAAGCATCGGAGTACATCACCGTATCACGCTGCTATTTGCACGACAGTTACAAAACCAGTCTGGTGGGCTCTTCATCGGGCGACACCTACGACCGGAAAATGACCTATTGTTACAATTATTTACTGAACTGTAACTCCCGTCAGCCCAGTTACCGGGGCGGCACCGGTCATATCTTCAACAATGTGTATATCTGCACCAAAGACGGTGTCGGCGCGACAGGGATCAACTCACGCGTGGGCGCCAAACTGCGGATCGAAGGCAACTATTTCCAGCAGATCGGCAGCGGCGAAGTTGATGACGACCAGGGATTCGAAGAAGGACCGATCGGCGCGTATTATTGCGATGAGCCGGGATGCTGGGACGTCAAGGACAATATTTTTTTCCATTGCAAGGGCAGTCAGCCGACCACGTCAACATGCAGTTTCACGCCGCCGTATTCCTATAATTTGGTGAGCGCAAGCCAGGTGTGTAATAACGTCTGGAACGACGTCGGCGCTCAAGGGAGTCAAATACAGCGGGTTGGGGTGACGGAAAATCCTCTCCCAGCAACATCGAATTCCTCCGGCAACCCGGTGTTTTCCATAAACCAGGGAATCATCAGAATTATTTCAGAACACGCCGGATTAATGACCTATCGGGTATTCTCCATTGACGGGAGAGTGGTCGCATCGGGTTCGACGCGGATCGCACGGGGAACGAATGCCATTTCCGATGCGTCGTTCGGGCGCTCATGGGGAGACAATGGAATGCACCTCATCAACTATTCACTGAACGGGCGGCAGGGTACGCAAAAACTCATTATAGAACGCTGAATAGGTATGGTGACAGTATTGAAACTTTTTTAAAAGGAGAAGTTATGAAATGGCGCGGGTCTGGCAGTATGACGACAATGGTGGTGCTATGCGCATGGGCGGCCACGATCGCCACACCCAATTTCGACATGATCGGTTATGCAACGACCAACGGCGGGACCACCGGAGGAGCCGGGGGAGCCTCAAGAACGATCAGTTCCCTGTCTGCTTTGGAATCGTGGGCCAGCGACCGGGAGGATAATAGCACAGCGGAAGTCGTTACCATTAGCGGTCGAATCTCCGGCTCGACCCTCATTACCATCAAACGGGGAGCGAACATAACGATTCAGGGCACCGGGAGTTCCAGCGAGCTCGTGGGCGTGGGTCTGAACATCCGGGATTATACCAACGTCATCGTGAAAAATCTGAAGATACGCGAAGTGGAATATCCCGATGACGCCCTCACCCTCGACAATGTTCAACGCGGATGGGTTGACCACTGCGAGCTGCACAGCAAAATCGGGTCAGGAATCGACCAGGATACCTACGACGGCCTCCTCGACATCAAAAAGGGGTCGGCAGCAATCACCATCTCCTGGTGTTATTTGCACGATCACATGAAATGTTCGCTCGTCGGCCATACCGATAATACCAACCAGCAGGCGGAAGACAGCAAGATACGGGTAACATACCATCATAATTACTTCGTGAATACCGATGGCCGCAATCCGAGTATCAGATTTGGTGCCACGCATATGTTCAATAACTACTACGGCAATATTACCGATTATGGTCTCGCCGCGCGTGACGGCGCGCACGCCAAGGTGGAAAACTGCCACTACGAAAACGTGAAACTTCCCATGTCGACCGACAAATTTCCGGTGGACGGGCTGCCCAATGGTTATATCTGCCAGTCAGGGAACCTTTTTACCGGTTCGTGCGGCAATAATGTTATCTCCCAGACTGGTTGCGATTGGTGGAATTCATCGACACTACCGTATCGGTACACCCTTGATCCGGTGAATTCAGTCAAAACAACCGTGGCGCGATACGCGGGATTCGGCAATAATTCGGTAGCGATCGATAATATCGCGATGGGTACTGCGACAGCCGGGAAAAAGCAACTGGTCAGAGTGCATGCTCTGCTTAAAAACTCACACATACCCGCCGGGGAGGTATTCGATATTCACGGAAGGAAACTGACGCGTGGTTCTCTGGACCACCGGTCCAAAGCGCAGGGGATCGTAATTATCAGACCGGAGCGGCAACGGTAAGCCACTTCTGTCAAATTTCATGATTTGCCATCCTGACGAAGCGTTTCAGCTGAAATGACCGGCAGCAAGAACCATAGAGCCAAGGAGCCGTGATGAGACTGTTTTGCTCTTTTTCGATAGCCGTACTTTTACTTGCAATATTTGCAGTACCCGTCTGGGCAAAAGCGCTTTATGTGTCCACCAGTGGCGCAGACGGCAATGATGGAACCTCTGTTTCGGCGCCGCTTAAAACCATTCCCGCCGCAGTCGAAAAGGCCGCTGCCGGCGATACGATCTATGTGCGCGCGGGCACGCACCCGTATGCGGGCACCATCGTTCTGTCCAGGGACGGGGCGGCGGACGCCCGGATCTGTTTATTCGCCTATCACGGTGAAAGACCGGTGCTGGATTTTTCCGCCCAGCCCTACGGCTCCTCGAACCGGGCGTTTTTGCTTACCGGTAATTACTGGCACATCAAGGGACTTGAGATATGCTACGGCGGCGACAACGGCATCAAGGTCGAGGGGAACTGCAATATCATCGAGCAGTGCGTTTTGCACCATAACGGCGATTCAGGGATCCAGCTCGGGTTCGCGCACGACACGGATAATCCGGGCGGGGCGATGTGCGCGTACAACCAGATCATCAACTGCGATGCGTATCGTAATTTTGACTTTGACAACCGGGGAAGCGATGCCGACGGGTTCGCCTGCAAGATGCACAACGGCAAAGGCAACATGTTTCGCGGGTGCAGGGCATGGGAAAATTCCGACGATGGCTGGGACCTGTACGAAACCGACTGGCCGGTTGAAATAAGGGATTGCTGGACCTGGCACAACGGCGATCAGTCACAATTTGATTCAATATACGAGGCGAGAATGGGAAGGCCCATGAGCTCCTTTTCCGGCAACGGCAACGGGTTCAAGCTCGGCGGGAACGGCAGCGGCGGCAGCTCGGCGGGCACGCACGTGGTGAAGAACTGCATAGCCTTTGACAACAATTTCCGGTCGAAAAAAGGATTTGACCAGAACAGCCACAAGGGCGGCGTGATCGTGCACAACTGCCTCTCGTTCGGTAACGGATACAACTACATGTTCGAGGAGGACGCGAGTTCCGGCGCTGTGAACGAGTTCAAGAATTGCGTATCGTTTGATGCAAAGGCGTCAATGGAGCTGGAGTTTTCATCAGGCGCGGTCCTGCAGAACAACTCATGGGACCTTGCAACCGTAACCGCGTCCGCCGATGATTTCATGAGCCTTGATCCGAACCTCGCCAAGGCGCCGCGCCAGGCAAATGGTGATCTTCCCGCCAACGCTTTCGGCAGGCTCGTGAGCGGCAGTGACCTGATCGACAAGGGTGTGAATGTCGGGCTGCCCTATGGCGGCAGCGCGCCGGACCTCGGGGCGTTTGAATACGGTTTGTCGAGCGGTGTGCTGCCTGGATCCGCATGCCGGGTGGGGGATTCTCGACTGAGGCCCATGAAGCATGCTGTGGGAGTATTCGACCTTTCCGGCCGTGCATGCCGTTTTGCAGGTGGGTCCGGTCCTGCAGGCGTACGGATTTTCCTGATGGGTGGCCGGGTTCTGCAACCACCCGTATTGACATTTTCCCGAAAGGACCGGTGATGATCCGTATTTCCGTTTTAACCGTGGCAGCCGCGGCAGCAACACTCGGTGCCGCACCGTATTTCGTTTCGCCGACCGGTGATGACGGCGCGGCAGGAACATCAGGCGCGCCGCTTAAAACCCCGCAGGCCGCGTTCGCGAAAATGGCGGCGGGTGATACCGTTTATCTGCGGGGCGGCACCTACGCGCTTTCCGCGCAGGTCAAGCCCAACGTAAGCGGCGCATCGGGAAACCTCTGCAAGCTCTGGGCGTACAACGGTGAAAAACCGGTGTTCGATTTTACCGGGCTTTCAGACCGTGGCCTTTATATAAGCAAGGATTACTGGCATGTCCGGGGAATTGAAGTGAAAAATGCCGGCTCCAACGGTATCTGCCTCTCTACCGGCGGTCATCATATTATCGAAGGTTGTGTGGCGCACGACAACGGACTTGAAGGGATAAAACTGACCAATGGCGCGCACGACTGCCTGGTCCTCAACTGCGACTCGTATCGCAACTACGACGCGCCAAACAACGGCGAAAACGCCGACGGATTTGCCGCCAAGTCAGGCGTGGGCGAGGGGAACGTGTTTCGCGGATGCAGGGCATGGCTCAATGCCGATGATGGCTGGGATTTTTACGGCTGCCCGGCGGCCATTCTCGTCGACAGCTGCTTCGCGTTCCGCAATGGAATAAATATCTGGGGCAATTCGTCCTGGGCGGGAGACGGCAATGCGTTCAAACTGGGCGGCGCCGGTGACACCTCGGAAATGATCGTGACCCGCTCGGTTGCATTCGATAACGTCAGCAAGGGGTTCGACCAGAACCATACCACTGCCGGCCAGACGATTTACAACTGCACCGGATTCCGCAACGGCGCGGCCAATTTTTCCTTTTACGAGACCCCGACCGGCGGCACCCTGAAAAAACACGTTTTGAAGAACAATATTTCATTTTCAGGCGGCGCTCCCACTATCGATGCCACGGCCACGCTTGCGAGCAATTCGTGGCAGGGCATGACGGTTTCGGCTGCCGACTTTCAGAGCATCGACACATCGCTTGCACTGGCGCCCCGAACGGTTGATTACCGGCTGCCGAACAACGGGTTTCTCCGGCTTGCCGCGAGCAGTCAGCTCATCAATAAGGGGGTCGACGTCGGGTTGCCGTACGGCGGGAGCGCGCCTGATCTCGGTGCGTTCGAGTACGGGGGTTCGGCCGTGTTGACCGGACCGGCCCTTGCAGGGCCGTCCGGCGTTTGTTCCTGGTCGCCCAAAACCGGACTGCTGCGTGTGAAGACCGGCTCTTTTGGTCCGCAGATTCAAGAGGCGACCGTTTTTGATCTTTGGGGCAGGAGGGTTGCATGTATCATGGGCAGGTCAGCCGCTGCACATATCGCGGTTTTCGACCTGAACGGATTGACACGCGGCACATATTGCGTTCACCTGACGGATACCGGCGGCGGGCATAACGAACGGATCTCACTATGGTGATGCCGCGCGGGTCAACGTTGTTTTGGGGCTTTGTCGCGCTGCTTTGCTGCACCGTGGCCGGTTTGGCGGTTACGGCGAATCCGAACGGCGTTCCCGGCGGCTGGGCTAAAGGTACGACCGGCGGCAATGGCGGGCAGGAGGTAACGGTTGCCACGAGCGAGGAGTTCAATAACCAAGCTGAAAAGGCGGCACCAATGGTGATACGGGTGCGCGGAACGCTCACCGGAGAGTGCTCGATACGATCAGGCGACAAAACCGTCCTTGGCGAGCCGGGCGCCGTCATTGAAGGAACGCTGAAAATCGAAAATGTCAGCAACGTAATCGTGCGGAATGTGCTGGTCCATATCACCACCCCCTGCACCGGGACGTCCGGACCGGGCACCTGCGAAGAGGGGCCGGACGCCGTGCATATCGAGTCCGCGACCAGGATATGGCTCGATCACCTCGCGATGCTCGACGGAAACGACGGAAACATGGATTTTACCAAGGCGGCGGATTCGATTACCGTTTCATGGTGCACTTTTTCCTACACGCGTACGGGAAACGATCACCAGTTTTCAAACCTCATCGGTAATGCGGACAATCAGCCTTCGGACTCGGGCAAATTCAACTGCACCTTTCATCACTGCTGGTGGGGCAACCTGGTCAAGGAGCGCATGCCAAGAGTACGTTACGGCAAGGTGCATCTGTACAACAACCTTTTCAGCTCCACCTTCGCAAACCATTGCATACGGGTGGGATTCATGGCGGACATTCTTGCCGAATCCAACATTTTCAACGGGGTCAGAAACCCGGTCAATTACTACAACCAGAACGGGAAAATCACGCTTAAAAATAACGTGTATAAAAACGTCATCGGCGACACGTTGAGTCGCGGCAGCAGCTTCACGCCCTGGTATCCGTACGCGGTTGAAGATCCCGGTATCATCGAAGACGCGATCCGCAGTCAGGCCGGGAATACCATTACCTCGTGGTCAACCGGGGTGATTTCCAGAAAAAAGGCCCGTTTGATCGCCGGCCAACTGGAGCCGCCGGTCCGGATAGAGCGGCGAAACGGGATTTGCAGCGTGATCAATAACACCGCGACCGCGGTTGCCGTAAGCGTGCATGATCTTTCCGGCCGCTGTCTGATCAGCAATCAGGAGATCATGAAGGAGGGAAGGTTCATTTTCGCTCATGGTAAGGGGGTGAGAATGATCCGGGTAGACGCCGCGTCTGTTCAATCAATGCATATGCTGACGGCCGTCGATTGAAACGGCAGGTCTGTGCAATTTTAAGAAAGGGATTGGAGAGGGGTATGACGAATCGATTTTTACTTTTCTGTTGCTGTTGTATCGGTGCGCTGTCGCTGGCGCATGCCCAGTACGGCCGCTGCAAAATGACGGACCGCCCCGACGGTTTCTGCGCGGTCGGCGGCGCTCCGACCGGCGGGGCCGGCGGCCGCACCGTGAGGGTGAGCGCCTTCGATTCACTCAAGGAGTATATGGACCTGAACGATACGCTTATCATCGAAGTGTCGGGCACGATCGACCTCGATGGAACCACGAACGCGCTCCGCAGCAACAAGACGCTGATCGGCCTGGGCAATGACGCGCGGATCATAAACGGCGGGCTTGAACTGTACCGGCGCGACAATATCATCATCCGTAACATCACCTTCGTCAATGCGCCCGACGACCTGCTTAAGGTCAACCAGAACACCACACATTTGTGGGTCGACCACTGCACGTTCACCGACGGCGACACGCCGGACCCTGACGGCGAGAACCACGACGGCCTGTTCGACATCACGCGCCAGTCGAACTACATTACCATTTCCTACTGCCTCTTTCTCAACCACAGCAAGAGCATCCTGATCGGCCATTCCGACGGGTACCAGGACGATGTCGGATACTTGAAAACCACGCTGCACCACAACTGGTTCAACGGTACGCGCCAGCGCCACCCGCGCGTGCGGTTCGGCGAGGTCCATTGCTTCAACAACTACTACCTCAGCAACGAGCTCTACGGCGTCGCCTCTGCCTGCGAGGCCGACGTGGTTATCGAAGGCAATTATTTCGAGAACGTGCCGTTTCCGATGTATGTCGGCTATGCCGAGTCACCCGACGGCGACCTGGTCGAACGGAACAATGTGTTTGTCAATTCCGGCACCCCGGAAACCCGCGGCAGCGCGTTTGACCCGAAAACCTATTATTCCTATACCCTTGATGATGCGGCGGATGTCCCTGCCATTGTGCGGGCACAGGCCGGTGCCGGTGGAACGACCGCTATCGCCTCCTGTCACGGAATATCGAGCCCCGGTGCGGCCGGTGTGGTACTCCTGCGTCGAGCATTCTCGAATGACCGGTCCCTTGCCTTTATCGCGCGCCGTTCGGGCATGGTTTCCATTGCACTGATTGACGCCCGCGGCAGGCACGAGGCGGTCCTGTTCCGGGGACGCGTCGCTCCGGGCGTCAGGTACGACACCCGATTGAGGGGGTCGGATATCGGCAACGGTGCCCATGTCGCCCTGATCCGATTCGGCAAGGAACAAACGGCGAGGAGGATCGTGTATGTCAAATAATCGCGTTGTAACCTCCATCGCCGCGGCGCTCGTCATGGTTACGGCGATCCCGCCCGCAACGGAAGCCGCCGCCCCTGATTTTGCCATGACCGGATTTGCGGCAATCGATGGCGCCGGAGGACAGACGCTTCACGGCGGCACCACGGGCGGACGGGGCGGGACGACCGTGACCGTCACCACCGCGGAGCAGCTTCTTTCCGCCATTGCGACGGAAGGTCCGCGAATTATTCTTGTTTCCGGCGCCATCACGCTGCCAAGGGGAATGCACAACGTGACCTCCGACAAGTCGATTATCGGCGTCGGTTCGAGCGCCGTCATCAACGGCGGCGGCGGGTTCAACATCGGCCTGCCCTTCGACGACGAGATGACCGAGGCGCCGCCGAACGCGGTGCACAATATTATCATCCGCAACCTTACCATGACCGGCGGATCGGACGACCTGATCAATGTCCAGATGTTTTCTCATCACGTCTGGATCGACCATTGCGACCTGTCGAACTCATCCGACGGCTGCGTCGACATCAAGCGCGGTTCCGATTACTGCACCGTATCGTGGAATCATTTCCACGATCACGGAAAGACGTGCCTTGTGGGCCATGACGACTCGAACGGGTCACAGGACATAGGGCACCTGCACATCACTTTTCACCACAACTGGTTCGACGGGACAAAAGAGCGCCATCCCCGCGTCAGGTACGGCCTGGTGCATGTGTACAACAACTACTACAGCGAGATCCGCGACTACGGCATCGGCATCGGAGAGGGATCGCAGATCAATTCGGAGCATAACTATTTCGAGGATTTCGAGGACTGTTCGCAGTTCTACGGCACCGGATGGCTCAAGGATGTGGGGAGCATTCAGGTAAATACCCAGACGTTTGAACAGGACCCGTCTGGTGTCCGATGGACACCCTCTGATTTCTATCAGCATGGTGTTGATTCGGCGGCACGGGTCAAGGAGATTGTGATGCAATACGCCGGGGTAGGGAAGATCGGCTCGTCGGGAGTGCGCGGCATTACTTCGTATACGGTTGCCAGGACAGGTGTCCGTGATCGACGGAGCGTTGCGGGAGTATGGAACCTTGCAGGTGTACGAATCGCAACCAGGTCCAGCCTCTCTACGAATCCCGGCGTGTACATTGTAAAGAGCGCGCACGGTACGTGGCGCCGAACGACGTTTTGACACGGAAACGATTCATATTCAAAAGGGGATTTCACATGCAACGCACATCAGACCTTACGGATGACATGCCTCGAACCGGTCAGGGCGCACGGTTTTTGTATGGAAATGTCGCAACCATTCTGCTTTGGGTGTCATTTGTTCTGGCGACAACCATATACGTCACGCCCACCGGCTCATCGGGCAACAGCGGGACGAGTTTCAATTCGGCTCTTGACCATGCGACCGCCCTCTCCCGGGCGGGTGCCGGCGATACCGTCCTGCTTCAGGGAGGTGCCTATGCCATACCCTACAATTCTTCGAGGAAGAACACCATCGTCTTTTCCAAATCCGGCAGCTCCGGCAGGCCGATCAGCCTGATCGCCTATAACAACTCCCGCGCGATATTCAATTTTTCCTATTCGAACAACAGCAAGGTGCTTAATCCGGACATCACCTCGTACGGATTCGATATCACGGGCAGCTACTGGTATTTCAGGGGCATTTACATAACCAAGGCCGGGTATCAGGGCGCGTACGTTTCAGGGTCGTACATTACTTTTGAGAACTGCGCTTTTTACGAGAACTGGAACAGCGGTCTTGAAATCAACAAGGGCGGTTCAAACGTAACAGCCATTAACTGTGACGCGTACCGGAACTTTGACGGAGCCTATAAAAACGGTTCCATGGCCGATGGCTTCGCGCCGAAACAGACGCAAGGACCGGGCAACACGTTCATCGGCTGCCGCGCATGGGAGAACTCCGACGACGGGTACGATACCTACGACAGTCCCGAAAAGGTGACGTTCGAAAACTGCTGGGCGTTCCGCAACGGCGTGAACGTATGGAGCTTCAGCGGGTTCGAGGGCAACGGGAACGGATTCAAGATCGGCGGCAACAGCAAGCAGCAGAACAATAAACTGACACGATGCATAGTATTCGGACAGCCGAAAAAAGGGTTTGACCAGAACAACAACGCCGGCGGCCTGACCCTTTACAACTGCCTGGCCTATGCGAACAACACGAATTTCGCCCTGGGAGGAACCCTCAACTCCGGCCAGAAACATGATTTGGCCAACAATGTGTCGCTTTCGGGTCCGAACACCATTGCAAACGCGACCGAACGGAACAACACCTGGAACAGCGGTTTTTCGGTCAGCGCGTCGGATTTC
Source organism: Chitinispirillaceae bacterium (assembly GCA_016932075.1). Next base: position 38,109 of record JAFGDP010000061.1, on the reverse strand, counting down.
GAAAGCCTCGATACGTCGCTTGCGCGCGCGCAGCGCAATCCTGACGGGACGCTGCCGGAATCCAAATTGTTCCGTCTGAAAACGGCCAGCGCGCTCATCGACGCGGGCGCCAACGTGGGGGTGACCTTTACCGGCAAGGCGCCCGACATCGGCTGCTTTGAAAGCGGGTCCGTCACCGCGATCGCCCCGATAGCGGTGCGCACGCGTCAGGGCATTGCCCCGAGGTCCGGCGATGGAACGGCGCTTTTTACCCTGTCGGGACGACGGATTTTTACAGGTTTTGCTTCAGGCGGCGAGAGGTTCCTGCCGGAGAGGATCGCGCGCGGTTTTTATTGCGTAAATACGAAGGGCGGTGGCGCGGGCGCGGCGTTCAACGACGGATTCTTGGCCGCATATAACCTCCATGATATTGACTGATACATCTTTCAGGCGCCTCCATACGGTGTCATAAGTTTATAAGTTTTTGGCACGATCGCCTATAGATTTGGTGAAAATTGTCTATATATTTTGGATATGATAGAAAGGTTACGGTTTCATGAAAGTGCAAGTTTTATTATTTCGCGTCTTGTCCTGTGCTGCGCTCGTGGCATTGCATGGCTGTGACAAGGATCCCGTATCGACGCAGAGCAGCGAAAAGGCGATAACCGCTTTTTCAATGGTGAATCCGGCGGTGACCGGAACGATTGATGAAAGCGCAAAGACCATTTCATTGCTTGTGCCCGAGGGAACGAATGTCAGATCGCTCACGGCGGTTTTCACCACGACCGGCGTGTCGGTCGGCATCGGTTCGGAGCCGCAGATAAGCGGTATGACGGTGAACGATTTTTCTTCCCCTGTCCAGTATATCGTCACTGCGGAGGACAACTCCACGGCAACGTATACCGTGACCGTGACGGTGGCATACAAAAGGATAACGCAGTATTCCTTCCCGTCCATTCCAGCCACCGGATCAATTGACGAATCTAAAAAGACCATCAAGGTTGCAGTGCCGGGCGGCACCGATGTGACCGCGCTTGTCGCGGAGTTCGCCACGACGGGTGTCGGTGTCTCGGTGGGTACAACGGTCCAGGAAAGCGGTGTCACGGCGAACGATTTTACTGGCACGGTGGTGTATACGGTCAAGGGAGCCGACAATACCACCGCTGATTATGCCGTGAGCGTGGTGCAAAGCGTTCCGGCGGACTGGACCACGCATGATTGGACGACCGCTGTTGAACCGCCGGCCGGATGGCTGGACCGGGAATCCATGAACACCTATTGCACGGTCAGCGACGGTATCCTCTCCTTTAACTCAAATGATCCGTCTTTGCAGGCGCATTACCGGTATCAGTTCGCCAGCCCGCTTCCGGTGGGCTCGAAAATGACGCTTGCGTTCAAAGCAAGGGCGGACGGCGGCGCCGGAACGCTTGCCTGGATGCTTGATTTTCAGAACAGCTACCGTGCGCAGCTTGAGATCCGGAACGGGCAGATCAGCCTGCAAAACGGCACCTCAACCATAAGCTCGGCGACCGTCAGTGAAGGGGCGTGGCATACCTATTTCGTGTCCTATGAAATCACCGAATCCGGGCTGGCGGTCAACGTGCATGTTGACGGTGCCCCTACCGCGACGGTGGCAGGGACCGCGACGGCTTCCACGACAAGCATTTTTATCCGCCTTGGCGACATGTCGAACAACAACGCCTACCAAGGCTCGCTGGATTGGATAATCTGGACAACCGACGGTGCGTTTTTCCCCGGAGGCGTGGATTTGCCGCAGGGTTTTTCACTGGTTCCGTGAACCGTCGCATGGCGTCAAAAGCAAAAAATGGAAAGCAACAGTCACCAACGCACCGTGTTTTTTAAAAAGGAGCGCATCATGAAAAAATATCTGCTTCTCGGTTTTGCCGCGTCAATTGCGGCAACCTTTCTGTTCTCGTCCTGCAGTCCGACCGCTTCACAGAGCAGCGAAAAGGCGATCACCGCCTTTTCGCTGGCAAATCCCCCGGTAACCGGCATTGTCGATACTGCCGCAAAGACCATTGCGCTTACGGTGCCGCGCGGCACCGATGTGTCGGCGCTTGTCGCCACGTTTACCACGACCGGTGTGAAAGTCGAAGTCGGCGGCGTTGCGCAGACGAGCGGTGCGACGGCGAATAACTTTTCGGCTCCTGTCGTCTATACCGTGATTGCCGAGGATAATTCAACGGCCGCCTATACCGTTACCGTGACCATCCAGAAACACTGCCTGTTCGTCTCAACCGCCAACGATAGCGGTGATACGCGCGACGTGCCGGTAATAAACAAGCTGCGTTCATGGGGATATGTCGTACGGGTGGTAGAATCGACCACGCTCACGGCATGGGTTGACAGTTTCGCCAACTACGACTTCGCGGTTTTGTCTGAATCGCCGAATTCAAGCGATCTGTCCCCGTTCAGGGGCCACCCGTTGCCGCTCGTAAATCTGGAAGCATGGGCATCTGCCAAGGCAAATGTGCTGAATTGGTCGTCGTATCCAGGGGCAGTGTCTAATTACGATGCGTTGACATTGCTCATTTCCCAAGGGGCAAACGAAAAATTGACAGGGGGCATAACTGCCGGCACGGAGTTTCAACTGGCAAATGGCACCTCGACACCGGAGGAAGCAGAAATCGGCTTCATACCTACCATTGAACATTTATCTATTGCAAAGTTTAAATCTGATACGCTCGTATCTGCCATGGTTGAATTTATGGGAATAGACAGCAGCGCGATAGCCTTTTCCGGAGGGCTCTTGACCGCGGCCTGCGCGGTCGAAAAGGGAACCACGCTGGCGGACGGCGTTTCAACCACGCTTAACAGGGCCGTCACTATCGGCATCCACGCGCACGCGTACGAATACATTACCGACGAGGCGTGGGCCATGATCCGGGCCGGCATTGCATGGATACTCGAATGATTCCAGTTGCGGAGGATGCGGTCTGACAGGATGAAATGAAAACGGTCATTTCATCCTGTTTATTCGGGTGTTGCACGACAATTAACAGTTGATATAAAAAGAATGGAGGGGTCGTATGCAGAAGTCTGCAAGAAAGGTTTTCAGCCTGTTGCTCGTCATGTCCTGCCTCATATACGGCTGGACTTCCGGCGAGATTACGGTTGACGTGACAAGTTCACCGATGGACATCAATGTTTCGGCTGGTGGCACTACCCTGGCAAATATTACCGCTTTCACCTTCGGAACCGTAAAGTATACTGCCGTTTCGTCGGTAGCGGAGACTGACACGTCATTTACGCTCACCCTGTCGTCAAGCGCTTTGGTGACTATCACCGGCGTTGACGGCGGCATCCGTTTCAAATCGACGAATCCGTCGGTTACCACCGTCATGTTGACCTTGAAAGACCATGGCGAGCATTTCTACGGGATCACGGAGCATAATATTGCCACGAATCCTGATTTGCGGGGGCGATCTAATGTGCTCGATAAAATAACCGCCTACCAGCGGTCGGATGAGGATGCCGAGATCTATTCGGGTTTTTATTTCACGACACTTGGATATGCGGGGTATTTTGACGGTTTTGCCTATGGCGCCTACACGTTCGGTGTGTCGGGAGCGACGACGATAACCTATAACACGTCGGTTATCAACTGGTATCTTTTCTACGGGCCGCAGCTTTCAAAGATCCAGAAATCGTATTACAAAATTATCGGGGCTCCCCTCAAGGTCCCCATGTGGGCGTGCGGTCCTTTGGTATGGCATGATAACTATACGGGAAGCGCCATGATCCTTGATCATGCGGAACAATTCACCCAGATTAAAATTCCGTATTCCACGATCTGGCTCGACCGGCCATACAATAACGGTGCCCAGGGATGGTCAAATATGAATTTTGAAGGGAATTTCGGCAACCCGGGTACGTGGATTAAAACGCTTTCAGACCAATACTATGTGAATCTTGTCACATGGATTATGCCGGGAGTATTCGACGGGACGCCGCCGGCAGGCGCATTCACCTCTTCTCCCAACCAGTATCTTGATCTGACTGACCCGGCACAGGTTGACTGGTACCGCAATAAACTGAAGACCGGTCAGTATCCGTACGGAATCAAAGGCCACAAGCTCGACCGCGTTGACAATGGATGGGCATCGGGTGATCTCCCCGCGTTCAAGGACGGTACGCCCGCGGCCGAACGCCACAAGAAGTATGCGTATCTGAACTGCAAAATATCAGAGGAGTTCCTGCGGGTCGATGCAGGGCTTGGCGATAATTGCTTTCTTTTCCCGCGCTGCGCCGTGGCGGGCTGCCAGCAGTACACGAGCGCAATATGGAACGGCGATACGTATGCCGACTGGGCAGGGATGGTAACAAGTCTTGGCAACGCGTTCCGGGCAGGCATCCTTGCATTCCCCATGTGGGGGAGCGATATCTGCGGCTATACGCAGAAAGCCATGCCGAGTATTGAAAATTACTGCCGCTGGCTGCTTTTTGGCGTGTATTCCGGTTTTATGGAGCTTATGCTTGACGGAAAGGAGCCGTGGAAATTAAACGCTACCAATCAGGAACATGTACGGAACATTTTTTACCAGCGGTTTACGCTGTTGCCGTATATTTATTCTATACTAAATACTTCCGCGGAAAATGGCGTCACCATGATGCCGCTCGTGGGCGAGTACCCGCACGATCCACAGACGATTTCCATCGTCGATGAGTATATGTTCGGCCCGGCAATGCTCGTGGCGCCGATTGCGTCTGCAGCTACTACGAGGCAGTTGTATCTCCCCGCCGGCAGGTGGATCTATGCGCATAATTGGGCTGATCAGCAGTTCGGCGGGGCCATGATAACCTCTCCGGCCATAACCTTGGACCAGATCCCGGTATATATCAAGGTTAATTCAATCTATCCCACGGGAAAGGTGTTCGCCGGCCTGGAAAAGAAATGGGATGCTGATTTTGACAGCAAGCGCAACATCGTGATCAATGCCTTCCCCGGATTTGCGGGGGACAGCGCGACATTCACCTATGTCGATTATCTGGACAGTAACCGCCATAAGGAGATGAAAGTCTCGGTTTCTCCTGACTATGATATATCAATTACGTCGCCGGCATTGACTGTTCCCTGCACGGTTGCGGTACGGCTGTGGGACGCGCCTATCAGTGTACGCGTTGATACAACGGTTGTCGCTGATCCTCAGTACGATGCGACCGTAAAAAAACTGGTGATACCGTTCGCCGCCAACACGCCGGTCAATGTCACTATTGAAGCAACGCCGCAGAAGGTAATCGGCACCTCACGGGCACTACGCGCCCAGGGACTTATCAAGATACGGCAGACCGCCCGCGGCACAATGCTCCTGGTGCCGTCAATTGCCGGAACAGGAAAAAACGGCAAAGCCACGATTTCTGTTTTTGATCTGGCGGGAAGAATCATCGTAAAACAGACCGTCACGCTCAATCACGGCGTGGTTACTCCTGTCGCCCTGTCACTTTCGCGCGGGGCCAGTATTGTACAAGTAGATGTAAAGGGAGAAATTGCCGGAAGAGTGAAAATCATGGCGCCCTAGCACGGCTTGAAACCGAATCTGGCGCTCGAAGCATAGCAGTGCCCTGGAAATAATGCTCCAGGGCACTTTTTGCGGGTATCAATGCAAGTATATAGGTATATGTGCGATGAGAGACTGCAAGGAGTAAAGGCTCATGTCAATACTCTGTAAGGCCAAGGATAATCATGCAAATAATCATGGATCCTATACTGCTCGTTCGCCTCTGCCGTGGCAATAGTTTATAAGTTTTTGGTACAAATCCCTATAGAATTTTAAAGCGTGGGCCGTATATTTTATAAGAAGTGAACAAACGATATCCTGCTGCTACATAACGAAAGGCGCCTATCTTGTCGACAACGCTGGTTGATCCGCTTCCTCATGGGCCTGTTGCAAGCGTGTCCGCGATAAACAAGTTCCTGGTAAAAAACAGGCTGCTTATAAAAAATAATCCTGCCATTTCTCCTGACCTGACACTTGATTTTCCTTCTCTTGTCAAAGAGCTGATTCAGGAAGCCGACGGCGTGTCCGCGGCGATCGCTATGGCCTCATCCGGAAAACCTGCGCCGCTCATGCGGCAGGTTATGGTATGGCCAAAGTCCTATTTTTCAATCGGCAGCGCGGTTCTGTTCGTCGTTGAATCAACCAGGAGCGGCGATTGTGCGCTGGTGACCGGCGCGTCCGATATCCCGCGCTTTGAGGGGACGACCGATATAACTCCCGCGTTGAAAGCCGTACCGTTATACTGGAACAATCTTGTGCTGTTGAAAAAAGCATTGGTTGCGCGCGATCCCGGCAGCACCATATTTCCAAGAGCCGATGAACGGCTGAAACGCACCAGCCTCGGCATCGGGGCGCGGTTTACGACCTTGCACTGGCCCGCGGTTGCATGGGTCATGAAGGAATTGGGACTTCCGCTTACGGCAAACCAGAATTCCGTACCGCGCGAACTGGTGTATGATGTCAATGCGCTTCTCGAAAAATCGCTGGAACAGGTGCCGTTCCCTTTTATCGGCGGTTCGGTTCCCGAAGGGCACCAGGGACAGTCGATGAGGGGTATGTCGCACGCATCAATTATTACCATGCTCAAACACGGATTCCACCATAAGGATATTCCGTGGGGATTTAACGCCGACCACCAGCCCATCGGCGGGCGATTCGATGCGATCGAATCCGAACTCGTGGAAGGAAGCCTGTTTGCTTCATACATCACGTATGATCTGAGTCCGGAACTGGCGTTACATGAACCTGTTGATGACCCGGATGCTCTGGAATTGGTGTTCAAAAAAAAGGTTGATCGTGCATTCTATGAAGTCGTAAGGGAAAAAATAACCTCGCATGGATTGCTGATACCGGAACCGTATCTTAAAAAGATGGTGACCTATCTTATGCCCGCAATGCAAAAGCTGAAACGTCGTGACCAGCGGCATATGGAGTTGCGGGCGGCGATGTTCCATTCCGAGGCAGGGAGAAGGTATTTGCGCGAGCTGTCAATCGATGAGCTGTCCGGGGAGACCTCGCCGGAAACGTTAGCTGTCTGTCTGGCTATGGCCGATGCGCTTGGGATGAAATTCGATTTTATCGCTCCCAATATAGGATTTCAGAAAAACTGCCCCTATGGTGACGCGTCGGGACTGCGGAAAAAAATACAGTCCTTATTCGCTGTCGCGAAGAAATTCGAGGTGTCCATCGGATTTCATTCCGGGAGCGGCAAATCCGAGGAGGATTACCGGATAATCGGATCAGAAACAGGCGGAAACTTTGAAATAAAAACATCCGGCCGTTACACCTATGAGATGGGTGTTGCTTTATCTCGTTCCAGCGATCCTGCTGACCGGAAGCTGTGGATGGATTGGTATGCATTCGGTAAAGAGCTTGTCGTTACAAGCGCATTTTCACCGGACGAAACGCCGAAGTGTTTTGCGCGTGAATTCATTACTGCAACGCTTGCGGCCGAAGGCATAACGGCGGATGGGGTGTTCGCCTCACCCGATGACCTCAGGCAGGTGCTCGATTCGCTCAAACCGTCGCCGGACCATGTCTTCTGGTTCGAGTATAATTTCCTCTTTATCCTGGCGGCGCACGGCAGTATTGAACGCCTGGGGGATCATTCGATTGAGGGATATGCACAGCGGGCAAGGTTTTATGGGATTTCGGATCAGGCACGATTGCTGTATGCCCGGGGCGTCGCCAAGTATATTCTTTTTCTGGCTGAAACAACTGGGATGGCAAGCGCTGACTCCGTTGCGAAGGCACGCAAAAAACTTGCAGCATTCAAGCAATACCAGGACCTCCTTGCAGATATAGCGTGACATCGTTTCCCGGACAAGGATTGTTCTTGCTGCGTCAGGCAGGCTCTCGTCAGATCCAGATGCCCTTGAAATTGGTCATACGCATAATCATGTTTTCATAGTCAGGGGAATGAAAGATGGTTTTTAGCAAAGTGTTACTGAAACGGGTCTCGTATATGCTGTTTGCCCTCCTGGCGATCGGAGGGTGCGGCAGCAAGGATAAAACCATAGTACTCAAGCTCGGACACGGCCTGGATGTCACGCATCCGGTGCACAAGGCCATGGAGCACATGGCACGACTCGTTTTTGAGGATTCCAAGGGCAGGGTCAGGATCGATATCTACCCGAGTGAACAGCTCGGCAGCGAACGGGAGATCATTGAGCAACTCCAGTTGGGCAGCGTCGCCATGACAAAGACATCGTCCTCGCCGCTTGAAAGCTTCATTCCGTCTATGAGCGTGTTCAGCGTCCCCTATCTGTTCAGGGATGAAGAGCATGCCTGGAAGGTGTTTCTCGGTGATATCGGCAAGGGTATACTCCGCAAAGGTGAAGAAAAGGGGCTCAAGGGGCTGTGCTATTATGATGCCGGATTCCGCAGTTTTTACATGCGCGACAATCCCGTCAACACGCCCGAAGACCTGAAAGGGAAAAAGATAAGAGTCCAGAAATCAAAAACCTCCATGGCGACCATTGAGGCGCTTGGCGCATCGCCCACGCCGATTGACTGGGGTGAGCTGTACACCTCGCTCGCGCAGGGAATGGTGGACGGGGCGGAGAACAATCCGCCCAGTTTTGAGACCTCGAAGCATTACGAGACCTGCAAGTACTATTCTCTCGACGAACACGCCGGCCCTCCGGACGTTCTTCTGATCAGCACGAAATGGTGGAACAAGCTTTCCGATGATATCAAGACGATCCTGCAGAATGCCGCCGATTCGTCATCGGTGTATCAGAGAAAGCTGTGGAAGGAGAAGACCGCACATTCTCTTTCGGCCGTGGAGGCTGCGGGCGTCACTATCAACAGGCCCGATAAAAAACCGTTCCGAGAAAAAGTCATGCCCATGTACAAGCAGTACGACGGCACCGAGACCGGAGCGCTGATAGACCAGATACAGTCGCTGAAGTAATAACGCGAATATGAATATCCTGCATCGCGTAAAAACAATACTTGACAAGTCGCTGGAGCTGCTGACCATGGTATCGCTCGGCGTTCTCGTCGTCGACGTGGTCTGGCAGATCGTCACACGGTTTGTCCTGAACAATCCCAGCTCCTGGACCGAAGAGTTTTCGACCTTTCTTCTCATGTGGGTCGGGCTCCTGGGCGCCGCGGTCGCGGTCAACCGGAAAGCGCACCTCGGCGTTGATTTTTTCGTTTTAAAACTTTCCTTCCGCGTACAGATCGCTGTTGAGCTGATCGTATACCTGATAGTGGGCGTGTTTACCGTCGCCGTCATGATCATAGGCGGCATCGAGCTGGTCCAAACGACCCTTTCTACCAACCAGGTCTCCCCGGCGCTCAACTGGAAGATGGGGTACGTGTATCTCTGCCTGCCCATCAGCGGTTTTTTTATTGCCTTTTACTCTGCGCTTTTTTTCAGCAACGCGATCACGAAATTGTGGAAAAGGGAAAGAGCGCAGGTATGAGTCCTGTTTTCGTACTAGGGGCAGGTTTCGTCGTCCTTCTTGTCATGAATGTGCCTATCGCCTTTGCGATCGGTATCGCCACCCTGCTGACCATTCTCTCCATTGGCAATATTCCGGCATTGACCATCATCGCGCAGAAAATGGCCACCGGCATCGATACGTTCGCCCTGCTTGCCATTCCCTTTTTTATTCTTTCCGGGCTCCTCATGGGCAGGGGAGGCATCGCGCGACGGCTCATAGATTTCGCCGGAGCGCTCGTCGGTTGGCTCCCCGGCGGTCTATCGTATGTTAATGTGCTTACCTGCATGATGTTCGGCAGCATTTCCGGGTCGGCGGTCGCGGCCGTATCCGCCATCGGCGGTTTCATGATGCCGGAAATGAACAGGAAAAAATACGATCAGCACTTCAACGTTTCAGTGACCGTCACCGCGGCGACCACCGGGCTCCTGATACCGCCGAGCAATGCCATGATCGTCTATTCGCTGGCTGCGGGAAGCGTTTCCATAGCGGCGATATTTCTTGCCGGCATTTTGCCGGGAATACTTGTGGGGTTGTGCATCATGACCGTATGCGGCATCATTTCGGTGAAACGCCGGTACGGAGGGGGGGAGCGGACCGGCTTCAAGGAAGTCATGATACGGTTCAAGCGCGCGTTTTTAAGCCTTCTCCTCGTTTTTATTGTCATGGGCGGTATCATCGGCGGCATTTTCACCGCAACCGAAGCGGCGGCAATCGCCGTGGTATATGCGTTTATTCTTTCCGTGATTGTGTACCGCGAGGTCAAACCGCGGGATATCCCCAAAATCCTGCTCGATACCGGGATAACGACCGCGGTCGTCATGCTGCTCATCGCGACCTCGACCGCGATGTCATGGATACTGGCGTATGAGAACATTCCCCAGACGATAAGCACCGCGCTTTTGGCGGTATCGGACAATACCATCGTCATTATGCTGATCATTAATACCATACTGCTGATCGTCGGCACCTTCATGGACATGACGCCGGCAATACTGATCTTCACCCCGATACTGCTGCCGGTAGTCACCGCTCTCGGCATCAACCCGATTCATTTCGGGGTATTGTTGATTGCCAACCTGTGTATCGGACTGTGCACGCCGCCCGTGGGAACGGCCCTGTTCGTCGGCTGCGGTATCGGCAAGACAACCATTGCCAAAGTGACGCCGTCGCTTATTCCTTTTTTTATCGCCATGATCGCGGCGCTCATGTTGATTACCTATATTCCGGCGGTATCGATGTTCGTTCCCGGACTGTTCGGATTTAAATAAACGTGGGATTCTTTGCAAAAGGGAGGTTTTCCGGTATGCATCAAAAAGGAGATATCGCGGTAATCGGGCTTGCCGTCATGGGTCAGAACCTTATCTTGAATATGAATGACCATGGGTACGCGGTCGTTGCTTTTAACAGGACGCTTTCCAAGGTCGATGAATTCCTCAACCAGGCCGCAAAGGGAACAAACGTAATCGGTGCGCATTCCATTGAAGAGATGATGGGCCTTTTAAAATCGCCACGCAAAATCATGCTTATGGTCAAGGCGGGAAAGGCCGTGGATGATACGATAGAACAGATTGTTCCTTACTGTTCTTCCGGCGATTGCATAATAGACGGAGGGAATTCCCATTTCACCGATACGATTCGACGGACACGATATCTTGGGGATAAGGGGCTTTTCTATATTGGTACCGGTGTTTCGGGCGGGGAGGAGGGCGCCCGCAGGGGGCCTTCCATCATGCCGGGCGGCAGCTCGAAAGCATGGCCTCTTGTAAAGGATATTCTCCGCGCAATAGCAGCGAAGACGCCGGACGGCACGCCGTGCTGTGACTGGGTGGGTGACAATGGCGCTGGCCATTATGTCAAAATGGCGCACAACGCGATCGAATACGGGGACATGCAGATCATCTGCGAGGCATACCATCTTCTGGCGCGCGGAATGGGGCTCTCATGCGATGCTATGCACCGAATATTCGCCCAATGGAACGAAACCGAGCTCAACAGCTATCTCATTGAAATAACCGCTGAAATACTGGCGTTCAAAGACGACGATGGATCGCCCCTTGTTGAAAAGATCCTGGACCAGGCGGGCCAAAAGGGCACCGGAAAATGGTTCAGCGTCAATTCGCTGGATTTGGGCGTCCCGGTAACGCTCATCGCCGAGGCGGTATACGCCCGCTGTTTGTCGGCGATCAAAGACGAGCGGGTCCTGGCGTCGAAAAGATTGTCAGGTCCTGAGAATACGTTTACTGGAGATAAACAGAGGTTTGTCGATGAGGTACGGCAGGCGCTGCTCGCCTCAAAGATCGTTTCCTACGCGCAGGGTTTCATGTGCCTGCGCGAGGCCGCCAAAGAGTATGGCTGGAACCTGGATTACGGCAATATCGCCATGTTGTGGAGAAGCGGGTGCATTATCAGGAGCGTATTCCTTGAAGACATTAAAAACGCCTTTGCGAAGAATCGTGACCTCGGCAACCTTCTGCTCGATGATTATTTCAAATCGGTTATTGACCGGTGCCAATCGTCGTGGCGGAATGTCGTATCGCAGGCGGCGCTTCTTGGCATACCGGTGCCGGCATTTTCCTCCGCACTTGCTTTCTACGACGGGTATCGGAGCGCCGTGCTCCCGGCCAATCTCCTGCAGGCGCAGCGTGACTATTTCGGAGCGCATACCTATCGACGAATCGATAAGCCGAAAGACCAGATTTTTCATTCGAACTGGACCGGGAGGGGAGGCGATGTCGCCTCGGGGAGTTACACGGTGTAATGCGGCCAAACGGCTCCTCCCAAGCGGGCGGGGAGCACTATCTTCATCATGAAACGGAATACGCGAATGGCTTACTTGTCAGATGATTTTCTTTTGCATACGAAGGCGGCTTCCAGGCTCTATCATGAATGCGCTGAGCAGATGCCCGTCCTTGATTATCATTGTCATCTTTCACCGGAGCGGATTGCACAAAACGAACTGTTCGGCAGCATCACCGAGGCATGGCTCAAGGGCGACCATTACAAATGGCGAATAATGCGCACCAACGGAGTGAGCGAGGAATGCATTACCGGCACCGTTCCCGACGAGGAAAAATTCCGTGCGTGGGCGCGTACCCTGCCGGCCGCGGTGCGTAATCCGCTCTACGACTGGACCCACCTGGAACTGAAACGATATTTCGGTATCGACACGCTGCTTTCGGAGAAAACCGCTTCCGGGATCTATGCCGAATGCAATGAACGGTTGAAAGACCGGTCGTTTTCACCGAGGAACCTGCTCCTTCGCATGAACGTCAGAATCCTGTGCACCACCGACGATCCGACCGATGATCTTTCGTGGCATGAGCAGCTCGATCGGGAAAAATTCGGCGTCAGGGTACTGCCTACCTGGCGGCCCGATAAAGCGACCTCCATCGATGATCCGTCGGTATACAATCGATATATCGAGGCTCTTGAAAAAGCCTCCGGCATGACGATATCCTCCTTCGACACGCTGCTCGAAGCGCTCGACAGGCGTCACCGGTTTTTCCATAAGCGCGGCTGCCGAAGCTCCGACCACGCCTTTGAGGCGCTTGCTTCCGATGTGTTCACCGACCGCGAAATGGATACGCTCCTGTCTAGGGTGCGTTCGGGAAAACAGGTGTCCGTGAACGAGGCGGCCCGATTCAAGACAACGATTTTATCCGAACTCTGCGCCATGAACCAAAAGCGCGGATGGGCGCAGCAGTTCCATTTCGGCATCATCCGCAATGTCAGAAGCTCGATATTCAGGCTCCTTGGACCGGACACCGGTGTTGACTGCATCGGCGACATGCTTCAGGCCCGGCAGCTCTGCTTGTTTCTTGACCGGCTTGACTCGGCCGGAAGACTCGCGAAAACGATTCTGTTTAACGGATTTCCCGGTCACAACGAGATGCTGGTGAGCATCATGGGCGCGTTCCAGGACGGGTCGGTCCCCGGCAAGATCCAATTCGGCCCCCCGTGGTGGTTCCTCGACCAGAAAGACGGCATCACCCGTCAAATTGAAGCTCTTTCCGGTCTTGGGGTGCTCGGCCGTTTCATCGGCATGACGACGGATTCCCGGTCGCTGCTCTCCTTCCCGCGGCATGAATATTTCCGTCGTTTTTTATGCGATATTCTGGGCAACGAGATGGAGCATGGCGATCTGCCAGATGATTTCAATACGATCGGCGGAATCGTCAAGGACGTCTGTTACAACAATGCAAAGGCCTATTTCGGCTATTGAGTGCTGCCGTGCAGGCCGAACAGGAGGGGTGGAGAAATATGGCGTATCCTGTTTTGGGGGATCTCAAGGATAAGAAATGCGTGATAACCGGAGGGACCGGCGGCATCGGCTCCTCATTGGTCGCGTGCCTGGCCCGCAACGGCGTTGTGACGGCGATCCTGAGCCGCAAGGAAGGGCGTGCGGTCGAAAAGGCGGAAGAGATCGCCGCAGCGACCGGCGGTACGGTGATCGGCATCAGGGCCGACGTCCTTGATAAAAAATCTCTCGACGAGGCGAAACGGACGGTAAACGATCGCCTGGGTTCGGTGGACATCCTTATCAATGCCGCGGGGGGTAATTCTGCCAAAGCGACGACCGCTGCCGAAACAATCGAAGAAGCGTTTCGCGAACATCTTGATCAGACGTTTTTCGGACTTGAGCTTGACGCATTTCGCCAGGTGTTTGACCTTAATTTTACCGGTACCCTGCTTCCGATAATGGTGTTTGGGAGGGACATGGTGGCATGCAAAAAGGGCGTCATACTCAACATCTCGTCGATGAATTCATACCGTCCGCTCACGAAAATTCCGGCCTACTCTGCGGCAAAGGCGTCAATCAACAATTTAACACAGTGGCTGGCGGTTCATTTCGCACCGCAGAACATTCGCGTAAACGCCATGGCGCCCGGATTCCTCGTCACTGATCAGAACCGGTACCTTCTGTATGATCAAAAGACCGGTGAACTCAGCAACCGCGGGAAAAAAATCATCGAGGCAACGCCGATGAAACGGTTCGGCACGCCCGGGGAGCTGGAGGGGACGCTGCTGTACCTTGTTTCCGACATGTCCCGTTTTGTTACCGGAACCGTTCTTCCGGTGGACGGCGGATTCAATGTTTTCGCAGGAGTGTAATGCGTTATTGTCATATGGTACTACGAACGCTAAGGAGGATTGAGCCGTGAAGTACGGATTGGATATCGCAGAAAAAGGATCGTTCGATTTCGTTTCGCTTGGCGCTCTTGTCCACCGGTTGGACCCCGGCACCATTCCTTTCCGCAAGGCAACCAGATGCGACGTTCATGTGAGCGGAGGAGAATTCAACTGTGCCGCCAATCTGGCGAACTGCTTCGGCATGAAAACCGGTATTGTTTCCGCGATGGTCGATTATCCCATCGGTGACATGATCGCCGAGCGGGTGCGCGCCATGGGCGTCACGCCGTTTTACAAACGGTTCGAGCATAACGGCGTAAACGGGCCCAACATGGCCACGGTATACAGCGACCGCGGGTGGGGTTCCCGCGCGCCCGTGGTGTTTTACAACCGATCGAATGAAGCCGCCGCCCAACTGAAACCGGGTGATATTGACTGGCAGGCGATTTTTTCCGGGGGCGTCCGCTGGTTCCACAGCGGCGGCATTTTCGCAGCACTTTCTGAAACGACCGGGCGGGTGATCATCGAAGGCATGAAGGCGGCAAAAAAAGCGGGGGCAGTCGTTTCGTTCGATTTGAATTTCCGGCAGAAACTGTGGGATATCTGGGGCGGGCAGAAACGTGCGCACGCGGTCATTGACGAAATCGTAAGACAGGTGGATGTGCTGGTCGGCAACGAGGAAGATCTCCAGAAAGGGCTTGGCATCCCCGGGCCGGATGTTGAGAAGAAATCAACGCTTGATCCGGGCCTGTTCTGCGCCATGATCGACGGCGTTGTGAAAAAACATCCGCAGGTTAAAGTAGTTGCCACCACGCTTCGTGAAGTGCATTCCGCCAGCCACCATTCCTGGGGAGCGGTTGCCTGGGTCGACGGAACAACCTATGTTTCGCCCACATGCGAATTGGTTATTTACGACCGCGTCGGCGGTGGTGACGGATTTGCGTCAGGTTTCTTTTACGGCCTCTTAACCAATGAAGATCCTGAACATGCGGTCAAGCTCGGATGGGCTCACGGCGCACTGCTTACCACGTTTCCCGGCGATACTACCATGGCGACCCTTGAGCAGGTGCGTGCGTTTGCCTACGGCGGGTCCGCGCGTATCCAGCGATAGGGCTGTTGTACCATGCTTTTTTTCGAACACGGTGGACCGGAATGCGCGATGACTGATGACGATCTGCGTGTTGGGCTCGATACCGCGCTTGATCGAATCGGTGCCGCCAAAAAAATTCTGATCGTTCCGCCTGATATCACGCGGCTTCATTCGCGCGCAGGCGTCCTGGCACGCTTTGCATATGAGCGGAACCCCGATGCGGTGGCAGCGATACTGCCCGCACTCGGCACGCACGCGGCCATGTCCGGCCCCGAAGTAACGACGATGTTCGGCCCGGTTCCGGCCCGTCTTTTTTTTGAACACCGCTGGCGTACCGATTGCGTGCCGCTGGGCGAGGTTCCTGCGACATATATCAAGGATGTTTCCGGGGGAGCCGTCGACTGCCGCATTCCCGTCGCAATCAACAAGATGCTTCTGGACCGGTCGTTTGATTGCATCCTCTCATTAAGTCAGGTCGTTCCGCATGAGGTCGCGGGCATGGCGGGGCACAGCAAGAATATTGTTGTCGGCCTCGGCGGCGCGGAAAACATCCATAGGACCCATTTCCTCGGCGCTGTTTACGGCATGGAACGTATCATGGGGCATATCGATTCGCCGGTCAGCAACGTTCTCAATTATATCGCGGACATGTTTCTCGCGCCGCTTCCCCTGGTGCACGCGATGACGGTGGTCGGACAGAATAAGGACGGATCGCTGGCAACGCGGGGCCTGTTTATCGGAAATGACCGGGAGTGTTTCCTGCGTGCCGCCCGGCTGTCGCAGCGGGTAAATATATCCCTTCTTGACCATCGTCCTTCAAAGGTCGTCGTCTATCTTGATCCATGCGAGTATAAGAGCACTTGGCTTGGCAACAAGGCGATCTACCGTACCCGCATGGCCATCGCCGACGGCGGCGAGCTTGTTATCATTGCGCCAGGCATAAAGACCTTCGGGGAGGATGCGGAGATTGACCGGCTCATTCGCGCGCATGGCTACCGCGGCACTCAAGCCGTCTTGCAGGCGGTCAAGGATGACGATGCGTTGAGGAACAACCTGTGCGCCGCCGCCCACTTGATGCACGGATCGTCAGAGGGACGTTTTTCCATCACCTACTGCGCGGGAGGATTGAGCGCCGGGGAGGTCGCTTCCGTAGGGTTCCAGTACGCACCAGTTGACGAGCTGCTCACACGATACGATCCGTCCAGTCTGGCGGAAGGGCCCAACAGAATGAACGACGGCGAGGAAATTTTCTTTATTTCCAATCCAGGTACGGGGTTGTGGGCATGGAAGGGCGTCTCCCGCTGAGCCTTACGCCTTTTTACGGTATTCTCGCGGTGATATTCCCATTGCTTTCCTGAACTGATTGGTAAAATACGCAGGTTCTTCGTAGCCGAGGCTGAAGGCGATCTCCTTGAGGGGGATAAGCGTATGCCTGAGCAGTTCGCCGGCCCGTTTGATTTTCATGTTGTTGAAGTAGGCAAGGGGGGATTCCTTAAGGTGTGTCTTGAAGAGCCGGAACAGCTGCGTGTCGCTGATGCCGACATTTCGCGACAGATCGGAAATCGCTATTTTCCGGTGAAGGTTACGGCGCAGATAGTCGATCGAGGCATAGAGCGCGGCAGGGTAACGTGAACCCGTCACGTCCTGAGCAAGAAAGAGAAGGATTTCAAGCGCAAGGAGCGAGAGGCGCATCACATACCCTTCTGGCTGGTCCCTGGTAAGCATGATCGCCCTTTTTTGCATCGTGGCGAACCGGTGCGGGTGCGACAGGCGGCATACATCGATCTGGTCTATGCCAAGCTCGCCCGTGATGGTTTCGATGATCGGTCCGTCGAGCCTGATAAACCTCTTATGCACGAATCCAGCCGGACCTGGTTCGTAAAGATGGTTGCCTCCGCGTTTCTTGATGAAAATATTTCCCGGCTCGACGATATATTCCTTGCCGTTCTGGACGAATCGAAGGTCGCCTGAGGTAACAAGCTCGATGCCGAACAGGTCGGAATTGTTCCGCTGGATTTGCGCGCCCTTTCGCCAGATGGAATTGCCAGCATGGCGGACAATGAGGACGCCGGGCTTGAGCCCCGATTTGGTGAGCATCCAGAGCCGTTCGTCCGCGCGACGGTCGCGCCAGTCAATGACCGAGAGGGTAGAACTCTTTTTATATACTTGTAGATTTGTCATACGAACCTGCTGCTTGGGCGTGGCAGCACGTAATCCGCTCAGTATGAAATTAATTTATAAGTTAATGCTTAGTGATGGGCTCCATTAAGATTATATAACCAGTATAGTACCTAAAATAATCCGGGGCAGTGGCAGGCTGGGAATAAAATGCAAGAAAAATGGTATTAGTTTATAAGTTTTTGGCGTAATTGGCTATAGATTTATGCAAAAAAGGGCATATATTTTATTCATGTGCAATATCAGGAACTGCCGTGCTACATTGAAAAAACACTTCTCATTATTCAGATTTACTGAAGTAGTTCACCGGAAAAAAAAGGAGTAATGCATGCTGAAAAAAATGGCGGGAATCATAAGCGGAATTCTTTTTCTGGTCGTGGCGGCCTCGGGTTGGACGTTCGGCGAATTGACCGTTGATGTGACCAATTCGCCCATGGATATCAAGGTCTCGGCCGGAGGAAAAACGCTTGCCGATATTACGGCGTTTACGTTCGGGTCGGTTAGATACACCACCATTTCATCGGTTACTTCAAATACCACAACGATGACGATTACGCTGGCGTCAAACTACACCGTTACCATTACCGGCATTGAAGGCGGCCTTTATTTCAAATCGACCAATCCTTCAGTTTCCAGCGTTATGTTGACGCTCAAGGACCAGGGCGAGCATTTTTACGGAATCACCGAACATAACATCGAGACCAATCCCGACCTTCGCGGAAAATCCAATATAAAGGACCAGGTAACCGCCTACCAGCGGTCTGATGAGGACGCGGAAGTGTACTCAGGATTTTACTATACGACCCTCGGATATGCCGGTTTTTTCGACAGTTTTGCCTATGGCACCTATTCCTTCGCTGTGTCCAGCCAGACCACCATTACCTATAACACTTCTACCATCAACTGGTACCTGTTTTACGGTCCATCGCTCTCAAAGGTCCATAAGCACTTTTTCAAGGTGATTGGAGCGCCCCGGTTGGTCCCCATGTGGGCCTGCGGTCCTCTGGTATGGCACGATAATTATACCGGCAGTGCCATGATCCTCGACCATGCCGTGCAGTTCGCGGCGGTAAAAATACCGTATTCCACCATCTGGCTTGACCGGCCGTACAACAACGGGTCCCAGGGATGGTCGAACATGAACTTTGAAGGGGATTTCGGCAACCCGGGTACGTGGATTAAAACGCTTTCAGACCAATACTATGTTAATCTTGTTACATGGATCATGCCGGGCGTGTTCGACGGGACGCCGCCTGCAGGAGCGTTTACCTCATCGGATAACCAGTATCTCGACCTGACTGACCAAACCCAAGTAAACTGGTACCGCAACAAACTAAAAACCGGTCAGTATCCGTACGGTATCATGGGTCATAAACTCGACCGTATTGATAATGGTTGGGGGTCTGATGATCTTCCGCCATTCAAGGACGGTACTCCGGCCGCTGAACGTCATAAGAAATACGCATATCTTAACTGTAAAATATCCGAAGAGTTTCTAAGGGTTGACGCAGGGCTCGGACTGAACTGCTTTATTTTCCCGCGCTGCGCAGTGGCGCGTTGCCAGCAATACATCAGCGCGATCTGGAACGGCGACACGTATGCCGACTGGGGCGGTCTGGTAACCAGCGTTGGCAACTCCTTTCGCGCCGGTATCCTCGGTTTTCCCATGTGGGGGAGCGACATCTGCGGGTATAAACAGAAAAGCATGCCGAGTATACAGAATTACTGCCGGTGGCTTTCGTACGGCGTCTATTCCGGATTCATGGAGCTGATGCTTGACGGAAAGGAGCCATGGAAACTGAGTGAAGCCAACCAGGAGTATGTGCGGGAAATTTTCAACCAGCGGTTCGATCTTCTGCCGTATATTTATTCCATCATCAACACTTCCGCGGAAAACGGCGTCACCATGAAACCGCTCGTGGGCGAGTACCCTGATGATTCAAAAACGTATTCCCTGGTCGACGAATACCTGTTCGGACCCGCCATGCTTGTTGCGCCTATCACATCGAACTCCAATTCGCGCAGCGTTTATCTACCGGCCGGGAAATGGATCAATATGCACAACTGGGCGGACGAACAGACCGGCGGCGGCTCAAATATCACGTCGCCCACCATGTCGCTGACGCAGATTCCGGTATATATCAAGGCCAATTCCATCTATCCGACTGGTCAGGTGTTTGCCGGTCTTGCAAAAAAATGGGACCCCGCATTCGACAGCAAACGGACCATTGCTATAAATGCTTTCCCCGGAGCTGCGGGCCAGAGTGTGTCATTTACGTATGTGGATTACGTCGATGGAGACAAGAAAAAGGTCATGACCTGTGCCGTGGCTGCCAATAATGCAATAACAATATCCGCACCAGCAATGACCGTTCCCGGAACCGTGGTCGTCAGGCTTCCCAGCGCACCGACCTCAGTCTACCTCGGCACGACACAGATCACTGCTCCGGCTTACGATGCCACGGCGAAAAAGCTTACCGTGCCGTTTGTCGCGAACCAGCCCATTACGGTCACGGTTAATGGCACGCCCACCGGGATTGCCGAACCGTACGAACCGGTTCAGGCAAAGGGAAGGATGACGGCCATGGGTAGCGGGAAGGGAGTGGCGCTCACGATTCCACGCATGACCGGACTTTCCGGCAATAGCGTGGCGACGGTCAGGATTTTTTCCATGGCCGGAAGGGAAATTATAAAGAAAAATGTACCCCTGAACCGGTACTCGTCAACACCGGTTTCCATTGTCACCGGAAAGGGAGTTTTCCTTGTTACGACGAGTGTAACCGGCATATCAGCGGGAACGGCCAAGATCATTGTTCCGTAAAATGCGGAGCTGACGTGGCATATTTTAGTAAGTGCATAGGCTGTGGGGAGGGGATACTGATTGTTCTTTCCCTCCTCATGCAGTGTCAAGGAGGAGCTGATACCGAGGTGGAGTATATCCATAGATGTTCGTACAAGCAACTTTTTCCGCAAAGGAGCAGTGTATCATGAGCATTAGACCGTCTGTTTTTCTGGCAGCGATAGTATGTTGGTGCGGTATCACCATGGCCGATGAATCTGATATTACAATCATTCCTTCGGGTTTCGCTTACTATCAGATAGGGCAGATTCAAAAGATGACGCCGAACGATGGGTCGCTGATAGAGAAAGCATTCGACCAGCATTTTAACGGAAGGCTGACGCTCAATGCCATTGTCAGGGAACGATTAAAAATCATTCTCGGAATCGAAGCGGAATACGGGGCGAATTTGAATGACTTTCAGCAGAAAAAATCGGTATTGCTCAAAGAGGCGCAAGGCATCTATTCCTTCGGTGATCCTGAAAATTCCTACCTGCAGATTGCCGCCGGGTATTTTCCGTTCAAGTACAATCCTGAAGCGAAAAACCTGGGTGAATATCTTGTCCGGAGCGGAGCGTATCCGTGTTATGTAATATCCGATTTTGACTTTGCAAAGATCAGGCTGATGGGATTTCATGTTTCAAGCACGTTATTTGATAATCTCCGGCTTAACCTGTTATTTACAAGTGAGTATGCCGAGCCTCCTTTTTTTGATTATTCGCTTTCCTTTGTTGCCGGGTATAAATTCCTGATGAAAATGATAGATTTCGGCGCGGGTATAAACTTAAACCGGATGATACCAATTAATCCGGATGAAACGACCTTTCCTTCAAATCTTGTTACGGACGAGCAGGGTAATTATGTTATCGAAAACGGCGATACGCTGCGGTATACAAAGAAGGGAGTCAAAGTTATAGGCAGGCTCACCATTGATCCGAAGCCCGTGCTGCCATTCGCAGACATGATGGGCCCGGACGACGGTAAGATATACGGTGAAATAGCAATTTTAGGCGTAAAGAATTACGGAGCCGACTATCCGAAAATGACGGAGCGGATGCCTTTTATGCTTGGGATGAATATTCCCTGTTTCAATATCATCGATGTCGTGGCCGCTGAAATGGAATATTTTGGAACCGACCGTACGAAACTGTATAATATTCCCCGAGAGAGTACCAGACCTAACCCGACGTATTATCCTGAGGGTGAGCCGCGGTCATTTTACAAGTGGTCTGTTTTTGGACAGAAAACCATTGTCAAAGGATTGGCGTTGAAGGGGTTGATCGGGAGAGACCACTTCCGGAGCCGCGATGCCGGTGGCAACTATGACCCGATCGAACGCATGAACGGTCCCGGTGACTGGCACTATAAATTACGTATTATGTATTCGTTCTGAGGTATCAATGACTGCGCAGGGAGATCAAGAATGAACCTTAAAATATTGGTGCCGGTAATCGCACTGGTATGCATCTCGCATTCCTCTGTAACGGTATCACCAACCTCATGGGCAGTTGATTTTTCCGATGCAATAATCCAGCGATGGCCTAATTCCATCAATGACATGACCAATAAGGGATGGGAGTATTCAAACGGCATTGTTCTTCAGGGAATTGAGCGGACCTATGCCTATACAAACGACGCCGATTACCTTGCCTATATCAAGAAATACGTGGACCAGTTCGTGAACGCAAGCGGCAACATCAGCTTCGATTCCACGGCGCAAAGCCTTGATAAACTGCATCCGGCCATCGTCTGCCTGTTTTTGTTTCAGGAAACCGGACAGCAGAAATACAAGCTCGCGGCTGACAGGCTGTTCAGTCTTATGAAAAGACAGCCGACCAATGCTTCCGGCGGATTCTGGCATAAAGAACGGTATCCGAACCAGATGTGGTGCGACGGTGTGTATATGGCACTGCCGTTTTTCGTGAAATACGGCTACCGGATCGGCGAAAAGGCGTATTGCGACAGCATGGCGGCGTTCCAGACGCTTCTGCTGTCGTCACATGCGTATGTTGCTTCCAAAAAGCTGCTGGTCCATGGATGGGATGCAAGCAAAGAGGCGTCATGGGCAGACCCGGCAAACGGATGTTCTCCGGAAATATGGTGCCGTGCCATGGGGTGGTTTGCCATGGCCATGGTGGAAATGCTGAAATATTTTCCCAAAGACCATGCTTCCTATGACGAAATGGCCGCCCTGCTTGTCAATATAGCAGAAGGGATAAAAAACACGCAGGATCCCGCCACCGGACTCTGGTATCAGGTCATGGACAAGGGGAGCGCTTCGGATAACTGGCTGGAATCATCCGGGAGCGGAATGTTCGTTTACGCGCTCAAGACCGCTGTTGATTGCGGATTTCTCGATAACAGCTATCTGGCGGTTGCAGAAAAGGGATGGGACGGAGTAAAAACTAAAATTACGCGTGATAACCAGAATCTGCCGGTTATCAATCAATTTGTCGGAGGTATGGGCATCCAGAACGACTATTCCGGATATGTAAGCCAGGCAAAGGTCAATTGCCCGCCGGCGGTTCATCCTCACGGATACTGCGGTGTACTCATGGCAGCCTCGGCAATGGAACTCTCCAAACGGAAATTTCGTCTCACCATCACGACTGCAGGGCGGGGGAGCGTGACCAACCCTACCGGGGAGATGTTCCATGATTCAGGCTCGACCGTGACCCTGACCGCGGTTCCGGCGAGCGGCTTTAGGCTTGACCGGTGGAGCGACAGCGCGACCGGCAGCAGCCTGTCGACCACGATCACTATGAATAACGAAAAGACGGTCACGGCGAACTTTATTTCCGGTTCTTCGACCATAGTGAGTCCGGTCCTCTCGATAACGAAAAGGGTCTCGCTGCACGCTGCGGCAGGAAGCGCGCGACTAACGCTGGCCCTTGGACTGCCCCAGCGGGTGTCCGTCACCATTTATGATTGTCAGGGGACTGCGGTGTTCCATCGTGACGCCGGACTACTGGCGCAGGGCACGCATGAGCTTGTTCTCGATACGAAAAACATCTCGGCCGGATCATACCTTGTCCGGGTCACGTCGGGCGCGTCGGTTTACACCGCAACGCTCGTCGTGGTCAACGGCGGCTGAAATGGATTTTTACGCTATGCATAAAAAGGATTGGATTTACATCGCGCCATAGTACCGGTAAGTACCTTCCCTTACCCCCCTTCGCCTTACCGGGATAGTGGGAATGTATCCAATCCTTTTTTATTTTTCAGCACTTCTCAATGGACCAGGACGGTCTTTCCATACACGTCATGTTCTCCGATTGACCCCTTGCAGCAATAAATACCGTAGGCGAGTTTTGGCAATTCAATAGACGCTGATGTACGGCGCTGGTCGATTGAAAACGTCCTGGAAACCACGACGTTGCCGCGCAGATCAAAAACCGATACCCTGAGGGAGCCGGCGTATCGCGGTTGGACAATCACCCGCAGGCTATTGGACAGCGGATCAAAGGCAAAAATGAGCCTTGAACTCCTGTTCGCTCCTTTATAACGGACGGCTGCTCTGCCCGAATCAAGCAACCGCGGCGTGTTCGCCCGCACAATGGCGTACACCGGATTCGTATCCACCCGTGGCCGCCAGTCATAGCTAGGTATCGGTGGAAAAGTGTCCCTGCCGCATTTCAAGAAACTCCGCGCGATATCGACCATATTGGGCGTCGTCGAAATCTGGAACCGTCGCAGGATCGTGTTGGTTTCAAACGTATCTGCTGTAGCGCCCTGCGGAAATGCCTTGGCCGAAAAGATGGAGTCTCTGGTATAGCTCGCAGCCTCCTGGTCGGTAAGCTGCCTGCCGAACGCCACTCTTGCCGAGATGCCGCTTCCCGGACCGGTGCATTGGTACTCCCGGTAGAAGCAGGTGTCTTCACGTCCGTTCCACGCCTTCCACCCGGCGGGATTGACCGCAGAGCTTTCCCAGCAGTACATAAGCACGGTGCGCGCATGGGCGAACCATGGCCGTCCCAGATAAAACGACGTGACGGAAGGCGGGTTAACGATCCTGCAATGCATGAAGGTAAGGCCGAATCTATAATCCTGCGAGGTGGCCGCTGCAGTCATATAGCCGCCGGTCCTGATAGTATTGATAAGGCAGCTGTCGAACAGGACGATGCCGAACCCGAACAGGTAGTCGACCGCGCCCTCCAAGAAGCAGTCTTTGAAATAGGTGCGTGTCCGGATGTTGCTGAAATAGGTGTCCTGCCATCCCCTGATCCGGCAGTGCAGAAAGGTCTGGCAGTCACCGTTAGAATGGAGGGCCACTGCCTGGGCGCTGGTCGCGGTGTTCCTGATGGTCAGGTTCATGGCCTCGAAATAATGTGCATCCACCCGCATGGTGTGCGAGGTGAAGGTGTTCATGGCAATGGTTTCGCGCGAGGCATCGTTATACGAAATCACGGTGCTGTCGACCTGTTCGCCCACCAGCGTGATATGTTTCTTTTTCCAGGGAACAATAATTTTTTCAAGGTAGGTCCCTTTTTTCAGAAAAATCACTTTCCTGGATGGATTATCATCAGGGATGGCATTGATCGCGTCCTGCACCGTGGTATGTGAACCGGAGCCATCGGCAGCCACAATAAGATCAATTTTATCTGCAAGCTGCGACTGGAGTGTCTGTCCGCATAGTACTGATGCCATGGTTACGATGATACATGCGGACAAGTGAATAATAAGACTGTTTTTCATGCGTCCTCAGCAGGATATAATGGTGTAGAACATGCCTTTATATAAAAAAGGCGAACTCAGGAGTCCGCCTTTTCGATCACATTTTTAAAAGCGCTTATTTGACAATCTTCAGCCGTTCATTTGTACCGGCGATGCGCGCAAGATACAGGCCTTTCGAGATGCTGGAAATAGGGATCATCTGCAGGTCGGATGTCATGATCCTTTCACCGGCAAGGGTGAAGATCTCAACGCGTGCGCGGTCGGTATTGATGATCAGGTTGTCTTTTGTCCAAAGCGGAGAATAATTCTTGCTTACGGTGCGGCCCTGTACCACCCCTGCAGTGCCTGATTCGACCTTGACATCATACAGGTACACGCTTCCCTGAGCAATCAGCTTGAACACCACCGGTCCTTCAGTGGGACATGAATAGACGATTTTTCGTGTCGCCTGCTGCTCCTCGAGCAGCAGCTCGGAAATACCGGCTTCGGGGGTTGATATATCATTGACCAGGCATTGAAATCCCCTTCCTGCAGAAGCCGAGGAGCCGGCACCGTAGTAAGTAATGGTGCATGGCCCGGTTACTTCGGGCATTGTTATCGAGCTTCCCGTATTTTTCAGGCTGAGGCGTCCGGGCGTGCAACCGGCGGTGTCGCCAAACTTGACAAAAGATTGTGAAGCCTTGGACAGGGTGACGACTCTTTCGCCGGAAGAGCTGTAATAGGCGGAAATAGTGCATCCGTCGATCACGGTATCCTTCGGCGCTGAGGCGCCGGATGGATTGACCACCAGGGTATCATCGGCGCCCTTGGCAGTCGCTTTTGCTGACGATTCGGCAAATCCGGCCGGGGTCGTACAAAAGTCAGTATAGAACAAGGCATCCGCATTAACAGAAGCAAAACATGCAATAATCGCGAAAAGAAACACTTTTTTCGCCATACGCGCCACCCTCCTTAAAAGTTATTAAAGGTACCTGCTCTTCAAAATATATGGCATAATTGCCATAAATCTATAGCTGAAATTGCCAAAAACTTATAAACTAGTGTCATCAGGGGCTGTCCTGAAACAATGAAAATTATCTTGATAAAAAGCACAAACCTTCACATTGTAATATAGCTATGCCTTAGCTGTTCCGGCGTGAAATAGCGTGGAAGCCTGTATGTTTTGTTCACTCCAGTGAACATGCTAACCTGTGTATTACTGTCATACCGCGTTTTGGAGCAGGGTAAAAAACGGCAGGGATAGTACCGTACAACACGAGAGGTTTTTATCGCGTGACAGTATATGTAGTATAAGGCCGAAGTGCAGCGACTCAATGTTACTGTTTGCGCAAATGGGCTTGGATGTGCGCCATAAAATATGTATTTTAATAGGTTAACTTGAACGTGCTCGTTCTATCCATGTCTTTTTAAAAAGAGGCCGTATAATGCGATTGGTATATGCGATTATCATGGTAACCGGTTGTCTCGTTTGTTTGGCTGCCGAAACCAATATCGGTGGAAACCTGGGCGGCATGACCCTTGATTCAACCGGCAACCCGTATGTCGTTGACAGGGACATCGTAATTCCCAAAGGCAAATACCTGGCAATTAATGAGGGCTGCAACCTCCTGTTCAAACCGTTTACCGGAATAACGATCAAGGGAAATCTTAAGGTCAATGGAACGCAGGAGCATCCGGTTCTGTTCACGTCCATCAATGATACGGTTCTCAATCCACAGGCCGAGCAGTCGCCGGATGCGTTCGACTGGAACGGCATCCTGGTCGCGCGGGAGTCCGGCGAAGTTGAGGTGAAATTCGCAAATCTCCGCTATTCGGTGTACGGCATTAAATGCCAGAACCCGGATATCCTGATCATGCAGAGCGTGTTCAGGCAGAACGGACAGTTTCATTTTACCATAAACGACAAGATACAGCAGGTGCCCGAAGATCAGCCGTTTTCCTATAATCTTGAAAAGAAAAAAGCCGACGCCGGGACCTCACCGGGTAAGCTAGGCTCCACGTCAAGGGGCGGTCAGGAGCATTCGCAGATGCGGACCATCGTAAGGTACGCGTCGCTTGGCGTCGGCGTGGTGGGCGTGCTCACCGGGACCGTTCTGGCCTTTACTGCGAGGGATAACCACCAACAGGCGCTCGACTATGATATCAACAAGCCGGGAGCCAGCGAGGAAGAGTGGGACTCGCTCAACAGCTCCTACCGGACCTCGGCGATTCTGAGCGGCGTCACCTTTACCCTTGGCGCGGCCGGATTCGTCGGTTTCGGCCTGACGTTTGTGTTTTAAAAACATGCACGCAAAGATTTCCGGAAACTGAAGGCCGGGGAAATTACCTGTTCAGAACTCCTGTTGATATCCCACGTTGAAATCAAACCACTTGGTCGTTTCTCCCTCGGTAAAGACAATCTTAAAGGCCGGCTGCAGGACAAAGCGCACAATAACGAGCTGTCCCTGCAGAGAGATGCCGAAATCCGCCTCGGAGTCGCTGTCGGATTCGCCCATGTAAGAGATGCTCGCCACGCCGTTGAACATCCCGATGCCGGGCTGGAGCGCAAGTCTGGCATTGGCTTCGAAAGGAATAATAAAAACCGGCGAAAAGAGAAATTCGTAGTATTGAAGGGACAGGTCGATCTCGTCAGGAACGTCGAAGGTCCAGCGGTTCCAGCGGAACTCTCCGCCAAGGCCGAACTCCGGCGTCACCAGCCCATAGATCGATCCGCCGAAATTGATCCCGAGATTGACCTCGTCGGATCCCTCGCCTACAGCTTTTGCAATGCCTCCGGTCACGGTGAATCCTCCGCCCGCATACGATGCCGCAACCGCCAGAAGAACGAACAGAACAGTGGCTCGCCTCACAAGGTCCTCCTTTAATGGAATGGTGACACGGTTTAAACGGAAAGTTTTCATAAATTATACGTTCCGGGCACATTTTGTCAATGCAAAAACCTGGCTGCTGATCGAAACAGACAAATGGATGAAAAGTCCCTTGCCGCTGCATCTGCCGGATATATATACTTTTTTTATACTTCTGTCCAGCGCTACGGATTACGGCGTCGTGAAAGGTTCATGAGAAGGTGAAGCATCGAACGATTCAGCTTTTTTTGTGCGCAACAGTCGTTGCGGCATGCGCCGGCGAGAACTCCCCGGCGCTCGGCAACGTTCTTACGATCGCGCTCGATCAGCACTATTACCATTACTCGGAAATCTTTGACGAGAAAACGCTCTCCATGCTCGGGCAACGGGTGATCAGGGGCGAGCCGAAAAGCGATGAGTATGGATACACGGCTTTATTGGACATCGGCGCCACGGTTGTCGGCAGGTCCTATCCGCTTTACGCAAGCGCCTTTTTCAGGACAGGCGGCGGCAAGCACACCTATGACGGCGCCACCCAGGAAACGGTGATCGAAGGCAGCGACACCATACTTATCGCGGACCCGTATGAAACCAAAAAAAACAACGAGTTTACCGCATACGGCATTGGCGCAGGGCCGTATTTTTCCAGGGGGAGGTATCTGCTGGGATTTCAGGCAGGGATCGAGTATCATAGCTGGAGCCGCAAGCTGTTCCCGATGAAGGAAATATATAAATGGTTCTACGTGCCGCTCACCGTGCATGCAACATACCGGCCGAGCAGCAACAGAACGATCGGATGCAGACTATCATGCAAATTCATGGTGTCAGGCGCCATGCAGATAGATTTGGGGATGCTTGGGGACATGATGGGCGATGTTGACGCTCCGGTGCTCGCACTCGAAAAAAAAGTCGGTTTGTCGATCGAGCTGCCGATTCAGACCGGGTTCGCGCACCTGTTCGGGCTGGAGTTCAGGCCATGGTTCGGACTGCGACCGTCCGGCATCAGCAATGTCGATACCATCACCATAAGCGACGGCATTGACGTGCAGCGTTCCCCGTTTCTCGAACCGGCAAGTAACTCCTATTCGTTCGGCATGTGTATCGGCGTTGCGATTTCCGACATGTTCACCCGCCAGAAAAGCGTGCGGACTGGACTCCGGTGACCGTGCGGGGGAAAGGGCGCTTCATCATTCCTTTTCAGCCATCTCCAGCAGGATATACCAGACCGCTTTGACCGGGCTGACGACCAGAAACGCCATCATGCCCATGGCCATGCCTTCTCCTTCGGTCGGGAACGGTATATCCCATAGCACGATGAACACCAGAACCACCGCAATGTTGATCAGGGCGTCCCAGGCGAATTCGTACAGGTAGCGCTGGATCTTTATGATCGCCCTGCCGAGCCAGGTTACAAGGTCTGCCATGATCACGCCGCCGCCAATTCCTCTCACCGTTTCGTTCGTGCTGCCTTCCCACAGGGCAAACAGCAGGAACAGACCGGTATAAAATCCGATTCTGAGAGCTATTAAAATCCAGGAGAGATTGGAGGGCATGAATATAGTATAGCGCTTTTGTCAGGGATAAACACACGTGATGTTTGTATTCCATGCAACATTGACCGTTGCCGCCAGGTGTTCATGTCGTTTTCATCGGTTTTCGAAACATAAAGTCACGTACCGCTTAATGAAAGGGTACGTGACTTGCGGGGTAGTTAACGGCAACAGGTGATTCCCGTTACCGTATCATCCACAAGGCGCGATCATTTGCTTGGTTACTGTTTTGTGGCATGCAAAACAGTGGTCCCGCTTATGGTCATATCAAGGTCAGGATCGTATTCGTTTAGTGACTGGGAGAATGTTGCAGAGGAGCCACTTTGTGAGACCGTTACGACCGTGGTATCTCCCTCTGTGGAAATGGTCGTTAAGGAACTGCCGGAAAGAGACCACGTCCCTGTTTCCGTCGATGAATACGCTGTTTTATTCATCGCTTTTTTGGGCAGGCTCCAATCTTCGTCGGAAACGACAGTGTAGGTGTTATCGCTTCTCAGCTCAATATAGTCGTTATTGCCCGTGAAATTAATGGTGGTATCGATGGTCATAGACATCCCGCCGCCGGTTATACTCATATGCGTGACAGCCTTGGAAAACACCCATTTTCCTATCAGGTCGTTGTTCGACGGCCCTGCAGGGTTGTCGTCCTTGCATCCAATGGACACCAGCGAAAAAGCGCAACATGCGACCGCAACCGCCCATAACCGTTTCATGAAAAACTCCTTCGTATAAGGGTAGAAAAAAATGATATGCGCGCAGTGAGGTTTGCTTATCCAAAATGAAAGGATGATGACCTCGCCCCACTTTGCATTCTGCAATAATATAAATGGTTTTGGAAACTCCATGTCAAAAAATTGATGCAATTTTTTTGGTGTTTCCGTATCAGCGGTCTTTGGTTAAGCTATCTTTTTTGCCATTCCTGCCCGGCAACGGTGTCTTTCGGCGCGTGACTGATGTGTGGCTACCTGCCAGTACGTTCTTAAAAGCCGTTTTTTTTTTAAAATTAGCGGGGGTTAATTATATTCAATCAGGTTCCCTTCATTAATACGATTTTCTATCAATTGTCCTATCGGTTTCATCTGATAATAACCATTGAAAGGAGCGCCATATGAACCGTCTGTTCAGATGTGCAATCGTCGTTGTTACTTCTCTTGCGGCGGCAGCATTCGCCGCAAATACCCTCAGCGCCGGGGGGCACGGCGGCGTGGTCAGATGCCAGTCCGCTGAAGCGCTCGGCCTAGGCGGAATCCATATCGGCGGGGCGGCGGAATATGGCCAGGAGTGGCACTACCTTCACTCCATGACGCCGGAAGAGGACCGCTATGGAGGTCCGCGCCAGGTATCAGGCGCGGGCTATATCGGTATCGGGGTTGCGCCCATGCTTGATCTTGCGATAAACCTTCCCGCGTACTACGACAATCCGCAATTCGGCCACACCAGGCCCATGGGCGTAGGTGATCTTGAGGTGTCGGTGAAGCTGGCCGATATCTGGCTCGTGAGCGACAAATCGCCGGTGACCCTGGCCTACTACCTTGCGGCGCAGTTTCCGACCGGCGATGAAACCGAGGGTTTTTTTCCGCGTCATGCCTATTACGTTGGCGAGGGCAACTGGTCTTCGGGAGAATATATCATTCACCCCATGATTATCAGCACCATCCATTTTGACCGGCTTCAAGCGGCGATACCGATGAAACTGCATATCAATGTGGGAGGGGTCTTCAACACGCCCGAGGACAACGAGGCGCTGACCGTGTCACTTGGGTTTGAAGCGTCCCCGGCCGACTGGGTTACGCTGTTTACCGAACTCAGCGCAGAAGAGCGTTTCACTACCCTTGACCAGAAACCCTGGGTATCCGATCTGATCGATGATCCGATTTTCCTGACGCCGGGAATCAAGCTCACCCATCCGGAAACCGGTTTTTATGTCACCCTGGCTGGCGACATAGGGCTCTCGGAATCCAATGTCGATTTTGCGCACACCAGTTACAGCGAGACCGGAAAGACCGTGAAGCATCAGGCAAACATGCTGTATAACGCGTACCTGGCGATCGGGTGGCAGAAACCGTCCGGACCGAAGGATGCGGACAAGGACGGTATTGTTGATCCCGAGGACAAGTGCCCGCAAGAGGCGGGCATTGCCGAAAACAGCGGCTGCCCGGACACGGACGCGGACAATGACGGCATGGTTGACCGCCTGGATAAGTGCGTAAATGAGGCTGAGGACAAGGACGGGTTCCAGGACGATGACGGCTGCCCTGACAATGACAACGACAATGACGGCATTCTCGACGCAAACGATAAGTGCCCGAACGAAGCGGGCATCGCCGCGAACAACGGCTGCGCCGACGTGGACAGCGATAACGACGGCGTTCCCGACCGTATTGATCAGTGCCAGAACGATCCCGAGGACAAGGACGGCTACCAGGACCAGGACGGTTGCCCGGACGACGATAACGACGGCGACGGCATCCCGGACAGCATGGACAAGTGTCCGAACAATCCCGGCGTTGCCGAAACGCAGGGGTGTCCGAAGTCCAAGGAGATCACCCGCGACGCTTTGGTGCTCAAAGGCGTGAACTTTCAAAGCGGCAAGGCGACCCTGCTTTCAGGTTCGTTTGTCGTGCTTGATGAAGTGGCGGAATCGCTGCGCGAATGGCCAGAAGTGAACATTGAGATTCAGGGCCATACCGATAATACCGGCAACGCGGCCATGAACCTGCAACTGTCGCAGGAACGCGCCGAATCGGTGCGGCAGTACCTGATCGACAAAGGCATCGCGCCGGACCGGCTCACCGCGGTCGGCTATGGGCCGGACAGGCCGATTGCCGATAACGCGACCAGGGAAGGACGGGCGAAGAACCGCCGCGTTGAGATCACCCGCAGCAACTGACACGACTGAAACGTCAGGACAGGTCGCTGCAATTCAATAACGCGCGTCGTGGTAAATAGGAAAACCAACGCGCCCCGGTGAAGAGCTGTTCACCGGGGCGCGTTTTTTTCTGGACGCCGGCACCGAGCCTTTTACTTTTTCGAAAATATATAGGTCAGCCCTGCCTGAAACGTCTCCTTGAGGCGCACGTCGTCGTCGATGTCCTTGTCGTAGTAGGCGTACGCGGATACGTTGAGCATGAGGTATTTGGCGAACGTCAGGGTGAGGGTGTTCTCCCATTTGACGTGGGGGTAGCGCCAGTCGTTCTCCATGTCGGTGCCTTCGAACTCGTCCGCCTTTGAGCTGACGAGCGCTTCGTATATCCGCAGCGAGCTGAGCAGTGTGATACATTTTTCCTTGTTCATCGCCTTGAGGTCCATATTGAACTCGACGCCGCCGTCGTTGGTGATGTCGTTTTCGCGGTCGCCCGTTATCGAGTCAAGCTTCTGCCGGTCAACATACTGGCGCGCGGCACCGCCCAGACGGCTTGACCACTCGACGGTTTCGGTTTTTTTCAGGGTGCGGCTGATACCGGCCGCCTCGGTGATGTCCGCGGGATTGACGTACCGTTCCAAAAGCGGGTCGCTTCGGTCCAGAAACTGGCTGATCGCCCGCGCGCTGATGAACGGATCGACCCACAACCCCAGCGTGAAACGGAACAGCTCTTCGGCGTCGATGAGGTCGGTCGATTTTTCAGGGACGCTCCACTCCTTGCTGGTTTTTTCCTGGATTTTTGTCTGGCCGAACTGCATCTTAAGGGTCGATTTCGTGTTGAGCTTGTCCGAGATCTGTTTTTCGGCGATGCCCAGAAACAGCCCAGCCCAGGTGAACGAGCCTGCCTCGCCGCCGGTCCAGTTGTCGCTGTAGGTATTGAGCGTGGTCGCGATATTGGTGTTGATGTCGACCTTCCACGGCTCGGCCGCAAGGCCTGTCGTAACGGTGAACGAGATAACGGAAAACAGCACATTGCGTACCGCTCGTTTCATGGTTCCTCCTTGGTTCGGGTGATGTCGAAAATAGTCATGCGCACCGGATATATGTTTTTCCAGCGTACCGGTGCCTGCCGCACAAGGTTTTTTTCAATGGCTGCACGGCAGCGCTGCAATCAGCCGTTTTTATAAAGATGCACATCCTGTTGCGGGAACGGGATGCAGATTCCTTCGGCGTCGAACTGTTTCTTGATCCGCTCCTGCGTCGCAAAGAACACGTCCCAGTAATCCGGGGTTTTGACCCACGGACGAACCGCGAAGTTCACGCTGCTTTCTCCCAGTTCAAGCACGCCGATGGTCGGAGCGGGGTCCTTGAGCACACGCGTATCGTCGGCAAGAATCTTTTCCAGCACGTTGCGGACCTTGTCAAGATCGTCCTTGTAGCTGACGCCCGCCACGATATCGATCCGACGCATCTCTTTGGCGGAATAGTTGACGATATTGTCTCCCATCATCTTACCGTTCGGTACAATGATCTTTTTGTTGTCGGGCGATTTCAATTCAGTGGTGAAAACGCTTATCTCCTCAACGATACCCGCGACCCCTCCGCCTTCTATATAGTCTCCGACTTTGAAGGGTTTGAAAATGATCATCAGCACGCCGGCCGCAAAGTTGGCCAGCGAGCCCTGGAGGGCCAGGCCAACGGCAAGGCCCGCGGCTCCAATAACGGCTATAAACGACGCCGTTTGCACGCCAAGCTGGCCGACCGCCGCTATGATGACAAACGCCATGAGCGCGATATAGGTGAGGCTGGACACGAATGACACCAGCGCGGCGTCAGCGCGTCCTTTTTTAAGCATCCGCCTCACAATCGCGCGGATGCTCTTCGCGGCGATCCAGCCGATGATGAGAATGACAATAGCGGCGACGACCTTCAATCCGTACAGAGCGATCCATTCCTGTATTTTATCGAGGTACCGTTCCATAGTACGCCTTTCATGAAAAGAGGTAAGGATTTCAGCAGGGCGTTTAAATATATGTTCTGCCTATGTATTTCGGCCGCCGTGAAAAAAGATATGAATCCGTCAAGCAATACTATAGGAAAAGGTAAGCTATGGATCAGTGTCCCCGTGCGGCGGCGCTGTTTGTTGATTGACGCCGGCAATCCTAAGCAGTATTTTAACTCCCGGCCTCAACGATTTTTTCCGGAGCAATCATGAGAGCGGTATGCTTTTTCCTTATTATAATCGCAAGTGCCGGCCATGCATTTGAGGTGAACAAGACCATAAGCGCGGGTCCGGCCATTGGCGTGGGTGAGAAGTCTGATGAAACCAATATCGGGCCCGGCGGCAGCATTGACATCAATGCAAAGGTCCACAAGTACGCAGGCCTGGGATTCCATGCGGACTATGTGTGGTTCACCGCCAAAAACAATGATAATTTTGACTTTTACCGGGTCGGCGCGCATTTCCTGGACCTGGCGCTTGTGCCGAGGCTCTATATCCCGATTGATGTGAATACGGAGCTTTTTTTGGAGGTGGACCCGGGAGTTGCAAGCACCTATGCTTATCTTGATATCACCTATCCCAATGGCAGGAGTATTTCCGAGGGGGATTTTTTCGTCGACATGCTCATGTCCTATGGCATGGGTGTCATGCTCCGCCACCTCGTTATCACGTTCAAGATGAAGACATTGTTCTTCCATAATCATGCACCTGATATTGATATAAGGGATTATCAGGCCATTCAGTGGATTCTCCTCACGATCGGCCTTCCGCTTGCGGGGTAAAAGCCGGCAGGTCTCTCACGGAGGGCACGGAGATCACGGAGAAGAAAATATAAGAATGGCTTTGCTGCGTGGCGCGCGTTGCTTTTCGTGAAAAAAACCTTCCTTTATGAGCTTCCTGCTCGCGTGATTGGCATCTGTTGGCGATCTGGAATAAATTGCCCCTCTCTGGCACTTGCTTCCGTTTATCCTGTACAGCGGAATGAAAAAAATCAGAAGCGGAACATTAAGTGCTTACTGTAACGCTTTATGATTAATAGGATTGCCGGATCAATCATTAAACCGTATTTTATGGCATATACCTTGCAATAACTGAAACCGGTCACTCTATTGAGGTACAGTGTCTATGGATTTCAAGTTCAAGGATTTTGTCATTATCGCCCTGGTCATGCTGATTTCGTTCCCGGTTGTTTTCTTCAGCATCCTGCATGTGACCGGCAATCTCCGCGTCGAGTTCGGACCCGAGAAGCCTCCCGAGGAGATCATGGAAAAAATCGAGTTAATCGAGCATGAAAAGATCGCGGACTCGCTGGCAAACGAGAACTCAAAGACCTACCAGGCGATCGAGCGGCAGCGGCAGGAAATGGCAAAAGAGAGAAAAGATCTGGAAGAGGAGCGGCAGAAGCTTGAGCTGTTTCAGCGCGATCTTGAGGCGCAGAAGCAGGAAATCAGCTCCTCGCGTGAAAAGATCGAAACGCTGGTATCGGAAAGCGATTCCCTTGAAACGAAAAAGATTGCGCAGCTTGCGCGGGTCTATTCGGCCATGCGGCCGGCGGAAGCGGCGCAGATCATCGCGACCCTGCAGGACGACCTGGCGGCGCGCATTATTGACAATATCGGCGATGACCGGCAAAAGGCGAAGATCCTTGCCGCGCTCCCGCAGGAAAAGGCGACACGCCTGACAAAGAAGATGGGCGGGGCGGGAAGGTAAACAATCAGAAAGGTGGTACGGGTGTTTTTTTTCATTTCAGACACAAGAAAGGAGGTGAATAACAGTGAGACCAGACGCGATGGCTTCATCTCATTTTACGAAGACGATGCAGCAGGGCCGGATGGACCGGTCGCATGGCGGGCACAGGCCCGGCCAGGCGCAGGGGTTCGGTTCCCAGGATACGGATGCGCACAAGAACGTTGCCACGTTTGAGAATGTGTACGGCGCGGTCGCCCGTTCAAACGGGCAGGCATGCGCGGTGACCGAGGCTTCCACGAACCAGACGAAAGCGCAGGAAGCCGCTGTCAAACAGCTGCTTTTATCGGCAGCAGGTAATACAGAGGAGCAAACAGCGGCACTCGAAGCGTTAAGCGGGGATCTCTTAGCTTCCAGTCTTGCTTCAGAAGATCTTCTCAAGTTGTTGAATCTGATGGGAAAAATGCAGGACGGTTCACTGCCTTCAGGGCTTGCTATAAGCGCTGACGGCTTTATGCAACTGACCGGCATTGACCAGTATTCAACCGCAGGACAGCAGCAGCTATTTAGCGAGGCGAGTGCATTGATCAGTCAGGCGCTGACCGAGATTTCCCAGGCGCTCAACCTGACCGTGGATCCCGCATTGCAGAGTCTATCTATTTCAAATAATGCGAATGACCTCGCAGTGCAGTTTTCCGAGATTCTGTACGCGCTCAAGCAGATAGCGGGCGTGCTGGACGACGCGGTCGCGAAAAACCAGACAATCGCCTTGAACCAGAATGCGACCATTGACGTGCCGCAGGCGCGGGCATTGGCGTCATTCATTCAGGTGCGCACTTTCAGGATCGAGATCGGCGTCTCAATGCTCGGCATTGCCGACAAGGTGCAGGCTGAGCTTTCACAGAAGCTGGCCCAGCCGTTCTCCGGCAATATCGGGCAGGCGCTCAATCCGATGAACGTTTCCATGCCCAGCGCGCATATCGAGCAGGTGTTCGGGAAATTTTTCCAGGACTCCTCTCAAACAATGGCAATGCTGGTGCAGAAGATCCGTGAGATCTGCGTAAAGTACGGGCAAGGCAATGGCGCGCAGGTAAGCCTCAAGGTGATGGCGCAGACCACCACCGTGATGGAATCGGTGCGCAGTCCGGCAACCGCGTCGCAGTTCCCCTTTGATACGCAGGTGATGCGCAAGCTCCTGAAGATCGAAGGAAAGGAGCTTCTGGCGCAGCAGAACAGCGAGGCGGCCAATCAGGCGATCAAGCTGGATCTGCCGTTTGCAGGGTTGAAACCGGTGTTCATGGGCGGGTTAGACGCCGGAGTAAAGCTGGCGGAGGAGCTGCTGCCCCTGACCGACCTGTCGGGAAAGATCACGACGGGCCAGATACTTGCGGGATTCGAGGCAAAATCGGTGCTTCCGTCATTCCGGGCTCCTGACGAGACGATCATGAGCCAGATCACGGAAAAACTGCATGCCGCCATTCGCAACGGCATGCATGAGATCCGGCTGCACCTTCGACCGGAAACGCTCGGCGACGTACAGCTGCGTATCAGGGTCGAAGGCGACGTGGTGTTTGCTCGGATTAACGTGGAAAGCCACCAGGTCAGGCAGATCGTGGAAACCAACATGCAGTTGTTGAGGGACTCGCTCCAGCAGCAGAACCTCAATTGCGGCAGTATTGAAGTGACGGTCGGCAATGACGGGTGGGAAGACGACGGACGCGAGGTGCGCAACGGCCTGGAACGTGACGTGGCCGATGCTTCCGGCGCGGTTGACGGAAATGCAGAGGAAGGGGAGCCCGG
>JAFGDP010000060.1 GCA_016932075.1 Chitinispirillaceae bacterium | reverse complement strand
GCGCAATAAATTCACAGGCATGGGTGTGCAAGAAGTCCGCCGGTTACGTGAGCTGGAAACCGAGAATGGCCGGCTCAAGCGCATTGTATCCGTTCCGTCATCCCATCTTTCGCCGCCGCGACGCTTGATCGATATTACTGCCTCACCAAAGGAGGCACGTCATGAAAGGCCGCATTCAATTTCATACGCCAGAAGAGATTCGCGCGCATTTATCCAATTACAAGAAAAGCGGACTAACTGTTGCGGAATATTGTTCACGGGCAAAAATAGCTGCATCAACATTCTGGAATTGGCGGAAAAAGTACCGGTCAGAAATTCCGGGAAAGTCGGCTGTTTCTTTTTTCCGTCTTCCGACGGCACCGGTGCACGGCTCGTCACTGTTTGAGATTGTATTTGCGAATAACACCCGTCTCAAGGTTCCATCCGTTTTTGATCCGGACTCCTTGAAGGCGCTCATTGCGGTATTGCGATAGTCACCGATGCTGACCTTGCCGTCTTCGGTATCGGTGTTTATCTGCTGCGTACCGACCGATATGAGAAAATCGTTCGACAGCCTTGCTGCGGCGGTAGAAAGAGTCATATGCCAGGACCCGCTCTCCGGACATCTGTTCGTGTTTTTTAACCGGCCTCGAACCATGGCCAAGATCTTGTTCTGGGACCGCAGCGGACGGGTGGCCTGAGCGAGAAGAAAGGTGTGAAAGAAAGGGAATAAAAATAGCATTTGCGGGCTACCTTATTTCTTTTCCGGCGGGGTAAATCCGATACGTATTTTTGGCTTGGTCGGTTCCGGTGGTGTCAAAATCGATTGAATCGCTTTGATGGCAAGCTGAATGTCCCGTTCGTTCTTTCCGACACGCCGTTCCAGCCCTTCGATGGCGTAGCGTAATGCTTCATTTTCTGCCAAAATCGAGCGGAGCTTCACGAATGCTCTCATAATGCGGATACTGATGTCGACGGCAATGGGAGAGTTCAGGACGGCCGAAAGCATCGATACGCCTTGTTCGGTAAACGCATAGGGCAGATACTTTGAATGCTGCCCGCGCTTTAAGCTTCCAAATTGGAATTTTAAAGAATCGGCTTCTTCTTTGGTGATCTGGAACATAAAATCTTCGGGGAAACGGTCGAGGTTGCGCTTCACCGCTTTATTGAGGTTGCCGGTCGTTACGGCATAAAGCGGAGCGAGGTCTCTGTCGAGTAACACTTTTTTGCCGCGTAATGAAAAAATTTTTGCCGCGATAATGTCCGCGTCCTGCCGTACGATGTCTTTCATGGTCACTCCGGAATATTGTTTGCCTTTGCCAGTGTATCGATAAACTTTTTAGCTGCGCTCGCGCTTCCGGCGGCAACTTCTACGCGACATCAAACTTTTTACTCAAGTTGCGGTCGATGGTGTTGTCTTCAGAGCCTCCGTTCCCATTGTCATCGTTGGGAAGATCGAGCAGGTTTTCGGGACGTATTGCCAGTACATCGGCGATTTTTTTACCATCTCCAGAGAAGGATTCTTCGACTCGTCTTCATAATAGGAAATTGTTCTGCTGGTAATTTCCAACTGTGGAGCGAGTTCAACCCGCGTCAACCCTTTCTTGCGGCGTGCTGCTGCCAGTGTTCGCCCGAAATGATAAAGGTTCGTTCCGATTATCTTTGTTCCTTTTTTGTGCCTCTTTTTTTTCTTCAAGCATAAAATATAACAAGACACTTCCAAAGCTAACGTTAAATGGTTAGTTATGAAATTCAATGAAACCCTTGACAGAGTTCTGGCAAAAAGAAAAAAAGGCCGTCCGGTACATCCTGTGGCGGGTGGCCTGAGTGAGAAGACAGGCGTGAAAGAAAGAATAAAAATAGCATCTGTGTGGCCTGGGTGCCCTTAACGAGTGACAAAAAAAACCCATGTGGCCTGGGTCTGTGACCCAGGTTCAGAAAGAAAAAAATAGTATCAGTTCTGTGAACCCATCTTTCCGCGACCAGACGCTTAATTGATAGTAGTGCCTCGCCAAAGGAGGCACGTCATGAAGCGCCGGATTCACTTTCATACTTCTGAAGAAATTCGGACACATTTATCCAATCATCAAAAAAGCGGGCAGCCCGTTGAAGCGTATTGCAGCAAAGCCAATATTGCGCGGGTGCCCTGTGTGACCTAAAAAATGCTTTGTGTGCCCGGTGATTCATCACAGGTGAACGGATCTGCGGGTTTCCTCAACACGTGTGACCTTCAAAAAAACATAACAGGTGGAATGTGTGGCCTGCGAGAGTGCTCCGGTTGTGTAGTGAGAGGCATACGATAAAAACCTTGCAAAAGCGTACGTTATAACGTACCTTTATAGCTGACCGGGGGTATACCTATGACCACAATAAAGCTTTCTGCTGCCGGCTTGCGGCACAAGGCAGAATACCTTCTTTCAATTTTGGAAGCAAATCCATTTCAGAACCCGCCTCACTATGAAAAGCTTGTAGGGGATTTGTCCGGGGCAATTTCCAGACGAATCACCATTCAACACCGGTTAATTTACCAGGTTTTTGAAAAGGAGAGGGCCGTAAAAATTATTCGTATGTGGACGCATTACGAGTAAGTCCAACAGCATGCCTCTGTTTTCTTATGTCCCCCCTGACATAAATCGAATAAAAACGCTGTTTATAGCATTTACATTTGTTGTAATGGGCATTATGGTGGTTCTGGACGTATGGTCTGTGTGAATCAGTGGGTGAAAGTGAAAAAACAGGGATTAAATGAACAGTATGCCCTGTGTTTAAGCGAAAGTATTGAATTTTCTCATGCCATCCATGCCCCGCGAAGCGCGAATAGGCCATGCCGGTCTTGCCCATCGTAGCATGGCCCGGGCTTTCACTGATATGATTTTTTTCAAGCCGGTGAATACCATGTACCCTTGCCGGTTCCATTCTGCCGTATCAAATTTTTAACCGTCAGTTCCTTTAAATGCTTTTTAACCGTGTTGCGGTTGATATTCAACAGCATGACGATGTCGGAGATTGTGGTCTTCTGCCCTTGGCTGACCATCTGTAAAATTTGTGTTGATACCGGCGATAGCTTCCCGACCGCAATTTGTGTTTCCTGCGCGATCCGCTGCTGAAGGATGTTTTTTTGTTTTATCAGAATGCGCAGGAAATAGTTGAGCCAGTCTTTCATTCCGGCATGGTGTGCGGTGAAGGATTTCTGGGCTTTGCGTAATGCCAGGTAGTATTGATCTTTGTTTTTTTCGATGATGCTTTCAAGCGAGCAGTACGGAACGTACTGGTAGCCGTTTTGCAACAGCATCAGCGTCGTAAGAATCCTTGACAACCGGCCGTTGCCATCTTGAAACGGATGAATGGCCAGAAAATGAACGACACATGCCCCGATGACTATAAGCGGGTGAAAGTTGCGGGTCTGTATCTCCGTGCGATACCACTGAACGAGGCTTTCCATGTAGAATGGCGTATCGAATGGTTCGGCCGTTTTGAATAGTACGCCGACGCTGTTACCGTTTGCATCGAAAGCCTCGACATTGTTGGGGAATTTTTTATACTCGCCCATATGCCGGGAGTCCTTGGAGCTGTACTTTAGGAGAATACCGTGCAGTTGATTGATGTGGTTTTCCGTTATTGGCATGTCTTCGGCCGATTCAAAGACAAGCTCCATGGCTTCGGCGTATCCGGCGACTTCTTCCTCGTCTCTCGACCGGAATGATTTTTTGTCGATATGCGACAGCAGTTCATCAATCTGCGCGTCGGAAAGCTGTGCTCCTTCGATTCGGGTTGATGAGCCAATAGAGGCAATGGTTGCGATCCGTTGAAGTCGTGAAAGACTGTCGGGGGCGATATTTTTAAGCGCATCCCACCGGCCTTTGAACTCATCGATTTCGGCGATTTTGTTGACTGTTTCGGTCGGCAATTGCCTGGGCAGAATGATTTCGTATTTTTTCATACCCATAAATATACCCAAAAATACCCATATATACAATGGCATTATTTCTTGGATAGGTCGAGTAAGCCGTGCGCGCAGATATCCAGCAGGAATTTGTCCGAATATTAGAAAATGCGTTGAAAACCGTTTTATTTTCATGAGGCAGAAAGCAAAATAACCATATCTGCAATAATTATAACAGCCTATCCGAAATGGGGAACAGTATTCTCGTATATGGACTGAGGGCAAAAGAACGCATAATCCCATTGCTAAATACTATTTTAAATAGCACAATTAAAAAACAGCGGGAACTATCATGATCAAACGAACAGGAATAGTGCTTCTTTGCGCGGTGGGTATGTTGTTTTTCTCCTTGTCTGCCCAGCCGCCAAAGAGTCAGCAATCCAACAAACCGGCTCGTTCCGCTCAAAAAAAGGCGGCTCCGCCATCCAATGAACAGTCGCAGCGCATGACCTTTGATTTCAAGGACACGGACATCAGGGACGTGGTGCGCTCCATTTCGATCGGCTATGGCCTGAATATCATCATTGACAAGGACATTGCGGCCAAGGTGACCATCCATCTCACGGACGTGCCCGTGCTTGAGGGACTGCGGACCATATTGCAGGCCCATGATCTGG
This sequence comes from Chitinispirillaceae bacterium, assembly GCA_016932075.1. Next base: position 49,460 of record JAFGDP010000060.1, on the reverse strand, counting down.
CGCTCCAGAAAGAGGGGGACATCTACCGCATTACCAAGGCACAGGACAAGGGCAAGGGCGCCATTGCCGTGTCGCGGCGCGATACGCTCAATATGGACATCGACAACATGGATGTCAGGGAGTTTATCAAGGACATATCCGCAAAAACCGGGATCAATATCATCGCGGAGAAGGGCGTTGAAGGCCGGGTGAGCGGCACCTTGCGGAACATCAGCGTGGAAGACGGCATCCGCGCGCTGTTTGAGGCGAACGGTTTTGCCACCCGGTTCCGGGGCGACATCATCATGGTCAGCGTCAAGGAAGAGGCGCAGACCGGTCCGATCAGGGGAGGGAAAAAGGGGATCGGCATGACCATGTCCCGCGGCACAGGCGCGCAGCAGCTTGATGTGCGCGTAAGAGACGGCAAAGTGTCCCTTGATCTTGCCAATGCCGACATCGGGGACGCGCTCAAGCAGATTGCGGATGAGAGCCAGCTCAATTTCATCACCTACGGCGATATCCGGGGCGAGATCAACGCCAGGCTCGACAACGTGCCCATTGAAAAGGCGATCGGGCTCATCATGGCAGGGACCAATTACACGTTTTCGATCAGGGACAGTATCCTGCTCGTGGGCGACCGCAATTCCGCCACGCCTTCGGGCCAGGCGCTCAGCACCTCGGTGCTCCTGCACCTCAAGCACATCAAGGCGGACAATTTCGTGACCGTGCTTCCCAAGTCGGTCCCGGCGACCAATGTGCAGCTCATCAAGGAGCAGAACGCGGTGCTGGTCACCGGCACCATGGACCTCATCACCCAGATCCAGGAGTTCATCGCCCAGGTGGACATCCCGACCCCGCAGATCATGATCGAGGCCGTGGTGGTGGAGTTTTCAAAGGACGTGGGCAGGGAGTGGGGCATCAGGGCGGGAAAAGGAACGCGAAGTGATTCCACCATTTCGCCGGGTACTGAAAACTACATTCCCGGGTACTGGGGGTCCATGAGCGGCCGCGGCATCAAGAACATGATAGAGAACGTCAACAGTGAGATCGAAGGGTTTCAATTCGGCACCATGGGATTCCTCCCCGACGATTTCTGGATCTCGCTCAAGGCGCTGGAATCCGAGAACAAGGCCAAGGTGATGGCGCAGCCCAGGATCGCCACGCTCAACGGCAACAAGGCGTCGATCAATGTGGGCATCACCCGCTATTTCAGGTTGCAGGGCGGCACCATTGAAAATCCTTTTGTCCGGTTCCAGGAGATCAAGTCCGGCATAAAGCTCGATCTGACCCCGTGGATCTCGCAGAGCGGCCAGGTGACGGTCGAGATAAGCCCGGAGATCTCAAACTCCATGGGCGACAACAAGGAGGGTTTTCCGAACGTGTCCACGCGGAGCGTCAATACGACCATCCAGCTCAATGACGGCGAAACCATTATCATCGGCGGTCTGATCCGCGCCGAGGACAGCAGACAGGCGGAAAAGGTGCCGATTCTCGGCAGCATCCCGCTGCTTGGAAAGCTGTTCCAGTCATCGGGAAACCAGAAGAGTACGAGCGAGCTGGTCATCTACGTGACCCCGCATATACTGAAAAAGGACGACGTTGTTGACCTCGAGGGAGACCTTGAGAAGTTCAAGCTGCGCATGAACACGAACCGGGAAACGATCGAGCTGGACAAACGTGAAACAGACCGTCCGGCGCAGGACGGCGGTCAGGACACGTCACCAAAAGAGTAGCTCCTCTCATCCATAGAGTATTTTAGCTGCCATGATGCGCGCTTCACCATGCTTTGAGCCTTCCGGGGATATTCTTTTTTTCCACCGGCCCCTTCCTGCCGGGAACGCGGATCCTGTCCTGTACGTTGAGGACCAGATCGCCGAGCTCCTTTTTGAGGAGGAGTCGCTTGCAGACGTCCTGTACCGGTTTGCGGAAACGGATGACGGCCTGCTCATTGCCGTGGCCCGGAAAAAGGTGCTGCGGGAACATCCCTTGCCGAAGGACAACTCCTGCCGCAGGATTCCGGCGGCTGTTTACGCATGGTTGACGGTCCGCGCCGGGCTCACGGCAGGCAGGAGAGCGCTCGTGTATCTGGTCCATCGCGACCATGCCTTTCTGCTGGTCGCTGATACCGACAGAATCTATCGCGTGTACCGGCTAAACAACAATCCCGGGGGAACAAACGACCTGCTGTTGGCCGTGGACAAGGTAAAGGAGTACGTGGCGATGCCGCCGGGTTCGCCGGTGGTTCTCTGTTCGCCCGAGCTCATGGCCGACGCAACGATACAGGAGTTGGGCGACCGGTCAGTTACCTGCGAGCGGATTACCCCGGCGCCGGCGCCGGCCTACGACAGCGCGATTGCGCAGCAGTGGGATTTTGGCCTGCAGGAGGAGATCGATGCCCATACGCAGCGCGTGTGGAAGGTCCGTGCAATAAAATCCGGGATTTTTTCCGTTGCCGGCATAGCGGCGGCCTGGCTCCTGCTCCTGGGTACCGATCTGGTGCTCGAGCGCGTCGAACAGCGCCTCGAAAACAAGTGGAAAGGGCTCAAGTCCTCGCTTGCCGAGATCACGTTCCTGCAGAAGGAGACGAGGAACCTGATCGAGGAGATAACCTTGTGCAGAAAGCTGTCGCTCAACAGGACCAGCCGCGCGTCGGTGCTGCAGGAGATCGCGCAAACGCGGCCGCCCCAGGTCACGCTTGCGGAGTTGCGCATCGGCGAGCGCAAGAAACGGTTTGAAAAGGGCGCAAAAAAGATCGCTGCAGAGGAGCTTATGCTGCTCGAAGGATCGTCCCGTGACGCCGCATGGATTACGAGCTGGATGGAGTCGCTTCTGAAAAGCGATCCGTTTGCGTCGGTAACGCTTATTGCCATGGAACGCAAGGGGTCGTCATACCGGTTCCGGATCGAGTGTGTTCTCAAGCCGCGGACAGGGAGTTGATTTCGTATGACCCTTGCTACGGTACGAAGCTATCGCCTGCTGACCTGGCTTGTGCCCGTTTTTATGGTGGTGCTGGCGCAGGACCTGCTCACAAGCGGCATCAAAAAGGCAGGGGCACGCATCGTGTCCATGCATTCGTATTCGCAAAAGATACGCAACACCGGCGTGCATATCCGCGAGCTGCCTGAGATGAAAGGCGATTTAGAGCGGCTGGCGCATAAAAAGATGGAGATTGCGTCGTCGCTTCTGGGCGCCAGGTCGGAGGCGGACCTCTACGAGCTGCTCATGCTCAAGGCGCGCGAGACGGAGGCCGTGATCATGACCGTTGCGCCGCGGCAACCGCGTCCCGGCGAGGGATTTTCGGAGTTCCCGCTCACCGTCGAGGCTGCCGGGCCGTTCAATAACCTTGCCCGCTTTATTGCGGCCGTGGAAAATCTGAACCGCATCATGCGCGTCGAAGAACTGGTCATGATGAAAAACCGCGACGGCGTGCTCATTGCGTCGATACAACTCCTGGTGTACCGCTATTCCGACGCCATGCCAACGCCTGCGCAACGCGCATCAAAAAAATGGCAGGCGGAATCCGCGTTCGAGAAACGGGATCAGTATATTGCCGACCTTGAGAAAGCGCTCGCGGTCACCATCGAGATACCCGCGAACACCTTTGCGTTTTCCGGCCAGGGCGACCCGTTCGGCGCCTTTACTACCGCACAGGTAAAGGCCAGGACAAAGACCGCCTCGCCCCCCACAAAGCCGCTCGACCTCATCCTCAAGGGCATACTGTGGAAGGACCCGCCGCTGGCGATCCTCGAGGCGCTTGACGGAAGGACCTTCATCGTGAAGCGGGGCGACGCGGTCAAGGGAATGAAAGTGTCCTCCATCTCACGGACCGACATAACAATCGCGGCGCCGCAGGGAACGTATGTCCTGCATCAGTACGATCAGAAATAACCGGGGATCGGCAATCATGCTGGTGATGGCAATCGGCGCCGTGGTCAGCTTCATGGTGTTCGCTTGGGTCATCTTTTCTGTCAAGCGTTCCCATGCGGTTATACACAAGCGGGACCTGCTCCATGCCCGGTACGCCGCCGAATCAGCCGTGAGCAAGGCGGTGTACGAGCGGCGGACGGGCCAGAGCGGGCCGTTGGTGCGCGAAGGCGCCATTGAGATCGTGCGGAGCGGCGACACCGCGTCCACCTGTTTGACCGATTCAACGGTCGTGTACACCGACTCGCTCCGCGGCAGCAAAGGGACAGCGACCACCAGCGAGGAGGGGTCGTTTCTGCGCGTGGTCGCAAACGGTACGGCCGGCCGGGAGGCATGGGACGTCGATGCGCTGTTCGGCCAGGAGCTGACGCCTGATTACCGGTTCGCGCTTATCGTTTCGGAGCAGAACAAGCAGCTTGACGTACGCTCCGGAAAGGTCATCGGCGACATCAAGGTTTCGAAGGCGCCGCTCGGCGCGGTCGAGGGCAGGGTAGACGCGGGCACCATCGTGAAGCTGCCGCCGGTCGACGAGCAGAAGCTTGTGTCCGGGATGCTGGAGCTTGAAACGAAAATAAGCCTGCCGGAGCAGGCCCAGATCGTGTTTCAGGGATCGCAGGCCTTTGACGAGCGCACCATGCCCCGGCTCGGGGACACCGCGGCAGTTTTCGTCAACGGCCATGTGCTTATTACCGGCGGGTCGCTCCGCCCGCTCGAACTCCGCGGGCCCTCCTCGATCATCGCCACCGGCGATATCCAGGTGTCGGGCAACGTCTCGATCCACGGCGTCGAGCTGATCGCGCTCGGCCAGATCAAGTGCTTTGACCAGGTGCGCATGGACCGCGTCATCTTGTATTCGCAGGACATGATCTATTTCGACGATGAGGTGCGGTATTCGGGAAACATGTACGCGTTCAAGACCATTACCCTGGCCGGACAGTCCACGGTCGACATGCCGTCGTTCGGCTATGTAAAGGGGGTCGTGAGCAACGACCCGAAAAGCATGAACGGCCTGCAGCTCATGCAGGAGTCCCGGTACGCGGGAATTTTCTTTTGCGCCAAGGGCGCCACCTGCTCGATCGTCGAGCGCTACGCCCGGTTCACCGGACTCCTGTACACCAGGGGGTTTCTGGTGCTCGAAGGGACCGTGTTCGGGTGCGTGGCCGCGGCGCAGCTCAAGACGGCGCCCGAGGACGACCGCAACAGGCTTGCCGGCGGTCTTATCAACCGGAGGATCCTGCCAAAGCGGTTCATGGTCCCTCTTGCGTTCGGCAGGCAGGGCGCGCCGTTTCGGCTGGTTTCGTGGATCGAGGCGGCGCCCCGGGAAGGTCTGGAACGGAGCGAATATGATCAATAACCGAGCCTTCACGCTGATCGAGATCCTGGTCGCCATCATGCTGTTTTCGCTGCTTCTCCTGCCGCTCACCGCGCTGCTCATTGCCGAATCAAAGTTCGAGAAGCGCCATGAGCAGAAGATGATCGCCCTGCTGATCGCCGGAAACGAGATCGAGAAGAGCAAGCGGGCGTTTGGTGAATGTGAAGGGGAGGAGTACACGGTGACCATGGCAGGCTTTCGGTGGGACGTTGAGCGGATCGTCGAAACGGAAGAGGGCGCGATCGTTGATACCGGCAGCGCGGTCGTAAAGCAGAGCCTCGTTACCATCAGGGTCAGACGGGAAGACGATACCGTGACGCTTGCCGACCTCCGGGTCCTGCGGGAGACCTACCGATGAGCCGGTCCTCTGCTATCCGCAAACGCATGGCGGGGCGCCGGCGACCTGCTGCAACCGGCTTTACGCTTATCGAGTCGGTCATGGCGCTTTCGCTCCTGGCGATCATCAGCGGCATGGCCTATTCATTTTACCTGTTCGCGCACAAGCAGGTGCTGGTCCGGGAGCGCAAGGCGTTCGCGTTCGAAAGTGCGGTCACCCTGATTGAATCCATCGCCAAAAATATCAGGTCGAGCAGGGGGACCGTCATGCTTGATGAAACGCAGTGGGTTTTTCTCAAGCCCGGAGGCGATACCGCATCGTATTTTTTAAAGGACGGTGCGCTGTGGTACAACAACCTGGTGCTTTCCCCGGAAGAAAACCCGATAGCGGGCTTTACCTTTGACTGCAGGGGAAGCGATTCGCTGCTCGATATCGACGCCGACAATAATGTCAGCTTCAGGGAGCTTGACCTGGACGCCAGCGGCGCGATCGAGGGTTCGGAAACGCGCGCTATCGCATGGATCCAGGCGACGATCGTGCTGAAGAAGGATCCGGAACAAGCGCTGACCGTGGTGGAGAGTGTCAAGAACGCCGTCCAGGGTGAGGACGGAGAAGGATTTGAAACGTTCTTTTAGGTGCCCGTGCAAACCAGTAATCAGGAGAAAATGATGAGGAACAGGAACGGTTTTTCGCTGGTTGAACTCATGGTGGTCATTGTCATTATCGGGATCCTGGCGTCGCTCGCCATTCCCCGGTTCATGGGCGTTTCCGACAAGGCGAAACTCTCGGAGTTCAAGCCGGTGCTGAAACAGGCCGTAACACTCTATAACGCTTACTACCAGGAACACGAGACCTATGTAACGCCCACCGGCGGCATAACCGGGGAGGGGAATCCCGATATCGGATTTGATCTGCCGGAAGGGGAGTCCCGTTTCGAGTACAGCGCCGCCGAATCCGAGGACGGGGTGGTGGTCAGCGCGGCGCTCAAGAAGAAGATCGGCAAATACCCGGCAGGCGCGAGCGCGGACCTGAATGAGAAACTGAAAAAAAACACGGGCGGCGGCACGATCCCGTGGTAAGAAGAAGGCGGGCGTCTGCGTAAAAAGGATTCCTGATGAACCGTCCCTTTTTATCTTTTCAACTATTCATCCCTTCAACTTTTCAACGGTTGCAGCATGCCCACCTTTAACTATCGTGGCGTCAACTATTCCGGGTCCTCCGTTTCGGGCGCGATCGAGGCGTCAAGCAGCGATGACGCGCGCCTGCGCCTGCGCAAGGACCGTATCCGGGTGACCGACCTTCGGGAAAGGAGAGCGGTCCCCGTTTTCGGTTTCCGGGGCAGGGTGGGGCTCAGGGACGCGTCCGCCTTCACCCGGCAGTTCGCCTCCATGAATTCGTCGGCCATCCCGCTCGTCGCGAGCCTTGACGCTCTGACCGAGCAGACCGGCAACAGGATCCTTCGCGAGGCTATACGCAAAATATCCGGCGATGTCCAGTCCGGCGTTTCGCTGGCGGAAGCGCTGTCGCGCCATCCGCGGATCTTCAACCGGCTGTATTGCGCAATGGTAAAGGCAGGCGAGGCGGCCGGTATCCTTTCAAGCGTGCTCCTGCGCCTGGCGGAGTACCAGGAAAAGGCGGTCGCGGTGCGCAACCGCGTGATCGGCGCCTTTGCCTATCCGATGCTCGTGGCGGTCGTGGCCGCCGTGGCCGTGGTCGCGCTCATGACCTTCGTGGTGCCGACCTTTGCTTCCATGCTTTCCGAGCTGGGAGCGGAGCTGCCGCTCTCGACCCGCATCGTGATCGGCACGAGCGAATTTTTAAAGATATGGATTGTCCCTTCGATCCTCGTTATGGCCGTTGCGGGTATCGCGCTCATGTTCCTGTACCGGACCAACCTGCGGTTCAGGTTATCGATGGACGAGTTGAACCTTCGTCTGCCCCTGTTCGGCGACCTGCAGAAAAAGAGCGCGGTATCCCGTTTCAGCCGGACTTTCGGGGCGCTGCTAGCCGGCGGCGTGCCGATCGCCGAGGCGCTGGAGATCACGGCCACCACCGCTGGCAACAGCGTGCTGGAACAGGGATTTCAGAGGACCCTGGAGGCGATACGCAGCGGCAGGTCGCTGGCGGAACCGCTCAAGGAGACCGGCGTGTTCCCGCCCATGGTGATCCAGATGGTGGGCGTGGGCGAACGGAGCGGCAACCTTCCCGAGATGCTTGCGAAAATAGCCGATTACTACGACAACGAGGTTGACACCGCCATAACCACGCTCACGTCGATCCTTGAGCCCGCCCTTATCGTGCTCATGGGTATTGTCGTCGCAGGCGTGCTGATCTCCATGTACCTGCCCATGTTTGAGATGGTGGGGTCGATCGGGTAATTATTATTCTTTTTTCCCGCACACATACTCCAGCACCCGGTCAAACAGCTCGACACCGGGCCATGTTTTCTCCGCTGTTTCGCGATAGGTTTCGTAGTAATCAAACAACAGCGGCATGGGCACGAGACCGGGCGGGAGGCCGGCAGTTTCCGCGCAGAATTTCGTCAGTCCTGCGGAGATGCGGCGGTGGAGCCGTATGGAGGCGATGCTGTTTGAGAACGGGTCTGCGCACAGCGCCGGAGGCGAGGTCACGTTGTACTCCCGGCAGGCAATGGGCCGCCACGGATGGATCGAGCAGGAGTCATGAACAAGGAACGGGCAGGGACGCCTGAGCGCGAAATAGGCGCGGGCGATGCTGTTACTGTCGCTTGCTTTATCGATCGAGCCGAGATCGGCCCTCAGGCCGGTCTCAATGAGAATGGCCTCGATTGACTGGAACCGTTCAAGGATGGGTATGCGTTCGTCGCGGGGCATGGCGCGAAGCCGATCGACCATGTAGAAAGCCTCTGCCGGAGCGAGCGGCACGAGCTGGCAGCAGCACACACCGCATCCCGGCTTGCAGGAAAGCCGTTGCCCCTCTTTTTCGGCTCGCTTGATGGCAAGGTCAACGACGCCGCTGGCCAGTTCGTGGATCGGCGGCACCAGGTCGGCGAGCTGCAGCGGCTCGCCGGACACGGAAACCCGCGCGGGTCCGACCGTCCCGTCGGGCGTGCCGATCCGTATGGTGAACTCCCGTGTCGTGGCCATTCTACATCCCGTCGGGCGGTGCCGGTGCGGTCGTGCGTACCGGTCCGCGTTGCCGGTTACTCCACCAGCACCACCCGCAGCAACTCGTCGATGGAGGTGACCCCTGTCTTTACTTTTTCAAGTCCGTGGAACACGAGCGGTTTCATCTCTTTGCTTCGTGCATAATCGCGGATCGCCTGCTCGGTTTCGCTGCGTGAGATGAGGTCGCGCAGCACGGCATCCATGGGGAGAAATTCAAAGATGCCGGTTCTCCCTTTGTACCCGGTCTGGCTGCACTGCTTGCACCCTCTGCCCACGGACGACGCGGGGAGCGGCGTGTCGCCGAACACGGTTTTAAAGCGGAAGATCGCCTCGTCCGTGGGTTTGTATTCCTGTCTGCATTCGGCGCAGATCTTTCTGACCAGGCGCTGCGCAATCACGCCGAGCACGCCTGATGCGACCAGAAACGGCGGAATGCCGAGGTCCCGCAGCCGCGTAATCGCGGACACCGAGTCGTTGGTGTGGAGCGTTGAAAACACCAGGTGGCCGGTCTGTGACGACTGCAGGGCGATCTGGGCGGTCTCGCTGTCGCGGATCTCGCCAACGAGGATCACGTCCGGGTCCTGGCGCAGGATCGAACGCAGCGTGTCGGCAAAGGTGAGGCCCGCCTTTTCATTGATCTGGACCTGGTTGATCCCCTGCAGCTTGTACTCGATCGGGTCCTCGATGGTCGTGATGTTGATCGCCTTGGACTTGATGAGGTTGAGACAGGCAAACAGGGTCGACGACTTGCCCGAGCCGGTCGGTCCGGTGATGAAAAGCATGCCCTGGGGTTTGTTGATGAGCTCGACAAGGGTGTGCAGGTCGCCCTGCTCCAGGCCGATGGATTCCAGCTGCAGGAGCGTGGCGTTGTGGCGCAATAGGCGGATCACGGTCTTTTCACCATGGTGCGTGGGCAGGGTGGAGACGCGCATGTCGATCTCCTCACCGCTGACCAGCCGCTTGATCCGTCCGTCCTGGGGCACCCGTTTTTCTGCTATGTCAAGGTTTGCAAGGATCTTCAGCCGCGAGGTGATCGGGCTCTGCATCCAGCCGGGGAGTTCCATCATCTCCAGCAGCATGCCGTCGATCCGGTTGCGGATGTGGAGCGAATGCTCGTGCGGCTCGATGTGAATGTCGCTGGCGCCCTTCTGCGCCGCGTCGTCAAGGATCAGGCTGACCATGCGCACGACCGGCTCGGATTCGGTTTCGCGGCGCAGCGCATCGATGGCGCCGCCGTTTGCCGACGCCTGCCGGATGTCGCTTTCCCTGAGGTCGCGGGCGATGTTCCTGGCGTCCTCGCGCAGGCGGCTGCTGCTGCCGTAGGTCTGTTCGATCGCCGCGCGGATGTCCTTCTCGGTCGCTACGACCCGCTCGATCCGGCACCCGGTCGCAAACTCCAGCTCGGCAATGATATCGATGTTGCGCGGATCGGCCATGGCCAGGGTGATGATATTCTCTTTTTTCGCAATGGGCAGGCAGAGATGTTTTTCAGCGAATTTCCTGGGCACGGCGCTGCTCGCCGCAAGGTCGATCGTCATATCGGCAAGCGAGACAAAAGGAAGAGAGACCCTGTCGGCAAGGGCCTTGTACAGGTCTTCCTCGCTGATCCGGCCCGCAAGAGACCCTCCGGCGTCTCCGGATTGGGCTGCGCTATGATTTGACCGCTCCATAGGTTTTCCGCTGATCGTGGATCTGTTATTCTGCCTTAAAATACGAGATGGCCTCTGCCGCCGCCGTAAAAAGCCCAAAAAAGCCCTTGAATAGACGCTTGTTTGCGGGTATAATCTAAGGGAGAAAAAAAGCTCTACAGGGTGGGGAGGAAGGGGGAGACCTGGTCCTCTTAAGCAAGGGAAAACGGCCGTTTTCCCTTGCTTTTTTTAGTGGTGCGCCCGGGAGGGCGCACCTGCTATTCACCCGCCACGACGAATGAAATCAGCGCGCCGGCTCCGGCCAGATACAGAAGGCTGTCGGCAAGGACATTGAACACTGCCGGCACTTTTGATTTGAGCCGGGGATTGAGTTTGACAAAAAGAGCAGCATAGAGGAGCGCGGGTATCTGCGAAAGGAAACGGAGCGTGCTCTCCTGCCGGTGCTCCTCGAGACCGGCAAGCCAGGGTATGAGCGCCAGGAGCGTCACGCAGGTCCCGGTGATCAGATAGATAGCGGTGCGCGCGCGCTGCTCGCCCACAATGGTGATGAGCGTTTCCCTGCCCATGATCCGGTCGCCTTCGATGTCGCGGAGATCGAAGATGAGCGAACGAAGGAACGCGAGAATGAAAATCCAGCCGAAGCAGGCGGCAACAAGCTGATTGAGCGAAAACACGCCGCTCACCACCTGCGGTATGAAGGTTATGACCGTGCTCCACGCCAGGGCCACAAAAAGGTCGCGCGAGGTGGGAATGTCCTTGAGTTTTTTATACCGCAGGAGGGAGCGCAGAAACTTTGGAACGATGGTCGCATGGTAGGCCGAGCCTGCGGCAGTGGCGAACAGCATGATGAAAAACGCCTGTGTTCCGAGCGAATAACTCACAATAAGGAGCGCGGCAATAGCGGCGACCGCCAGAAGGAACAGGGACCGCTTGTGGCGCTCGTAAAACCGGTACCGTGAGATGCCATGGTGCGCGGTCGATTCAATGCTCGTCAGGCTATTCCAGAGATACATCGATAAAAAGTAGAGGAACGATACCGCGGCGCCACTCAGGTTGAATGCGAATCCCTGGAGCCTGCAGGAGACGTAGTATACCGCCACCGCTCCCAGGGCGACAAACACGTTGCAGTTCGCAACGATGTCGAACGCCTGCAACATGAGGTTGGGGACGGTCCGCTTCTGGGTCTGGTCCATGAACTGCAAATAGTCGGTGACCCGTTTGATCATCCAGTTCGGGGTCGAGGCGCCCGCCGTGATTCCCACCATCTTGCACTTTGCAATACTGTTCCAGTCGATTTCCTGCTCGGTTTCAACGAGCTGGGTCGGCGTGCCGCATGCGCTGGCAATCGTGGCAAGACGCTGCGTGTTTGCACTGTTTTTTCCGCCGACCACGATGAGCGCGTCCACCTGCCTGGCAAGCGCCTTCGTCTCTTCCTGCCGCTGCTCGGTGGCGGCGCAGATGGTTTTCTTCACCACGATATCGGCGGCCGTGAACCGGCGGCGGATCGCATCAGCGATCTGGTCGAATACCGTACGGTCAAACGTGGTCTGTGATACCAGGCATATTTTCGCCAGCTCGGGAAGCGTCTCGACCTCCTGGACCGAGTGGATAAGCCTTCCTTCATCACCGGCATACCCGAGCAGGCCAACCACTTCGGCATGGCCTTCATCCCCGGTGATGACGATCGAATACCCGAGCAAGCGGTACCGTGCGATCACCTTATGAACGGTCTTCACCTTCGGGCACGTGCCGTCAATGATGGTGTGGCCTTTCCGTACGAACCGCTCCTGTTTCTCCGGCGGGATGCCGTGGGCGCGGATAAGCAGCGTCTGCGGATCGCCCCCTTGTTTTTCCTCATTTAGTTCGACCACCCTGCGCGCCTTGAGCATCTCGACCGTCTGACGGTTGTGGATCAGCGGCCCGATGGTTTTGAGCCCGCCCTGCACCTTGCCCGCGTTTTCAAGCGCCAGGTCGACTGCGCGTTTCACGCCCATGCAGAAACCGGCTGTTTTGGCGATGAGTAGTTTCATACGTACGCTGTTACCGTTTGCAGAAAAATACTATAGAGCAGGCGTCTGGATTGCAGCTCCGCAAAATCGATTTTTGCATTGTATACCAGAAATCATCATCACGGCCGACCGGGTCGCCAAATCATTTTCGCATCCCACGATTCTGGAAAATGCTTCTTGTACGATCCATCAGGGCGACCGCTGCATGGTGCTTGCGAGACAAGAATTCGAGAGCGAGCGGACGAGCAAGCCGGTGGTCCTATAGCATTATTCTCGCGGCAGCGGGCGGTTGGTAACGACCGCTTTTGAATAATAGCGGTAGTCATACCGTGACAGACCAAGCGCTACCGACCAGTCGCGGTGGGACCAAGCATGCACGATAGAGAGCTTTCTCTCAACAATTTCATCGCGGTTGACGCGGTTGGTCTGGTGCGGCCTGTTTCCGGTCTTTTTCTCAAAGCACGAGGCAAGATGTTCGACCTCGGGACGCACAAACAGGTCGAGCGAATCGGAACGCCGCGGTGCGCCTTCAAGCTCGAACCTGCAGAGTCCCAGCCGGTCAAAATAAAAAGCGCCGAGCCAGTATTTTCCGCAGAGCGGAACAAAATCGCAGGTGATATAGCTTCCCTGGTCTTCGAACTTTCCGAATCCGGCGTGAGCGGCAAGCCAGAAAAACGCCCGCTTTGACGCGCCGAACGGAATGGCGCCGAGAAAACGGGGATTGTCCGCAAGCGCTTTGAGCTCTTTTAGCACGGCAAGAGATTCCTCCTCCGCCTCTTCCCGGCCCTTTTTCTGTTTCTGCTCAACATGGTCCGCAGCCGCCGCCCCGGAGTCCTTTGCCAGTTTCCACATGACGATTTTGCAGGAACGACTCTTTCCCGCCGACGCGCCGGTCTCCTGTTCATACGCCTTGACAACCGCAGCAAACCCCGGCAGCGTGGCAATGCTGTCCATCCGGTGCTTCCACCGTATCAGGGCCTTTACCGGCAGGCGCGACGAATCGTCGGTGCAGGCGAGATAGTCACTGCGCAGCTCCTGCTCAAGCTGGCGGTAAAAAGCGTCGTGGGTCGTGTCCTTGAGCGCAACAAGCGGAAGGAAAAGACACAGGGAGAAGAACATGGTATTGTTCATGATGATTTAAAAATAATAATGCGTATTTACGGAATCCAAACGAGAGTCGAGGAAAGGAAAAATCAAACAAAATGAACTGGCTAACGGTACATACTACTAACTAGTAATGGCCTTTCCGGAGCTGCCAAACAGCGGTTGGTGGCTATGGCATCGGACCGCGGGTTAGTCCCCTCACGATCTTTCCGACCGGGAGAGCCAAGCATGCAGCGTTATAGGCCACATGGGTATATGGTTCAGAATCCGCCCGCAAACACTATTAATAAAAAAGGGAGATACGGTGTATGATGCGCAAGAAGATGCTTTTCAGCCTGGGGTTTATCGGTAGTTGTACCCTGCATGCCATTGGGCAGCCATCAGACAGCAACACCGTTGTCTGGACGACAACAGGAGTCGAAACCACGGTTTCCCAGCAGTATTTCAAAATGGGCGATATCCGGCTCATTCATAACGATTGGGGCTCCAGAGAGCATGGGTGCACCACTCCCTACAGAGTATTCATTGAAAAGGACGGGACCTTTGGCTGGGAATTCAACCGGGGTACGTGCGGAACAGCGCCCGATTTTCCGGAAGTTGAGTTCGGAATACACCCGTTCGGCCATATTAAAGATAACATAAAGACAGGGGACGTTTCTTCCACCTCGCTTCTACCGCTTCAGATAAAGAACATCAATTCAGCGAGCATCAAGGTCGACCAGATGAAAATCGATCTGCAGAGTGCGGTTGCCTGGAACATCTGTTTTGAAATGTGGCTCACCACCAAGGATCCTGCGACGATCGATACCGGTGAATGCCCGTACGCTGAAATCATGGCCTTCTGGGGATGGCAGGACGGTCGCTGGGCATGCGATCAGAACGGTACTCTCACCGCCGGAACCAACAGCTATCACCTCTGTCATAGTGTTGATATTTGGGCCTGCGGGTGGCGATACATCCAATTCAGGGTGGACGGCGGACCGATGAGGACGTATAACGGGACACTCAATGTAAAGGCGATGCTCGATTGGCTTGTCACTAATAAAGGGATGTCACGAGACCTGTGGGTCACCAGATTTGAGATAGGGAGCGAAATCAACGACAATACAAGGGGAAAAATAACGATTAAGAACCTCACCTTTGAGGTGAACGGCGTATCGAAATCCCCGGAATTCCGCGACCCGACGGCGATCGAGGAAAAGCCGTCTCCCTTGATCCCGCACAAGCCGCACGCCACCCTGTTCCCGGCCGGAACATCGGTTGAAATTGTAACCATGCAGGGAGCGCGGAAAACCGTGCGGACCGGGGCCTATCCGAGAAGCGCTGCTGAACTTGGCAAAAACCTGCCCAAAGGCATCTATCTCATGTATCGTATTGACGGGAAAGGCGCCGGATCGAAAAAAGCGATTGTTGTTCCTGTTCTGTAAAAGCTCTGGGAAGGACATGGCAGGGCGGACAGGCCCCAGCACTGCATGTGCTGTGCTGTACTATTTATGAGATACTGTTACCAATAGGCTGCGACATTTCCCGCGTGCTTGCGCCGTTCCTATAAAAATATCTTTTCCCTCCCTTTCCGGAGCGGTTCTCGCATGCGAGAGTCCTGCTCAACCCCGCTATAGTGCTTCGCACCGGCAAGCGTGGCGCCCGGCAGTTTTGCGCTATTTCTTTTTTGGCTTTAATGATTGCCTTGATATTTTTAAAATCCATAAGTAGCTTATAGTATAGAGGGACGGGAATTGAAAAAAACGCAAGGGATCAATTGCCAATAATGACAAAGTCATTCGTCAACGCTCGGTTCGCTTTGCCAAGCCTTTACCCGGTGGCGTTCCTGGTGTCTGCGGTGCTTGCTTTTTCTCCCGCGACCAGGGCAGACCCGATTCCTCTTGAGCGTCGCGTTGCGTGGCAGCCCGGCATCGCGGTTTCTGTTCCGGCCAAACCGGATACGGTTGATGTAATGGCATACGGCGCTGCCGGTGACAGTTCGGCTGACGATGCCGCCGCGTTCACGGCCGCGATTGCCGCGCTTCCTGCGTCAGGCGGGGTGGTGGCCATTCCTGCAGGCAGGTTCCGCATCAGCCAATCGCTGACCATTGACCGGGGCATTGTTCTGTGCGGCGCGGGATACAAACAGACAAGGCTCTATTTTGAAATGAGCGACGCAACGCCGTGCATTGATATTATCACGTATCAACGCAGCGCATGGACCGACGCGACTGCGGGATATACCAAAGGGTCGCGCCAGGTTCAGGTGGCGGACGCATCATCGTTCAGCCCGGGGTGTTTCGCTGAAATCCAGCAGGAAAACGACTCCGCGGTCATGTATACGGATACTGCCTGGAAACAGGACTGGTCTGAGAACTCTGTGGGACAGATAGTTGTTGTTGAAGCTGTTTCGGGCAACATGCTCACCCTGAACAGGCCGTTATATCTTGATTATCGCGCAGACCTGCATCCGCAGATTCGTAAACAGGGATTGGTGACGTTTGCCGGAGTGGAAAACCTGTTCATTACCAAAACCGTTGCGACCGCTGACGGCGCCACCATCTCCCTTAAAAACGCGGCCTATTGCCGGGTACGGGCAGTGGAAAGCTATCATACGAGAAAAGCGCATATCACCTGCAATACCGTGTACGCGTGCGAATTTCGCGACTCCTATTTTCACCATGCCTATGATTATGGCGGGGACGGGCACGGGTATGGCGTCACGCTCGGGTTGCACGTGACCGATTGCTGTATTGAAAACAACATATTCCGGCACTTGCGCCATGCAATGATGGTGCAGGTCGGCGCAAGCGGCAATGTGTTCGGTTACAATTATTCCGTTGAAAATGTTCAGGGCGCGGGTGAAACCAATCTCAATGATGGATGGACGCCGTGCGATATTTCAATGCACGGCCATTATCCGAACAATAACCTGTTTGAGGGAAACGTGGTGCAGGAGATCGATATTGCCGACTACTGGGGTCCGTGCGGCCCGGGCAACACCGTGTTTCGCACCACGGTGATGGCTGAAGGGATCGATGTGCTTGACCACTCGCATGACCAGAACCTGGGCGCCAACGTGCTGCCGGCCCGGGACTACGGCATACTGGTCGATACCGGCATCAGCGGAACGCTCTCGCACGGCAATGTGATAAACGCTACGGTCCAGTGGGACCAGTCAATCAGCGATCATGCGTTCCCGCCGTCATATTACCTTACGTCAAAACCGTTGTTTTTCGGGGACCTGCCATGGCCCATTTTCGGCCCTGATGTTGCGCAGCAGTGCACGCTGCCGGCACAGAAGCGGTTTCAGGACAGCCAGTACATTGCAGCTGCTGCCCGGCCAGTGCACAAGGCGTTCTTTTTTGACACCATGCAGCCGTATGCGGTGTACACTATTTTGGGACAGAGAATCGGCATGGTGACGCAACGAGATGTCCGAAAGAGGAACAGGATCGGATTAACCAGGTCAGGCTGCTATGTTGTTGGTTCAATAAAAGCAAGGGAACGGATTGCGAAAAAGATTGCGGTGGTGAGATAAGAAAAGATAAAAAGAAAAATATCTGGCGGGGAAAGCCTTCCCCTCGCTTCATTCCGTACCCTTCCCTCCTTCGACAAGCTCGGGGAACGGCTCAGGGTACGGAATTACGCTACCCCTTCTATGCTGACCACCGGTGGGGCGACCGATACGGTCGCCCTTCACCAAGTAACTCCTGCCCCCTCAGGTCCCGTGAATAGCGACTCGAACTTTACATTAAGGTGCAAAGAGATGGTTGCTATCGTGGATGTTTGGTTTTAATCCGCAATCTGCAATCTGAAATCCGCAATCGTATCCTAGTCTCCTATAAACCTCGTTGCCCAGCTTCTCACCTCTTTACCGTTCAGTATATGGAACTTCCGCAGCCTTCTCAATGTCTCATTTGAAAACGATGCAAGCGGCACCCAGACGAGCCGCTTTTTCATGCGGCCGGCCATGGTGCGCAGGAACACGCCGGGCTTGCGGCTGGAAACGTAGGCCACAGCAGGCTCCTGGCTGAACAGGAGGCCGCCGTAGGTGATCTGCGCCGCCAGGTTGGGCAGGTCCATTGACCGGGTGAGCGTGAAAATGTTCGGGATCGGCCTGGGCGGAAAGAGCAGGGACAGGCCGCCGTAGGTGCAGCGCGCAATGCCCGGGCCGATAAGGTCGGCAAACGGATCGGTGCCGTAAAACGTGAGCGTTGACTCCTCGCCGTGCTCGGCATACCAGGTGGTGTGGTGCGGGTACCGGTCGTCATGCGAGTCGTCGAAAATAATCACCACGGTGTCGAGGTTTCCGCGCGACGGCGGCAGCTCACGCACGTAGATGCTGCCCGTGTGCCAGTTGCGCAGGGTTTCCCGTATGTCGATGCCGTCCTTGACCGAGCTCGTAAACTTTTCGTGCCGCGCGAACTCCTCGAGCAGCATCCTGAGCGTTTTATTGCGCACGTGCGCGTTGAACCGTTCGATTGCCGCGTCCTCGGGAACATGGGAGCACATGCCCAGGGGATTCCACGCATAGCGGTACTTTTTCTTGCGCTCGAGCGAAGGGTCGGGTTTGATGGTCACGGTGCGCCACTGCACCTCGGTGTCGCGCAGAAGGTTGACCGCCTCAACCGTCTCGTTTTCAGGAGGCAGGGTGATCCGGTCAAGCCCGATGCCGAGCAGGGGAGTTCCTGCTTCAAACGGCAGGTACGGATAGTAGCGCGCGTTTTTCAGGGTGCGCAGGGCATACCCGTTTCCTCCCACGCCTTTGGCGGCTTCCACGATGTCGAAGAGCGAGGGGATGAGCCACCCCGACTGAACCGTGAGGTTGCGCAGGAACGTGAGCGCGGCCTGGATCCGGACCGGCGACAGCTCTGCTGTTTTGTCTGCGTCGTCATAGTAGTTGTCGCGCGTTTCCCGGAACAGGTTCTTGATCTCGTCGAGAACGTCGATGGGAGGCGCGAACGGGTCGTGGCGCTCCTTTTCGAATTTGCCGGTGACAAACGGCAGCTCGCCGAGCGCGAAGTAGAGGTGATCGGGATTGACGTAATGGGTCGAGATGCGCCAGGAGGGCGACGCGGGAGCCTGCTCGAGCGCTTGGTCCATGCCGAAATGGTACACGGTGCGCACGAAACGCCTGAAATGGACCAGCGCGAGGATGTTACGGTACGTCCGGCCGAGCTCGCGGATACGTGCGGCGAGCAGCCTGCCGTTCTCGTCGTCGGCCGATCCCTTGGCGGGATTTCCAAGGGAGGTGAGGCAGAGGCCGCAGTAGCGGTCGAAACCGATGGAGGCAATGGCATGTTCATCAGGCAGGGGCGGCATGGGTACGGGTGCGGTCAGGCGGCCTGATCCGATGCAGAAAAACGGGATCCGGTTCTGCAACGCCTGGCGCACGCCTTCAATCGCGGCGTCGCACGGGTCAATGGGCAGGTAGTAGGCAGTGGCGTCGGAAAACCCCTGCGCCACAATGGCCTGGATCACGGGCAGGTTTTCCACGGCAGGGCCGAGATCGCCCTGCAGCGGCTCCGGCAGGTCAAGGGCAATGCAATCGAACCGGTTTGAGATGCACAGGTTGCGCACATGGCCGGCAAAAACCTGCTTGCCGTGCACGATCGGCACCGCCGTAATGCCGGGCGCCAGGTTCACTTCACGGTTCCTCATCGGCGTCGGGATTGAGCCGCGCGTCGTCGCCGAAAAAGAAATCGCCCAGGTTCATGGACGGCAGGTGCTCGCCGGACAGGCTTCGCCTGGCAGCGACCTTTTCCAGGTCAAGCGCCTCCTGGCCCAGGATCTGCACGATCGCGTTTTTGAAAAGCGCGGACGTGTCGGCCGAAGGATCGCTTTTTTTGAGCTTGAGCGTGTAGCGCATGGCGTTCAGGCCGTCGCGAACCGAGTAGGGCAGGTCCAGGCCGTGCGCCTGCTGCAGGAAGTCAACGCACATATCGAGGATTTCCCGGTCGCAGAACGGCAGGGTATAGGAGAGAATTTTTAGTTCGTCCTCGCGGCCGGGAAACGGGATCGCGATCCCGGGCTGGAGCCGCGACATGATGTAGTCGGGGATCTCGAAGGTGGACGAGTCCTCGTTCATGGTGACTGCTGCGCGGAACTCCGGATGCGCGGATACCGTGATGCCGGCCACAATCGATTCCGCCATGCGGCGGTGGTCGAAGAGTCCGGCGAGCGAGGCCCACGATTTATCGGACATGCGGTTGCCTTCGTCAAGGACCGCGACGCCGCCGGTGATGACCGCGGTCAGAAGCGGGCTCGCGTGATAGGAGATGGCGCCCTTGTCGCTGAGTACGGGCATGATGAGCAGGTCTTCGGGACGGGTGTCGGCGGTGCACTGCATGATGTACGCGGGCTGGTTGCGCGTTTTCGCGGCAGCCATGGCGAGCGTGGTCTTGCCGATACCAGGATGGCCGATGATCCGCGGCGTGAGCGGTAGATCGCCCTCCTTGATGGTGAGCCAGCACGCACAGAGCTGCCGCATGGATTCCTTCTGGCCGATCCAGTCGGTGGTAACCGCCACCGGGTGCGACAGCACCAGTTCAACGTTATCAATGGTCGTTTTTTTCATTGGGTCCTCAATAGTAATAATTAAAAAATAGCCGATGCAGGTTGTATTGATTAAAATAATAAAATTTGATGGGGGAAGGCTCCCCCTGTCTGCGAACGTTGCGCCCGCCTCGCGGACGCAACGTTCTCCGCCACCCCCTCGTTGCGGACCTCCGACAGTGCTTGCCAAGAAACATCGAGGCCATCAGGTCCCGCGAATAGCGAAGCCCACTTCTGCATTATTGAAGAAGAAATGGTTGCTAACGTGGATGTTTGGTTTTTTCATTCCGCATTCGGCAATCCAAAATCCGCAATTATAAGCCCTCTCAGGAAACGTGAATAGCGACTCGAACTTTTGCATTATGGTATGAAGAGATGATTGATATCGTGATTGATTAGGACTTTAAAATCCGTAATCCGCAATCCGCATTCCGCAATCTGCAATTCCTAGAGAGGGGCGCACAGATTACTATCTATAATTCACTGCTATAATTATCCCCCCATAAACTAGTTTATTGTCATGCTTATGACTGTTGCCGCCGTTGCGTCTGCGCTGTCCCTTTACTATTTGGCCGCAGTGCTGTTCCTGTACCGCGGGTTGAAAAAGATCGAGCCTGCCGGTCCGCAAAACAACCTTACCTATTCGATCGTGATCGCGGCGCGCAATGAGGAGCAGAACATCATACCGTGCCTGGAAACGGTCTTTGGCCAGGAAATGGCGCCGGAGCGCTTTGAGGTGATCGTGGTCAACGACCGTTCAGTTGACCGGACCGCTTCCCTGTGCGTGGAGTATGCGCGGAACCATGCCCGCATGTCGCTTATTACCGTTGTAAAGACGCCGGATGGCGTTGCGCCAAAAAAGCATGCGGTCATGGAGGGGATAAAACGCTCGACAAACCAGATCGTGGTGCTGACCGATGCTGACTGCAGGGTCGGGCCGCAATGGCTTGCCACGATCGACCGCTACTTTACAGAGCAGACCGGCCTGGTGCAGGGCATCACCGCCTATGGTGAAAAAAGCGGCATGAACCGGCTGTTCCGGGGGCTTCAGGCGATTGATTTCCTTTCGCACGGTATTGTTGCTGCTGCGGCGATCGGCGCAGGCATGCCGCTCAACTCGAACGCGAACAACTTTGCGTTCAGGAGAGCGGCGTTTGAGGATGCCGGCGGGTATGGCGGCGCGTCCCGGAAGGTGGTATCGGGCGATGACGACCTGCTCCTGCAGCGGATCGCGCGCAAGGGAAGATGGCGGGTGCGGTTCATGACCGACCCTGCCGGCTCGGTTGTCACCATGCCCACGACGACACTGCAGGGCGTGTTTGAACAGCGGAAACGGTGGGGGTCGAAGACCGTGAGGTATGCGCCGGGCCAGGCTCTGTTTCTTGCCGGGATTTTCATGTTCTATTGCGTAATAATCGCGATGTTCACGGCAGGATTTTTCCAGCCGCGTCTTTTTTTGATTTTCTTCGCTCTTCTGGCAATAAAGCTGGCAGGCGAGTATCTTCTGCTTATCCCGGGGACCGCCCTGTTTCGCCAGAAACCACTCCGGCCCTATATACTGCCTGCCTCGCTCGTGCAGGTGCCGCTCGTTATTCTGGCAACTATATTTGGCGTGTTCGGCAGGTTTTCGTGGAAAGGAGAGCGGTTTTCGCGGGAGGTGGCTGCAAAGCCAGAAACAAAAAAGGCGGCACACGGATCCCTCGATAAGCTCGGGACAAGTTCACGGGAAACGATGAAAAAACAAGGATACGATTGTTGACTGCACTATCCGATCCGTGGGCATCCTGTATTTTTCCGTCTGTTCCGCGTGCGGGCTTTTTATAATAGCCGTTACATGACAAAGAAAATTGCAGCTTTCATCATCAGGTATGTCGTCTCCCTTCTCTGCTGCGCGTACGTGCACACGGCAGGCGCGTTGTTCAGGCACGGCAGGAAAAAGATCCGGGCGATCAATGCCGCGTTCGGCTTTACCCTGCTTGATAAAAACCCTGATCCGCCCAACCTCGTTCCCGAAGTCGCGCTGGCCGATATCTGTCCTGAGGACCTGCAGATCCGGTGCCTGAAACCGGAGTTTGAGAGCGGCGGCATATTTCCGTATGAGATGATCTGCTTCAATCTGATTGTCGCGCACTATGCGCCGCACCGGGTGTTCGAGATCGGAACGTTCAACGGCAGGACCACCCTGAATATCGCGGCTAATACGCCGTCCGGTACCAGGATCTTCACGCTTGACCTGCCGTTTGAACCGGGTCCGCAGACCAGCCTGCGGCAGCATCCCTGGGACGGGAAGTTTATTGCCACGCGCGGCAATGGCCGCTATTATCGTGAGAGCGCGTTTCGTGATAAAATCACGCAGCTCAACGGCGACTCGGCGACCTTTGATTTTACACCGTATGCGGATACCATGGATCTGGTCTTTATTGACGGATCGCATTCATACGAATATGTGACAAGCGATTCGCAAAAAGCGCTCACTCTTTTACGTGGCGGTAAAGGCATCATACTCTGGCACGACTACGGCACCAAATGGCACGACGTGACCCGCGCGCTCAATGATCTGAAGACTTCGTGCCCGGCCTTCGGCTCAATCAAGCATATTCGCGGAACGAGCCTGGCGTTTGGGCGGTTTGAGTAAAAAAAGCAGCACGCGGATGACACGGAAAAAAAAGAAAACACAAGGATAGGAAAGGGGATTATTGATATAAATTTCAGATCCGTGCAAATCCTTTATTTTCCGCTTTTTCCGTGTGCGCGCTTTTTTAGGACTTTGTGGTCATCTCTGCAAGCTGTACAAGCTTCTTGAGCGCTGCTCCGGAATCAATCGATTGTTCCGCGAGAGCAATACCCTGTTTAGGATCGTCACACAAACCGGCCGCAGCAATGGCAAACGCCGCATTGAGCACGACAACGTCACGCCGGGCTCCCTGTTGTCCCTTGAGAACAGACAGGACAAAGTCGGCGTTTTCTTTAGAAGTGTCGCCGCCCAGTTCTGACCTGGGATAGTGCGCCATGCCGAACTGGTCAGGGGTGACCGTGTAGGTTTTGATCGATCCGTTGCGTACCTCCGACACCTGGGTCGGCCCTGAAATGGAGATCTCGTCCAGCCCCTCCATGCCGAACACGACAAAGGCCCTGGCTGTGCCCATGCCGGCGAGCGCCTGCGCAAGGGTTTTCGTGAGCGTTTGGGAGAACACGCCAAGGAGCTGGCGCTGCGCTCCCGCAGGGTTGGTGAGCGGACCGAGCACGTTGAATATGGTGCGAAGAGCGATCTCCTTGCGCGGCCCGATCGCGTGTTTCATGGCTTTGTGAAGCGATGGCGCGAACAGGAAAGCGATCCCGATCGTATCAAGGCACTTTTTCATTACCTCAGGCGGAGCCGTGATATTGACGCCAAGCGCTTCGAGCACGTCAGCGCTTCCGCATTTGCTCGACACCGACCGGTTGCCGTGTTTGGCCACGGTTGCTCCGGCGCCGGCAGCCACCAGCGCGGTTGCCGTGGAAATATTAAAAGTGTTGGACCCGTCGCCGCCGGTGCCGCAGGTATCGACCAGGTGCTCATTTGCTTTTGGTGCGACATGCGTAGCCTTTTCCCGCATGACCATGGCGGCGCCGATGATCTCGTCAGGCGTTTCGCCTTTCATGCGCAAGGCCACGAGAAACGCGCCGATTTGCGCGTCAGTGGCCTCGCCGCCCATGATCTGGGTGAAAACGTCAATGGTCTGTTCGCGGGCAAGGTTTTTCCCCGCTACGATGCCAGCAATTGCTTCCTGGATGGTCATACTTCGTCCGCTCGTTTCCTGTGCCGCAACATTGTTACGGAAATGATGGGTGGTTGATGCCATGGCGAAAAACAGCAAAATAAATTCCCTGGCCGGGTCATGGCACCAGATATGTTCCTTAAGCCCTGCCGCGCAACGGATGCGGCCAAACCGATTGCCCGTGTTTCAAGCTGTATGGTATAATGTAACACGTCACCTCAAGGATAATCAATGCACACGCCGTATCAAAACGCCAGGTATGTCCTGTCCGCCGGTGTCATGCGCGATCTGCCGCCGCCCGTGCAAAAAGAGTATGCGCTCCTGGGCAGGTCGAACGTGGGGAAATCAACGTTTATCAACCATGTATGCGCCAATAAAACACTTGCGAGGACCTCAAAAACACCAGGAACGACAGTTTGTGCGAATCTCTACGCCATCGATGAAACCGTGTTCTGGGTCGATCTGCCAGGTTATGGATTCGCCAGAAAGGCATCCGATGAAAAGTCACGCTGCTCAAGGCTTATCCGCGACTACTGCGAAAAACGCGGATCGCTGGCCGGCATCATCTGGTTTGTGGACTGCAGGCATATTGACACGGACATGGACCGTCAGGCATACGAATGGCTCGCGTGCCTGAAGCGTCCGGTGCTGCCGCTCCTTACCAAGGCCGACAAACTGGGTCATGGCCAGCGCCAGAACCGGAAAACAGCATTCATGCGCAGATTCACCGCGTTTGAAGAGCCGCTTCTCGTCTCCAGCCGCGATCAGGCATGCAGGGAGCTGTTCTGGGAGCGTTTTACCAATTGGACGAGGGAGTGATATGCGGACGTTTCTGGTGCGCAGCATCACCCAGACCGGAAGGACCACGATCGAGTCGGGCGCCAACCTTGTCGAGATCGGCAGCCTGTTTTTCACCACGCTGGGCATTCTCATGCGGCCGACGCGGGCGTCGATCGTGGCGGTGTTCAGCCAGTTTTCCCGCCAGATGCTCTATACCGGCGTGGAGGCCTTCTGGCTGGTCAGCGCCATCGCGTTCGTTGCCGGCAGCACCATCATCATGCAGGCCATGACCAATATGCCGAAGTTCGGGGTTTCCGAATACTTCGGCAATATTCTGGTGATCGCGGTGGTGCGGGAGCTCGGGCCGTTCTTCACCTCGATTGTGGTGATCGGCAGGAGCGGCGCGGCCCTGGCGTCCCATATCGGCACCATGCGCGTGAACAAGGAGGTGGCGGCGCTCGAGGTCATGGGCATTGATCCGGTCTATTTCCTTGTTATGCCCGCGCTCGCCGGCATGGTCGGCGCCATGATCTGTCTTAACGTTTACTTTGACATGGTCGCGATTGTCGGCGGTCTCATCGTGGCGAGTTTTACCGTGGATGTGCCGTTCGCCATTTTCCTTACGAAGGTGCTTGACGCGTTCACCTGGGTCGATATCCTGATTTCAACGCTGAAGAGCACGATTTTCGGCGTGATCATCGCAATAGTGAGCTGCCATTACGGGCTCAAGGTTGCCACGATCCGCGGCGTGCCGCAGGCCGCGATTAAGTCGGTCGTCGGCTCCATGACCGGCATCATCGTCGTCAGTGTCATCGTAACCGTGATCATGGTGATGGGTGGTTTTTATGCCCGATAGCATTGCAATGGAAAGGATCATGTTCGCGTACGGACCAATGCCGATACTGAGGAATGTCAACCTCACGGCACAGCGCGGCCGGATCACGGTCATCAGCGGCAAGAGCGGCAACGGCATGAGCACGCTGCTCGAGATCTGTGTCGGGCTTCTTGTTCCAAAGTTCGGATCGGTGAAATGGGACGGCGCGGACCTCGCATCAATGGCAAGGGAAGAGCAGCTTCGTCTCCGGCAGTCCATCGGCTACATGTTCCAGACCGGCGCCCTCATTTCAAACTTTACGGTGTTTGAAAACATCGCCCTGCCGCTGCGGAGCCGGGGGCTGTGCAGCGACGAGGAGATCGACAGACGGGTGCGTGATCTTATGGAAGAGTTGCTGCTGTTCAATGTTGACACCCATTATCCTGAGGCGCTGTCGGCGTTTCAAAGCAGGGCCGCGGCGCTGGCACGCGCGCTCATCAATGAGCCGTCAATGCTTCTGCTCGACGATCCAATCGGCGGAGTTGATCCCGGTACTGCGCAGGGGCTGCTCAATATCATTGAAGACCGGTGGAAACGGACCTCCATGGGCATTATCATGATCTGTCATGACCAGGACATCTGGACCGGCCTGCCGGTGCAGCGTCTTGTGCTTGAAGCCGGAGTATTGTCGCCGTACGATCCGGGCATGGTATAAGACCTTTTTACGGGAAACTAGTGTATTATTGATGCTATACGGGTAGCTGATTATGACTAAAAAAATACACACGGTCAGACACACGCGCGATTCGTTTGTCAGGCGGCACCGCTCCTTTTTCGTGGGCCTGTTCGTACTCATCCCGCTCCTGGTCATTCCCGCGCTGCTTTCGTACACGCTCATCAAGTCCCAGTTGTTCAAGCAGTGGGTCCGGTTCCATGCGTTGTACGACCAGAACATGGGCCTGGCAAAGGGAAACAATGTAAGCATTTCCGGCATGGCCATCGGCCATGTCGACGGCGTGACACTGGTGCGCGAAGGGTGCATCGACGTCACCTTCAAGGTTGATCCGACCTACCGGGATTTCATCAGGAAAGACACCCGCGCCATGCTCAACCAGAAAAACTTGGTGGTCGGCGACTGGGAGGTCCAGCTTACCGGCGGCAGCGATTCGGCCGGAATAGCACATGACGGGGACACGCTCGAAGGCGACTATTCGTTTCGGATCGACAGGATGACCGGCCAGATCGCGGGCATGGTCGAGCAGGTGGACCTTATCATACGCCAGATCGCGGGCGGCAAGGGCAATCTGGGCAGGCTGCTTGCCGAGGACACCCTGATCAACCAGGTCCAGACAATTGTCGGCAACGTAAACGCCATAACCCTCAAGTCCACGCGCATGATGGCACAGGTCGACTCCCTGCTCGGCACGTTAAACAGGACCGGCGTCCTTGGCGCGACCCTGGTCGATTCGGTCACCATTATGCTCGCCACGGTGCAGAAGGCGCTGGGCGACGCAACGGTCATCATGGACAACGTGAAAAAGGTGTCGGGCGATTTCGCGCCCATGATGGACCAGGTGCAGGACAACCTGAACCAGGCCGAGGTGATGATGCGCGGCCTGCAGAAAAACTGGCTCGTGCGCCAGGCGGTCGGGAAGCCCGAGGACAAAATGCTCAAGGATGAACCGTGATGAAAGAATGCAGAATGCAGATTGCAGATTGCAGATTGATAAGCATTTTTTTCGGTGTTGCCGTTATCGGCATTATCGCTGTTTTCGCACTGCTTTCCTGCGGCGGGAAAAAGGTCGATCCCGGTTCAACGGCGCGCATGTACGGGTCGCGCGCATCGCAGCTTTTTAATGAAGGAAACATGACCGGCGCGATTAAGGAGTACCGAAAGGCGTATGCTTCTGCCGCGCGAACGGACCTGCCGCTCCTGCAGGCCCGGTACCTGTTCAATATCGGCAGGGCCTGGTACGAACTGGGAATCCTTGACAGCGCGGGTGAGGCATTCGGAGCCGCATACCGGGAATACAGCTTTTACAACGACCCGCGGAACGCCGGAATCGCGGCAGGATTCATGGCGCTGGTCTATTGCCGCAGCGGCATGTATGACAGTGCATTCGCCTGGTACAGGACCGGCAGGCCGCAGCAATTACAAAAAGGAAACGAAACCGCGTTCTGGCTCACGGTCCAGGCCCTGCTATCACTGCTCAAAAACCGCATCCCGGAAGCCTCTGCCTGGCTCGACCGCGCGCATGAAAGCTATAAAAAAGCGAAGTCATGGAACGGCATGGCCCAGGTCGACTACTATCGCGCGCTCATTGCCTACCGTCAGGGAAGCCATAGCCAGGCCAAAGACCTGCTTGTCTCCTCGCTCGCCTCGCTTGACAGAGCGCCTGAACGCTACCGCCGCTGGCGCGTGCTCCTTGCCGGCGCCATGGTCAGCTTCTGCCTCAACGATACCGAAGCAGGGAAACGTTTTTACCGCAGAGCGCTCGACTGCGCGCCGCGTTCGCTAGTACTCCCGCAGCCGGATCATGTCCAGTCGTGTCCGGAAGAGTTTTGGGACGGGGCAAGGTGAGAGCCGGATGACCGTCACCCTCTTCCGCTTACCGTTTAGGATTATTGCGAATTCTTCGGGAAGGCGCTTTTCTTGCCGCCCCTGTCCTGGTCTGCATGTACATGCGCAACACCGTGTTCATTCTGGTTTGATATCCAGGACCTTGCTCGCGGTACCATTCCACAACGTCCTGATCGAGGCGCAGTGATATGGATCGCTTGGCCTGCGGCATCCTCAAAGGCAATGCCATGATGTGAAATGCTCGCCCTGTTCTTCGTCTCGTCCCGGAGAACCTCATAATAGGCGTATACATGCTGTATCTACGGCGATCAAGAAGATTGGCGATCGCTGTCGAGCCTATGCCGTTTACATTGAAACCTGCGAGGGTAAATCCGGAAGCATCAGGATATGAATGTTGCGGAAACGGAAACGATAGGTAATTCCGATTACCGCCCCGCAACAAACACCTTTGCAGCTTTCACGCCCTCGTGCTCAATTGCGAGCTGGTAGACGCCGGGAGCAAGAGCGCGGGTAGTGAGGGTAAATGACGCCGGTGCATTACGCACGGAGAGCGATGGGACCCTGTTGTCCGTAAGAGAGTAAACCGAAACCGTTGCCCCGCGCAGAGAAGCAGGCAGACAATCCCCATGGTGCGGTTCATTCTTTCGCACGGCTTGTCCAACGGCTGAAGTATTCTATATTTTGTTCTTGGTTTGTTGGTGGCTGTTTTGGCATCATGTACTAACAGTCATAGTTCCGCATTGTCCGAAGCACAGGAGCAGACGATTGTAATGGTCGTACCCTTGCCTACCGCGCTCTGAATGTCGATCTTACCGCCGTGCTCTTTCACGATGTTGTTGACCATTGTAAGTCCCATGCCGGTTCCCTGGTCACCTTTTGTAGTAAAAAACGGCTCCAGGCACTTCTGGCGCGCTTCCTCTGTCATGCCCACCCCAGTGTCTTTCACGGCTATTTTTACTGAATCGCCGCTCTTCTCGGTGGATATCTCAAGAGTTCCTCCTTGAGGCATGGCGTCTACCGCATTGAGAACAAGGTTGAGAAACAGTTCGTGACACACGGTCATGCGCCCTATTATTTCCGTGTTTTTGCCAAGGTTCAGCACAACTTGGATCGGTGCTTTGCTTGTTGCCGTCGCTTTTTTCCATCGTGTGGCTGCCAGATCAACTACTTCGCGAATAACGGCGTTGATGTCAACTTTTTCCCTTTGCTCCGCGATCCGGGCGTTTCGGTAGAATTTCTGCATCCGTGCTACAAGTTCCCTCCCATGCTCGGCCGCCCTAAAAATTAACTTCAACCCCCGCCGCGCCTCTTGCTGGTCGTCCAGCCCGCCCGGCTGCAGGAGCATGTCGCTGTTGCCCACGATCGGGGTAAGAAGGTTGTTGAAATCGTGGGCAACACCGCTCCCCAACTGACCGAACGCGTAGAGCCGTTCCCTCTTGAGCGCTTCGTCCTGTGCAGTTTTCAGTTTCCGCAGGGCGTTCTCCAGCTCACGTGTACGCTGTTTCACCTGCCATTTCAGTGCCATGCTTGCCAGAAATAGGAACACCGCTACTGTGCTGAAAATTACAACGGCCCATATGACATAGCGTGGAATGAAAAACCGCGGTTCCTCGTGCAGCCAGGTGACCAGCGACTGGTAATAAACCGAATGCCCGTCATTCTGCATTGCCGCCAGGTGCTTATCGATAGCCGCAAGCAAATCTTTGTTGCGTTTCTTTGGCGCCGCGTAGTGAAGTGTAGAGGGATTGAGCAATACCGGTGTTGGTACAATTCTACTGGTCCGTTTGCCGAACGCATAGAACCGTCCGAGTACCACGATGTCGGCTTCGCCCGAATTCACCGCTTCGATGGTTGCGGCGTAATCGGGTTTGTCCAGAAGTTCGAAGTCGAGGCCGAGCTGTTCGCGAAGGTGCCCGCAGACCCGCTGCTGGATTCCGGACTTGAGAACCGCGACTTTTCTGCCGTTAAAGTCGGCCACCGATTTAATGGCAAGGTCGTTGCGGCAATAGGCCTGAAGCCAAGAGGAAAGTACCGTGAGCTTGTTGAAATTGAACCGCTTATCGCGCTCCGGTGAATAGGCTACGTCAGGCATGAGATCGATGCGTGCTTCTTCGAGTCTTGCCAGCCCTTCGTCCCATGTGACATGAACATATTCGATGTTCCACTGCTCTCGGGATGCAATATGTTCGATGATATCTATAAATATGCCACAGGGCTTGCCTGTATTGTCGAGGCTCACTTTGGGCGGATTATCATACACGCCGACCCGCACTGTCCTCGCATGAAGTGAAGAACAGGCCAGCAGTATGACTACTGCCAGCAAAGAATGTGTGTTGCGCATTCCACGGTCCTTTTCAGCAGTTTCCTGCCACGTAATGGGGTTAACAAAAACCAAATAGCTTTATTTTTTCCATGATTAGCTTACCTGTTACTTGATTGACAACGGTCTGGCGTTACATAAAGTCCACCGCCCAGATGGAAGTTACGCAGCGACAGCGGAGTAACGGTGTACGTTGTGTGTTGAAAACATATTTTGCATGGCATTATAATACTCAGCCCCCTGGACGGGGCTGCTACCATTAGAAACCCTTTCATTAATTAATAATCCAGTCTGTGCTTCTTTAATACCAATTTTTATAATAATCATTAATTGCATTTATTGCCATTTCTGCACGTTTAAATTGATTTAGAACAAATATTCCTCCTCATCTATCAATAGTTTAATATTCTTCGCCTTGATCAGTTTTTTGTTATCTATAAAATTACTTTCGATTGCTCCTGAAACAAAATGTCTTCCTGCTCAAAAAATTGAATATTATTCCATTTACAGAAAATAATTAATTCAATAACACTTATTGTTTCACTATATTTGAAATCATCCCTGCGATTTGATTGATAGGCTTCCTTTCAACGTGAAGTAATACTATGGCAGTAACCATAATCACACCCCTTCATTTAAGCTATATATCCTGAACCCATCTTAATGAAAATAGCTTCAGTTGAGGTCGGAGAGCGGTTCATGTCAGGGTCGCTGGTGGAGCAGGCAGATATAATAACATGGACATACTCCACCGCCGCGGCGTAAAACACCAGCCTGTACAGATGAACGCCGCAGCATAAGCATTATTCACTGCCTCCCCTCTCCACGCTTGCGGAGAGGGGCCAGGGGTGAGGTGGGTGAGGCGATAATCCCTTGAAATACAACATATGACGCCTGTTTAACAGGTTTAAATTCCCCGTGTCCTGCAAAGCTCACCCCGTTCCTTGCAGAAACCACCCCAGCGTCTGCAGAGACGGACCCGTCTCCAGGTTTTAATCCTTTTTTCCTCGTTGGGCTGTATGACGCGGGAAACCTGACCTTGGTCAAACGCGCGCTCGATTTCCCCGGCGTTTCGTCCGCTGTCACGATTGATCAAAACGTGATCGCAGCGGATATCCTGACAATCTCCCCTGGTTTTTCTTATATTTCAGGATATGGAAATGAAAAAACCGGCTGTCTATATGCGTCTGAGTAGTGTCGCGATTTTGGCGCTTCTACTGTTTAACTGCTTAACCCGCGACAACTACTGGGACCCGCTCAACTATACCACGGTGCTGCAGCGGACCATGCTGGATTCGGTCCTGGCAGGGTATAATTCCTTGTCGCTTGGTGAATTATCCGCGCTCAGAAGTAAGCTTTCAGCCGATTCCGCGGAAAATGCGCAGCGCCGTATCAGCAATAATTCAATAAAAGCGGAAAATGTCAGGAAAGGACAGTATAATGACACGGTTCAGGCTGAGAACAGCCTGTTGCAGCCTCCCCAGATCAATTACCGGATCAAGGAGCTTCTGGACACCCTTTTTCTGCTCATGCTTACTGATACGGGCGCGCACCTTGATTCGCTTGCCGGTAGGGTGACAAGCGAAAAAAGCCGCGCCGATTCGATGATCACGAGCGTGAATGAGCGGTCAAACCCGATCGTTATTTTTACACCAAAACAACGGGACTCAATTTTAGGGCTTTTTGATTCGATTCTGTCGCTTATCTCCGGCATACAAGCGGCAGGCGTGGGCATGTATACAGAAGCAAACACGGCAAATACGGATACGATTATTCCATACAATGACTCGATCAGAAATGTAAACGCAGGAGTGCGTCTATACAATGATTCGATACGACTATATTTTGCATCCAAAATTCTTGATCATCCAGATTCGATAATTGCACATCTTAAAACCGCGAAGCGGGGACAGACATTTGTTATTGACACGGGATTTTACGATTCGCTTGTGATAACCTTTGATAATTCCGGCACAATAGACAGCCCTATTGTCGTACAAGGCCTTGGTACGAGTCCTAACGACAGCATACGGATCAGCTATTCCAGTTTAATTTTGGATAATAATTCCTTCATCATATTCAATAATATTCAATTTACAGCAAGTGATACCCCGGGGGTAATAATCCAGAACGGTTGTACCGGTATTGTATTTAATACGTGCATGTTCTCCTCCAGCAATAAGGCGCTCACCATTTTTTCGTCTGATGTGACGATGAACGATTGCGTCGTTGCGCGCGGTACCGAAGGCATTTTTATCTCGTCTTCTCTTGACCAATCAAAGACGGTATTACTGAATAATATATTGATTAAGAACTGCGGCGGAAATGCGGTAACGGTTACCGGCACCAATCTTACCGTGCAGAACGCGACCATCGCCCAGAATGGAAGCGGGGAGGCCCTGTACCTCTATAACCCTGCGGCAAGTATTTCGGTGAGAAATTCAATTATAGCCACAACCGGCGCGGCTTCTGCAAACCCGGCAATCTATTTCGAAGGCGGCTATACGGGTGCATACCCGTTCACCATGTCTAATGTCAATATGTTTGAAAACGGGCAGGACCAGGACACGGTCAACGCCCCGGTCACCGAACCTGTGCTTCACTATAATCCGATGTTTGATTACGATGATTTTTCTATTTCCCCCGACAGCCCGCTCGATTCGCTTGAGAAGGCCGGCATCGTGATCGGGTACCGGAAAAAGTGATGTTTTACGGAAAGATCCTTCCTGAAATACTCTTATTATCCTCTGTTAATATTCCCGACCTTTTGATACAGTTCCGTCTCTTTCCCCCGGTCCCATGTTTCATACACCTGTTTTGATGTTTCAAGGTCCAGTGGCAATGCAACCGCGTCCTGTGCAAGTGCCGCGATTTTCTGCGCATACCCCTCGCACAACCAGGTCTGGCCCGGAGGATCAAAGCAGGCGCGCATGCGGTCATAGATTACTGGAAAATCTTCCTGTGCGATATTTCCGAATGAGATGTTCAGGAATTCGCACGGCTGCACATCGCCTTTGGCATTGATATAGAACCGGTCTGTGCCGCCGGCTGTGCATCCGAATACCTTTGGCGACTCTTCGATAAACTGCGCAGCAATGGGCGGATAGGAGCGATAGCGCGGATCATGGTTGTAGCGGTTCACCATTCCGGTGATATGAGAGGTCTCCTTGTCGGTATAGGATTCAACGCCCAGTTCCATGCGCCCGCCCGCAGGCTTGGGCTTGATGAGCTGCACGAGGCAGGCGCCGAACTCTTTTGCCTTTTCCATGATCGCGTCAAAGCGGCCGTTGAAAAAGTCCTGCTTGGGTATGCAGGTGTTAAACGATACCGGGACATCGGTTTCATGGCAGAACGCGATCCCCTGTTCGAGTTTCTGCCAGGCCGTTTCCGAGCCCATGAACGCATTGAGTGTCGCTGGGTCGGCCGTGTGCAGGGAGAACATGATCGCGGTCAGGTTGAGCCGTTTGAGCTCCCTGAGCCGGTGGGGCGTCATGGCGTCACCCGTGGAGTTGACCCATACTTCGCTGCGCCGGTCAATGGACGCGCATATTTTTTTCAGCCGGTCATAAGCCAGAAACGGCTCACCGCCCTCGATATTGAAAAAAGCCACCCCGTGGTCCTGGAGCGTGCGGACTGCGGACACGAGCAAATCTATGGACACGTCCTTTCCCATGTCGCGTTTCTGATAACAATGGGCGCAGTCGAACCGGCACGCGGAGGTGACCGATACCAGCGCGGTCACACACGGAAGCCTGCGGTCGAACACGGTAAACTTGTCGCATGCGGTGTAGAACGCTTTTCCTGGAAACGAGGGCACATAGAGAT
The DNA here is from genome assembly GCA_016932075.1 of Chitinispirillaceae bacterium. The sequence goes on along the minus strand of JAFGDP010000060.1, from coordinate 15,322 downwards.
CGAGCCGGGTCGCGCCGTCTATAATGACGAATTTGTTGTGACGGAGCCTTGAAAGAAAAAGGAGAAGACGCCGCAGCAGGATCAGGAACCGCGCAGGTGTCAGGCGGCCGGAAACGACAGCAGGAACATAATGGAAAAAGATTATAATGTGCAGCCGCAGCAGAAAGAGCATGCGCCACACGCCGGTTACGGTTTTGATCCTGACCATGGTCCCTCGGTTCTATAAATACCCTTTGTCACGGTACCAGCGCACGGTTTTTCTGATTCCCTGCTCCAGGGTGTATTCGCAGGAAAAATCCAGAAGCTCCTGTGCTTTCTGTATGGAATAACCGATTGAGTCATAGAACATGTTTACACGGCCCCGGGTAAGAAGGGGCGGCGTTCTGCTGCGCATGAGCGTTGCCGCGATTTCAAGGACGAGCGCGGGGACGTAGAAAACCCATTTCGGGAGCATGCGGGGCGGCGCAACTCCCGCTTCGGCGCAAAAGAGCGAGAAGATCCGGTGCATGGGCTGCGGCTCGGGATTGCCGATCAGGATCCGCTCCACGCCCCCGAGCTTTTTTTCAAGCGCAAGCACATAAGCGCGGGCACAATCAGCCGCATATATCAGATGAAAAAGGTTTATTTTGGATCCGGGCATGAACCGCATCCCGCCCTTGACCGATTTGGCATAGGTATAGAACCCGCTTGAAAATTCACGCTCGCCATAGACAAATACCGGCTCGATCACCGTACAGTCGATGCCGCATGAGCGTGCCATGGCCATTGCCTTTTGCGTTGCCTCCGCTTTGGTGTCGCGGTACCAGTTCATGCGGCAGGGAAGCAGCGAATCGAGGAAATAGGGATAGTGGGAATTGAACGGAAAGGTCTCGTTCTTGATGATACCGCTGTTCTCTTCGCCGTAAGACGAAATAGAGCCGGTGATGATAGCCTGGCCGATGCGGTTATGGCTGCATGCGTCAAGGACATTGAGCGTGCCAGTCACGTTTGTTTCGTAAAAATCAGCATACGCTCCCCAGTCGCTCGACAGTCCCGCAACATGGACGATCGATGAGCAGCCGCGTGACGCGTGTATCAGTGATTCTTTGTCGCGGATATCACCGATGCGCGTTTCGACCCGCCCAACGAGTTCAGGGCATAGCCGCGAAGGGTCGCGAACCAGCGCAACGCAGCGGTACCCGCGGTCGGCGAGGGCTTCCGCGACATGGGAGCCGATAAAGCCGGTGGCGCCGGTGACGAGCACTGTTTTATTCATGAGCTTTTTCCAGGACAAGCGCCGCGTTGTGGCCGCCGAAACCGTACGAAACCGTGAGCGCGGTGTTTACGGTATGCTCGACAGAATCCATAGGCAGGTGAAGGTTGTCAAGGGGATTATCGGTCAGGTTACCGTGCACGAGATCGCCTCTGATCGACATCGCGCATACGGCGGCTTCCAATGCGCCGCTTGCGCCGAGCGTGTGGCCGAGAATGCCCTTGGTGGAGTTGATGAGCGGCTGCCGCTCCTTGTCGCCGAACACGCTTCTGATGACTCTGGCTTCGATTGCGTCGCTCATGGCAGTACCGGTGCCGTGCGCGTTAAGGTAGTCGATGGCGCGGCCGTGCGCGCTTGCGCGCAGAAGCCTCGTGATCTGTGTGCCGTTCCCTTCCATTTGCACGATACCGCTTGCATCGCTGCACGAATGATAGTCAAGCAGCTCCGCATACAACCGGGCGTTCCGGGAGCGCGCGTGATCAAACGATTCCAGCACCAGTACGCAGGAGCCGCCTTCGGAAAAGAGAAACCCGCTCCGGTCGCGCGAAAAGGGCCGGGGAAGACCGTCACTTGAGCGCGTGAGCGCGCCGAGCATGTCGAAGCCGCGCATGATCGCGCCGTATTCGTCGCGCAGACAGTCAACACCGCCGGCCAGCACCATGGTATCATACCCGTGCCTGATCCTGCGCAGCGCCTCGCCAATGGCAACGGTTCCCGAGGCGCAGGACGCGTTTATTGTCGCGCTCTGTCCGTGGATGTTGAAGCAGATCGAGATCCAGGCCGCCGGCGCATTGGGCATGGTCGCGGGAATGACTGTGCGATGGAATCTGATTTTTTTTTGCGAAGGAAGGCGGTCATGGAGCTCCCTGGGCAGGCGCTGTGCGAAACTGGAATCGAACGCGAGCTCCAAGCTGCCGATGCCGGTTCCAAGGAGTATGCTGCACGAGTCAAGATTTTGCACGGTGATGCCGTTTTCGGCGCCCGTGAGGTGGAATCCGGCGTCTTCAAGCGCCAGTCGCGCGGCGAGCACCGCCATGCGGTCGCTGTGCTGCATGATTTTTTCAAAGGGGACGCGAATGTCGTATTCGGACAGGGAGACGTGCGGCATGGGCGCATACCACCGTGAATGCAGGGTGCCGTTCTGGTCATAGGTCGCGGGAACCGGCGCAACAGCGCTTTTTTTCCGCAGAATCGCCTGCCAGAATGGTTCAATGCCGATGCCGGTCCCGGTCACCGGTCCGATGCCGGTAATAACCACCCTATGCGTCATTTTTGCGCTCCCGGTTTTTTAACCCATGCGGACAGCGCACGCACGTAGGCGCGCGTATCGGGAAAACGACGGGCTTCGAGGTCAAGGGTCGAGAGGTCGAGGGTCGTGGTGCCTTCGGTTGCCTGCCTGCCCTGTTCGGTTATCGTACCGATGCGGTGGAGATGCAGGCGCTGCGCTCGGGCCTTGGAGAGGAACCGCCGCTCGCATTCGGGCGGAACCGTGCAGAGCAGCTCGTATTCGCCGCATTCGCCGAAGAACAGCATGATGCGCGGGAGGAAAGCCGCCTGTGCGAGGAGCGCTGCGGCACGGTCAAAGGGCAGGTGCTTAATCGCATAGCCGCACCCGTTAAGGTCGGCGATTATGGAAAGCGCCCTGAACACGCCGTCGCTCGTGTCAATGCACGATGAGGCGTACCGTTTGATGAGCGCCGACTCTTTCATGCGCAGGGGAAATTTTATCCCTGACAGGTCGGGCATTGGCAGCTTTTGAAAGGGCATGAGGGAGAGGGCGGCCTGCATGTTGCCACGGCCGATCCGTCCGGTGAGGTAAATGCCATGACCGGGCCGCGCGCCCTTCCGGGTGAGCGGTCTGCCTTCGCACGCGCCGATCACGGTCGCGGTACAGCGCCACGCGTCAGCGCTGCCGCAATCGCCGCCAATGCTTTTCGCGCCCGATGCGGTGAGCGCCGCTGCCACGCCTCTGCCGAACTGGCGGATAAACGGCATGTCCCATGACGCGCCGATGGTCAGCGCATGCGCATAATAGAGCGGCGTGCCGCCACAGGCGTAGATGTCGCTCAAAGCGCCTGCCGCAACGTTCCAGCCCAGAAGCGAACCGTTTTTTTCAATGAACCGGTCTTCACCGCTGAACTCGTCGGTGGTGAACAGGTACTGCTCGCCGCCCAGCCTGATGATCTCGCAGTCTGATTCATGCGCCGTGTTGTCGCGGCCCTGCGGCAGCAGGCTGCAGAGCTGGTTGATGATCTCATATTCACCGGGCATGGCTGATTCCCACGATCAGTTCAAGAACGTCCGGTACCGTGGCGATGGTGCAGGGGCAGAACCCGGCAGGATCGCCGTCACATTCGACTTCAAGAGGCGCCTCGCACGAACAGTCGATCCGGTGACCGTAGTCGAGCGAGATCTCCTGTTTCCCGGCAGGAATGTCTTTTCCGGCGTACAGCAATCGCAGAACGCCGGCGGTGTTTGCCGGAGTCAGTTCCTTCACCGTGACAACGTAGAGACGGTCGTCAAGCGGTCCGAGCTGATGGCGGACCTGTATTCCGGACGCGATGTAACGGGTCATGCCCACGGCGATGTCATACACCTTGTGGAGGGTGCGCTGGTTTCCATCGATGCTCAGGGAAACCGTGGCGGGCTTATGACGGGATAACACCTGGAGGAGCGAAATAAAGGTGCCGGCAGTGTCGCCGCAGTATTTCCTGATGCCGCTGTTTGCACGGCGCGCAAGCGAAGCGCCCAGGCCGATATTGGCGCAGCAGCCGAAGAAAAGCGGCCTGGAGTCCGCGGCACCCGGCGATGACGCGCAGGTGATCATGCCCACACGCACAAGCGAGGTCGTGCCTTGGGACAGCGCCTGTACCGCCTGTTCGAGCGACCGCGGGATACCATGGCTCTTGCAGAAGTCAGGGCTGGTACCGGTATGGATGACTCCCAGTCTGGCACGCGAGATCCGGTGCCCCGATGCGTCAAAGAACCCGTTCAGAACCCGGTTGATGGTGCCGTCGCCGCCGACCGCGACGACGATGTCGTAGTTTTCCTTTTGCGCTTTCTGCGACAGATGAAACGCGTGCTCCATTGAGTCAGTGTACTTCCAGTCATAGGAGAGCGACGTTTGTTCAAGGAGACGCAGAAGCCGTGGAACAATTTTCTTTGCGCGGCCGTTACGCGCGTGCGGGTTGATAATAACGAAGCAGTTCATGCCTGCGTCCTTTGCCCGGCGGTCATGATCCTCTCGCCGATTTGTTCCATGCCCGCGTCATCGGTTTTCGCGCCAATGATCAGCCTGACCACACCCTGATTCTCCGGCACCGAAGGAGGGATAAACGGCGTTGACAGGATCCCCTGCTCGAAGAGCTGCTTTGCGCATGCAAGGGTAGTTTCAGACGGACCGCACATGACCGAAGCGATGGGCGCTTCGCCGGCTTTGAGCGAGAAGCCGGCGCCATTGAGGCTGGTTACCAGTTTTTGGTGGTTGCTCCACATTGTCTTACCGAGCCGGGGAAATTCATGTATCACGATGGCCAGCGCGGCGAGCAGTCCCGCCGCGCTGGCCGGCACGAGCGCGGTCGAATAGATAAGCCCGGGACAGGTGTAGCGAAGATAGTCAATCAGGGCCCGTCTGCCCGCGATCACGCCGCCCGTATTAGCGAGCGCCTTGCCGAGCGACGCGGTGTAGATTCCATCGAAGTCACGAATGTCGCAGTGCTCCAGAACACCGCGTCCGCCTTTGCCGATCACGCCGATACCGTGCGAATCGTCAATTATTGGCACGGCATGGTAGCGCCTGCACAGGCGGACGATACGATCAAACGGTGCAATGCTTCCCTCGGTTGAGAAGACCGATTCGGTGACCACGAACAGCCTGCGGAACGTTGTTGATGCGGCAAGCTGCTTCTCCAGATGATCGAGGTCATTGTGCAGAAACGGCTTGACGCGCGCGCCGCTTGACCGTATGCCCTGCACCAGCGAGGCGTGGGCATAGTGGTCGACGATGATCGCGTCGCGGGCATCGGCTATGGAGCCGAACAGCGAGCAGTTGGCCTGATAGCAGGAGGGAAAGATGACCGCAGCCTCGCAACCGGTCATGCCGGCCAGGGCGGATTCAAGCTCGGCAAGAACAGCGGCGTACCCGGCGGCTATGGGCGTGCCGCAGAACGAGGCGCCGTAACGATGCGACGCGTCGCTCATGGCAGCGGTCACGCGCGGATCAGTCGCAAGTCCGAGATAGTCGTTCGACGCCAGATCGAACAGGCCGGTCGCCGCGATGGTGAGCTTTCCCTGCCCGCCGCGCGTTATCTTCTGATAGTAGGGATTGAATCCTATCTTTTCGGCGAGCGAGAGGTCCGGCGCAAGGGTCGTATAGAGCCGCTCAGGCGTCATGTGAAGGCGTCACCGGTGTGAGGTATTTCTGTTCGAGCAGGTTGACGATGTCCGACACGCGGACCATTGTTTTGATGTCCTGCTCCTCCACCACGATGTTGAACTCGTCTTCGATCGCGTTGACGATCATAATGGTGCCGAACGAATCCACTTCAAGGTCTTCGCGCAGGTCGCTTTTTGGCGTGACCGCGTATTTCTTCTCGATGTTGGAGCGGATCAGCTCCACCACTTTCCGTTCACAATTCATGGAACGTTCCTCCGTTTACGGGTTATTGACAGCCGGACGCGCGTAGCAGCGGGTCGGCCGGCCTGCGTCGCACATGATTGCGCAGCGGTTGCAGTCAATGCACGGCGATAGATGATTTCGATTGTTGCGCAGTTTATTCGCGAAGCCGGGATCGTTGATAAACGGCCTGCACGCGCTGACAAAATCGATTCCCTCCTGTTCAATGGCGTTGATGATCTCCTGTCTTGACCTGAACCCGCCCACGCAGATGACCGGGAGCCGCGTGTGTTTTTTTGCGGCCAGCGCATGCGGCAGGTTGTAGGCCGGGGAGAACGGCTTGAACCGTGCACGCAGCAGCGGAAACACGAAGCTGGTAAACGCCCGCCGTACGAGCGGATTCGATGAACCGTAGCGCGGATTATGGTCAAGGATGGCCTTGAGCGGAACGGTTTTGCCCCTGAAGATGTTCAGGGCATGGTCCATGGTGCCCCAGCTGACCTCGATCGCGTCGACGGGCTGCGTGTCTAGGAAACGAACCAGGGAAAGGAACGGCTCGCCGGTCATGCCGCGGCGGTACTCGTCGCCGGCGCTGATCTTGACAAGAAGCGGAAACCGCGCGCCGCAAAGCTCCCTCACACGGCGTATGATCCGGCCGAGAAATGCGGTGCCGATCCCGCTGTCCTTATCAATACCGAAAAGGTCGGTGCGATCGTTGACCGCCCGGTTAAGAAACTGATGAATAAGATAGCCATGAGCAGCATGGAGCTGCACGCCGTCAAAGCCGGCCTCCCGGCAGCGGAGCGCGGCCCGGCTGAATCCCTCGATAATAGTCTCGATCTGCGGGATCGTAAGCCGCTGCGGCCTGCTCCTGAAATACGGCGAACGCCTGTCGCTTGCGCCATATACCGGGCCGGCTGTTGCCTCGGAAATGGTCTGCCTGCCCGCATGCGCGATCTGCATGATGATGCGGCCGCCATGGCCGTGCACCATGGCGGTTATGCGCGAAAAAGCCGGAATTGCGTCATCGGAATCGATTCCCGCCTGCCCGGGCTGCATGGCTTTCCCATGCTTTTGCGTGAATGCGAATCCGGTGATAATCGCGCCGATACCTGTATGCGCCAGGCGCTGGTACAGAAGTTCATACGGTCCGGCTGGACGGCCCGCACCGTCACATCCGCCTTCAAACGTGGCGCTGCGGATGATCCGGTTGGGGATGGTCAAGGAGCCGAGGGATGCGTTTTCAAATACCTGCATGGCGACGACGCTCCGTCACTGCTGGCTGTCGCGGTGGAAGTCGAACAGGAATCCGACGAATATATAGGAAAAAATAAAGAGCCAGATGGCCAGGTCAGGATTGAAAATGCCGATAAGCGCGGCCTGACCGCAGGTGCAGGCGCGGAAATTGGTAACGAGCGAGGCGTAGGCTCCCTGTCCGGTGGGGAAACGGAAGTAGAGCACGCCGGTCCACACTTGCAGAAATACCGTGAGCGCGCCAAGGATGATAAAGGTCGAGTTAAGAGGCGTCTGGTGAAGCCCGGAAATCCGGAGAAACACGAATAGCAGGGTGGGCAGAAACGCCGACGCAATCGAGAGCCAGCGTGACCTGGCCAGTCCGAACGAGACGACCAGGGTCCGCTTTCCCGCTGCCTTGTCCCCCATATAATCCTTGAAATAAGTATAATAGGTCATGAGCGCGTTCATGACCCATACCAGGACAAGGACCGACACCCGGTGCGGCAGAAGCACGGTCGAAGTGGTGGGACCGGACGCGTACCCGCCAAAGAGCGGGGCCATGGTGATCATAAGCCCGAAAACGATGTTGCCGAGCATACCGTACCCTTTTGCCCACTCATACGCTATGTTGAGAAGCACGCCTGCCAGAAGAAAGATGATTGCGACCGGTTCCAGATAGAACCAGGTGACCGCGGCCGAAGCCCCGATGAGCGCGATGGAGAGCGCAAGCGCTGCCTGTGGATGCAGCTCTCCCGTGACCATGGGACGGTGCGGCGCATTGATGCGGTCTTCCTTGAGGCCAAGGTAGTCATTGATGATCTGGTTGATTCCCCAGCTCAGAAAGAGCAGTACCAGTATGACCAGTTTTTTTTCCGCCGGCGCGGGAGTTTCAATTGACCGTTCCAGGGGATTGTTCGCAAGGTATTCGTAGTAGGCCACCCCGATCCAGCCCGCAATACCCGTCACAAACGAGTAATAGAGCCGCATCGATTTCACATATGCTTTGATAAAAACGATCATGTGCCTGCCTGTTTATCGCCGTGTGACGTTAATATAGACTACGTGATACTCAATATCCATACCAGATTGGCCGGGCTGTGCAAGGCTATGATAATTAAGAAAAATAGAAAAAAAGGAATGGGTAGATGGCGTCGCATTATTGCGAATCAGGGGTTTGCCGTCGCATTTTTGCGACTCCGGGATTAAGGGCAGAACAATCATGGAGACAGGCCTGCGGCATTTAAATCTGCAGGCCATGATATACCAGATATGCTCCGTACAGCACCAGCAGCGCAAAACCCTCTCGCCGGGTAAGGGTAAACCGGGTGATGGAGAACGGCAGTAAAACGATTGAGACACCGATCATGAACCATTCGTCGATAACGCTGATGGACGAGCAGTCAATCGGCATGATCATCGAAGCGATGCCGAGTATGCAGAAAATGTTGAAAATGTTGGATCCGACGATATTGCCGGTCGAGATATCATTTTCTTTGCGCTTCGCAGCCAGCAGTGCAATGGCAAGCTCGGGTAGTCCGGTGCCGATTGCGACAATGGTCAGGCCTATGATGGTTTCGCTGATAATGAAGTGGTGGGCAATGACAACGGCGCTCCAGACAAGCGCCTTTGAACCGAAAATGAGAACGCCCAACCCGATAATAATACAAAAGATGTCTTTGAGAAGGTGACTGCCGGAAAGGGCCGCGGTCTTGCCGTGCAGTGCTTCACAGCTCTGCTCGCGCTGTCTGCGGGCGATGGCAATATTGGAGAGCGTATAGAGCAGCGCGCCGCAGAAGAGCAGTGCGCCTTCGAGGCGGCTTATATGGGAATCCATGAGTATGAACAGCAGGACAAACGATGCGCCGATCATTATCGGAATGTCGATCTTGATGATATGACGCGTGATTTTGATCGGGAAGAGCATGGCGGAAGCGCCCAGCACGCAGGCGATGTTGAAGATGTTGGAGCCGATGACGTTGCCGACCGCAATGGAACCGTGGCCGCCAAGCGACGCATTGACAGATACCATGAGCTCAGGGCTTGAGGTGCCGTAGGCGACGACCGTGAGGCCGACGATAAGGGGTGATATGCCCAGCCGCAGGGCCAGCCGGGAACTGGCGCCTACCAGCCACTCGGCGCCGTAATAGAGGCATGCGAGACCCAGAATAAAGACCAGGGATGTTATCAGCATGAAGATGGTGTTCTCCTTCGGGTTACCATGAATATATTATCCAAAAGCCGTTTGTACAAGGTCACACGGACGGCGGCCATACGAGGAAACCATACCGTCGGAGGTCATTGCATGCAAAAGCTCGCACATAGTATTTACTTCTATTCTATGAAAAAAGCAGCATTCCTGTCCGCGCTCATACTGTTTTTTTGCGCCAGCGGCTCATTTTCCTCGTCCAGGCTGGTCATCCATTTCTTCGGGTCAAGCACGTGCGGCGAGTGCGCGGAGATAAAAGCAACTATTCTCAAGCCCCTTGCGGAAGAGTACAGGGACAAGCTCGACGTTCGCCTCCACGATCTCGATACTGATTCCGGGTTTCAGCTCGCGGTCTCCATGGAGGAGAAGTACAAGGTCACGGTCTCATCGCCTCAGGAGCTTTTTTTTCCGGACACGGTGCTGCTCGGGGACGAGTCGATCATGAAACACGGCAGGGACCTGATCCTGTCCTATCTTGCACACCCGGAAAAATGGGGCGGGGAGGAGATAGAAGTTGATAAGAAGAAGTTCGCCGAAACGCTCAAGCACCGTTTCCAGAAATTTACCCTTGTCCAGATCGTGCTCGCCGGGCTTGTTGACGGCGTCAATCCCTGCGCCATCGCTACCATGATTTTTTTAATCTCTTTTATGGCCGTGCAGAAGCGCAGTCGCGGCGAGATCCTCGCCATCGGTCTGACCTTTTCAGCGGCCGTGTACGTCACCTACCTGCTGCTGGGCCTGGGCGCGTTCAAGGCGCTTTCACTGCTGCAGTCCTATCACCTCATCGCAGACGGCGTGCGCTGGTTCGCGGTCATTTTCGCGGGAGCGGTCGCGATCATCTGCTTTCGTGACGCGATCGTCTACAAGATGACCGGCAAGGCAAAGGATATAAAGCTACAGCTTTCGCCAAAGCTGAAGTCCCGGATCCACAAGGTCATCTCCGGAAACCTGTCGCAGAAAAGCCTGATTGTCGGCACCGCGGTCACCGGATTTCTCGTGACCCTGCTCGAGGCGGTCTGCACCGGACAGGTATATCTGCCGACCATCATTCTCATGACCCAAGCGGAGGGGCTCAGGCTTACCGGATGGCTCTACCTGATCCTGTACAATTTCCTTTTTGTCCTGCCCCTGCTCATCATCATGATCCTGGCCTATTACGGCCTGCGCTGGGAAGAGCTGTCACGCACCACGCAGAAAAACCTGCCGCTGCTCAAGACCATTATGGGGGTCGTGCTCGTCGGGCTGGCGGTGTTTCTGGCGGTTGCCGGCTAGCTCGTCCGCGTCGTCACAAAGACGTATTTTTATCCTGGCACGAAGGGAGGAACAATATGACCAGTTCGACACCCTTTACCGAATCGGTCCACCGGTTTATTCTCGATTATTACCGGTACAATTTCAGAGAGACGCCGCAACAATTCGGCTCCGATCCCCTGTGGGAGCGCCTTGTCAACGCAGGATCGCTGCTCTGGCTCGATACCGGGGATATCAACGCCGCCACGGCGCTCTGGAACAGTTCGTTTTCAGCGCTCACCACCAACAATACCCTGCTCAACAGCGAGGTGCAGAAGGGCATCTATGACCGGCTCATTCCTGATGCCGTCAAGGCGCTTCGCGCGGCTGATTCCGGCATCAACGGCCGCCAATTGGTAAAGGAGATCGCCTTTATCCTGAATGCACTACACGGGCTCCGGATCGCGGACCGGTTTGCATGCGACGTGAGCGTGGAGCTGCACACCGATTTCGCGCACGACCTCGAAGGATCCGTCGCCTGCGCGAAACGGTTTCATGCGATCGATCCCGGGCGTTTTATCATCAAGCTGCCGCTGACGCCGGCAGGCCTTATCGCGGTGCGCCGCTTGAGCGAGATCCACATCAGGGTCAATTTCACGCTCGGTTTTTCGGCGCGACAGAACTACGCCATTGCGCTGTTTTCAAAGCCCGCGTTCTGTAACGTGTTCATGGGGCGTCTGAACGCGTTTGTGGCGGACAACAAGCTCGGCGACGGGAAAAACATCGGCGAAAAGGCAACCATTTCGACACGCCTGCACCTACAGGACCTGCGGCAGCGCGGTCTAACGACCACGCAACTCATCGGCGCAAGCATAAGAAACGGTGACCAGGTTGCCGCGGTTGCCGGGTGCGACGTGCTCACCATGCCGCCTGCCGCGGCAAAGCAGTATCACGATGCACACCCGTCAGAGGTGGTGGTACGCCCTGATGCGGACCTTCCCATTGCCCTGTCACAAAACGTTACGCTTGACGATTTCAACGGTTCCTCGCTCTGGGACGTGAGCGAGCCGTTCGCCCGCTCCAGCCAACAGCTTGCATCACTGCCGCCTGAAAGCCTTTCGCCTGACGCAATGCAGCGCCACTTTGAAAACGTGGGATTTCCCGATTTCCTGCCGCGCTGGTCACTGCAGGAGCTGGAAACAGCCACGCGTCACGGCAAGATACCGGACTATGCTCTATGGAAAGAGAAACTGTCATCAGGCGCCGTCGGTCTTGACGCGCTCATGAACATCAGCGCGCTCTGCGCTTTTGCCACCGACCAGAAAGCGCTGGACAGCAGGATAGAGAAGTATATCAACTAGTAATACGCACCACTCATGACCGCATCGCGTACTCTGCTGCCAGGCGCAACAAAGACGTTTCTGCCTAATAGATCAAACAGTAAATCTCCAGCAGTACATTGTTTCTGCGCTGAGGGGCAGTATCTCCATTGTCCATGAAGAATAACGCTATAGCCGTTTGTTGTTACGTTTTCGCGCGCAGGCCGGATCGTATACCTGATTGCCGAAGGTCTGATCGGGTTGCCCTGCTCGTCGACCGTACGCACCGCCTCGAACGCGCTGCCCGGAATGGACTTGATCTCGCCGAGCACTGCGTCGTCCCAGCGCGGATCAGGCGCTCCTGAAATGTACCAGTCAGATCCATTGTCCGCAACAATGAGCCCGTGCTTTTTCATGGCGCGGCAGATCACCTGTATGGGCGCGCTGAACCGCGAGATGTCGTACGACGCCCGCATGCGAAACCGCAGTCCCATGGGCGGCATATTGGGATCAATCGAGCTTGAGGCATAGTGGCGCGCAGGATAGATATATTTACGCTGGGTCGAGCGGCAGGTCATCCTGATCGCATGGTTCACCTCGCCTTGTATGTACACCTCCTCGTACCGCACCAGTCCCGGGAAAATAGGCAGGCCCGCCGCGTCCGCGGATGTCCACCCAAGCGGATGGTCCTCATTAACTGAAAGGTCGAACGCGGCACCTGAAGAGGCGTCCCAGCGGTCAGAACGCGGGAACGCTTGATACAGTTCATAGAGCATTCGTGCGTCCCTGTCCACCGCAATAACGTGCCGGTCGCCTTCTGACGACGCTCCGCCTTCAATAGGCGCGTCAGGCGGAATGGGAAACGGGCCCGGATCGCTCTCATCGCCGTAATCAGTGTACACAATCGGCAGCTTCGGCTGGCCAGCGCGTACAATAACATAGGGAATCCCGATGGGCGCGCCGTTCCACACCGTGCCGAAATCAGGATGCATGGTCCTTTCCGTTCCGACCGTTGCACAAAAATTCGCGGAATTCGGGTGCACCTGATAGCCTGAAATGTCCCACTTCCACACATTGTCCGTGGGGAACACCTGAAAATCTCCCAGGTCCTGGGAAGGATCGGCCAGGCATATTGCCTGCGCACACAAACCAATCATGACCATGCGTGTCGACTTCACGATCTATCCCCCTGTATCGTAAGAATAAAATTCAGGTACCATGAAAAACAAGGATGGTGTTGGCAGATGTCTATCGTTTTCTTGGGCGGGTAATCGCAGACGAGTTTTTAGCTTCAGGCACAGTCCACGAGAAAATGAGATCGCGGTCCGGCAGGAACTTTGTCCGGAAAAAATGGTACGTCAGCATGTCCCTGCCCAGCGTGACCGAGTCGCACTCGTACGAAAGATAGGAGAGCGTGTAAGCAGCGGGTACGTGTACGCAGTACCGGCTATTTTCAAGCGGTTTCCCCCAGGAGCTGGTGGTAAGCAGAATATACCGGCCCGTGTGCTGTTTCACCTTCTGCTTATAGGTAATGGCAATGCAGGAAGTATCATTCCCCGCAATGGAAAACGAGAAAAACACGCCCTGCGGGTTCTGGTCGAATCCAATACTGGCGCCGCTGTTTTTTTCCAAAACCTGAATAAACGAGGGATACAGGGAAATGCTGTCAATTGGAAACGGGTAGTACAGGGAAGCGCTGCTGTTTTGGGAGTCCGAGGCGGTGAAAAAGTATTCGCCGTATACCTTGACCGTAGTACGGTCAAGAATAGAGACGTCGATGTTCTCTTTAATGAAAAAGATTTCTCCGGCAAGACAGCTGGTGCACAGAGAAACTATATATATAAGGAAGCAATGGCGGCCCATGCCATCTCCTTACCATCACTGTTGGTTGGCTCCCTATAGGTATAGTATACGTTTTTGACAAAGGTGACGGCTATAGGATAGTGAAGGTGGCGGTGGATAGACAAGGAAGGGAGCATATGCAGAATTAGCGGCGGTTTCGCAATAAAACCATCATACAGTATGCGCCCTTGCAGCAATCGAGAACTGCTCCTGTCGAGATTAACATTTAGCAGATGATGGTAATAATCCTCGCGATGCTTTTCAAAAAATGCACTCAAGTAACGAACTGGCCCCGGTATTGCCTTTTCCGAACAGAGAAGCAATGTAATCAACAATTGTCCGATTCTTCAATTTCCATTAGAATTGTTCTTTTTAAATAGTATTCGATCCCGTTGGTGATATGTATTTTGTTGCACGGCAACCGCGGTGCAAGGAGAACTGTATTGCAGGCAACAAGCGGGTGTCATCACTTTTTCATGTAATGGATATTCACTGCAAGGAACGGGAACGACATCACCCCCATGGAGGTATATGATGGTTGATAAAAAAGCAGATCTGGCAGGGCCGGGCATCAGCACGTATGAAGAGGTGGACAAAATTCTTCCCCACCATTATCAGTCGTTACTGAGTCACAAGGAGCGGATGAAGGCGCTGTTCAGGGTAAAAAATTTCATTGAAGAGAACCTGTGCAAGGAGCTCAATCTCTTTATGGTGCAGGTACCGCTCATCGTGACCAGGCAGAGCGGGGTCAATGATTATCTTGACCGTGACGGCTCGCGCACGCCCATTGAGTTTGAATGCGGGCTCGGCCTTGAAAAAAGGATTGAAACCCAGGTGGTCCAGGCTGCCACGAAATGGAAACGGATGGCCCTGAAGCAGTTCGACTGCCGGGTGGGCGAAGGGATCTGCACTGATATGCGGGCCGTGAGAAAGGACTATTTCCTAGACCATGACCATAGCGCGTATGTTGATCAATGGGACTGGGAGCGGGTCATTACCGCGGATATGCGCAATCTGGATTTTCTGCGCAATGTCGTTGAAAAAATCTGGTCGGTCATCTATGAGGCGGGCCGGATGGTCGAAAAAGAGTTCCCCGGACTCGCTGCGGGCGGCTATCCGGCCATACCGAAAAAACTGGAATTTTTTCACGCGGAGGAGATCCTGGAACGGTTTCCAGACCTCACGCGCAAGCAGCGGGAGACGAAAATGGTCCAGGAGGTGTCCCCGGCGATCTTCATCATTGGAATCGGCTATGTGCTGGAAGACGGGTATCCCCATGAGATGCGCGCCGCCGATTATGATGACTGGATCTCGCCCACGATCACAAGGAACGGAAAGCAGTATCACGGGCTCAACGGCGACATCCTGGTCTGGAACCCGGTGACCAGACGCCGTCATGAGCTGACTTCAATGGGGATCCGTGTGACCAAGGAGACCTTGGTGCAGCAGCTCAAAGAAGCCGATCAGGAGCATTTCCTGCAGTTGCCCTATCACCGGGCCATTCTCAATGATGAGATTCCCTTGAGCATCGGCGGCGGTATCGGCCAGTCGCGCACCTTCATGTATTTGCTGCGAACCGCCCACCTCGGCGAGGTGAGCACCACGGTCTGGCCCGATGTCCT